>CAYGZM010000260.1:0-4483 GCA_964354365.1 uncultured Pirellulales bacterium
GGACGAATTCCACTTCGCCTTCACGGAACTGCGAGGCGACGGCGAAATCAGCGTGCGCGTGGCTGGCATTACCGGCGGGACGAACGACTGGCGCAAGGCTGGCGTGATGATTCGCGAGTCGCTGGCCGCAAACTCGAGACAGTCGTATATGATCATGACGCCGCGAATAGATGGAACGAACGGCGGCAGCCATGGGTGGCGTCCCTACACCAACAGCAACTCACAGAGCGACAACTGGGGCACCCCGATCTTGCCCCAATATGTCCGACTCGTCCGCAAGGGCAACATGATCGAGGGCTGGCGATCTCCCGACGGCGTCACATGGACGCTGCAGTCCAACCGTACTTTGTACCTCGATATGCCCCCGGTAGTGTACATCGGGCTGTGCCTGACGTCGCACGAGGACGGCACGGTGACCACCGCTACGTTCGATACCATGAATCTGGTCCTGCCGAATCCGGACGCAGCGTATAACCCTGGTCCGCGCAACGGCGCCAAAAAGGTGGACATCAATGCGGACCTTACCTGGTCGGCGGGAGACTCGGCCACTTCGCACGACGTGTACTTCGGAACCGATCCTGCGGTACTGACCAACGTTGCCACAAAGGCGCTTGGCGCCGAGAGCTATGACCCCGGGCCTCTTGCCTACTTTACTACTTACTACTGGCAGATTGTTGAGGCAGGTGGTGCGCCTGGTCCCGTGTGGTCCTTTACAACGGCGCCAGATCCTGCGCTTGTCAGCGACCCCGACCTGGTGGGCTACTACAGGCTTGAGGGCAACAGCGACGATTCATCCGGCTACGGCAATCACGGTCTGGTGCTTGGGGACCCAACGTGGGTCGCCGCCTCGCCCGGCTATCCGGGCTATGCCCAGGCGATACGCCTCGATGGCACCGGCGATTGCGTCAACATCGCCGAAGGTCCCAAGGACCTGTACGATTTCGAACAGAGCGGCTTCACCGTCTCGGCCTGGGTCAACATCGAGGCCTGGACGACCAACTGGGGCCACCACATCGTCGGCAAACGCGGCGAGGACAACCTCAGTTGGACAATCCGCAGGCGCGACAATAATACACTGTGCTTCACCACAAGGCGCATAGACAATGATGACTTCAGCAGCGTCGCCAGCCCGCCGCCACTTGGGGAATGGCTGCACGTTGCCTGCGTACGCGATGACACCAACCCCGACCAGCACTACAAGCGTATCTATCTCAATGGCGTGCAGAATAACTCAGTGGCGTGCAAGACCGGGGCAGTGATACCCTCGTCCGCCCACACCACATATATTGGAGCCAGAAGCAACAGCGGAAATACCGGTCCGGAGAACTTGTTTACGGGGATGATTGATGAGGTCCGCATTTACACCCGCGCGCTCAATGCATCCGCGATCAGGGACCTCGCGCTGCCCTACGAGGCTACCAATCCGGTGCCTGCGAATGGCTCCACGGTGCCGGCTATAAAATCCGGCACGAACGCGTATATGATACTTGCCTACAAGCCCGGACCCGCAGAGGTGATCTCACGCGAAGCGTTCTTCAGCACCGTTAAGGCGGATGTGGATGGCCGCAATCCAGCCAACAGCTTAGGAGCCCCGACGGCTTGGCCTTCTTTAGACAGCCGGCAGTATGTTGTCGGGTACGATGATCCTGCGATCCCTGCTTTTGCCAGGACGGCTCTTGTTACAGCCACGACTTACTATTGGTGTGTCGATGAGTTCGACGGCACGGCGACCCGGCTTGGGAATACCTGGAGCTTTACTGTGGGCTCACGAGTCAGTCCCATTAATACTGCGGATGTCGAACCGGCGCTTAATTCCAGCCCGGAAGAGGGGATTAAATGGGTAACAGCTCCGGATGCGACTCTTAGCTGGATGCTGAATGGCCCAGAACCGACGACAGGTTACATTGTAAGCTATGGCGTGTTCTGGGGCACAGACCAGACCGCTGTGGCGACAGAGCCGAACACGGCTCCCAATGCGGTTGTGCAGGGCAGTGCGGGGGCGCCGACGCCCACGAGCTACACTGCTTCCGGGCTTCCATACAACACGCAGATGTTCTGGCGGATCGATACGCAGCTGCTGCAAGAGGCCCCTCCGCATAACAAGATAATAGTTGAGGGTGCGGTCTGGAGCTTTACGACCGCATCCAAGTACGCCGGTGGTATTCTGCGCGAGTGGTGGCTCGGTGTCAACGGCAATGGCATAGCCAACCTGTTGAACTATCCACGCTACCCGGATCATCCGGACGGCAGCGGGCTCGTAGGCCTCTTTGAAGGCCCTTCGACCTGGGCCGACTACTACGGCAGCCGGTATCAGGGATGGCTCCTCGTGCAAAAGACCGGTGATTATACCTTCTGGATTGCCACCGACGACAATGGCGAACTCTGGCTGAGCACCGATGAGAACCCGGCCAACGCTGTTCTGATTTCCAGATGCGGCTCGGCCGGAGCCGGCTCCGCCGCCGCTCGCGCCTGGACCGACACCGATGTGGTCCCCTCGACGCCGATTCCTCTCGAAGGCGGAAAGGCGTACTACATCTCTGCACTGCACAAGGAAGGCAGCGGCGGCGACAATGCAGCCGTGGCCTGGCAGGGTCCCGACAGCGGCGATGTCCAGAACGTCATTCCCGGTAGTCATCTGATGCCATATATGCCCAAGGCGATCAGTCCGAGCCCCGCTGATGGCGCCAAAAATCTGCCTCTCGCAGGTACCATGCTAAGCTGGACTGCGGGCTTTGATGCAGCTACATTCGATGATTACGCCGCCCAGCGCGTGTACTTTGGCACAGATGCAGCAGCCGTTGCCAATGCCGGCGTTACATCGCCGGAGTATAAGGGCGCTCCGACCGGTACGAACAATTATGGGCCGGTGAGTCTTGACTACTACAAGCAGTATTTCTGGCGTATTGACGGCGTTACCGGCGGCGGTCAGGCTGTCAAAGGCACTGTGTGGAGCTTCACGGCTGTTTATGACGCTTCGCAGATTGTCGATCCTAACCTTGTGGGCTGGTGGAAGCTTGACGGCAACGCCGACGATTCATCCGGCTACGGCAACCACGGTATCGAAAAAGGCAGCCCGCTCTACGTGGACGCCTTTGACGACCGCGGAATTGACTTCGACGGTGTTGACGACTATATCAACTGCGGCAATTCCCCAAAGTTGAATATGAACACCAACATCACCGTGGCATGCTGGGTAAAGAGCCCGTTAGGTCCAAGCTGGTCGCCTTTCGTCACCAAACGAGGCGAGGACGGCATGGGTTGGAAGCTTCGCAGGCAGGGCGGCACTAACAACGCCTGCTTTACCCTGCGGGGTACTTCCGCCGCCGATGACCCTCAAGGCAGCGTAAACATCAACGACGCCGAATGGCACCACGTCGCCGGCACCTACGACGGCGCTATGAGAAACCTGTACGTTGACGGTCGCCTTGACAGAGCAGACTTCGATGTCGGTGTCATAACGGCCGCTCCGGGCGATGATGTTGTAATCGGCGCTTTCTCGAGAGCCGGTCAGAGTCCCTCTGTTCAGACTTACACCGATGCCACTATCGACGACGCCCGCATTTACAACCGCGTCCTGACCGAGGGACAGCTTGCCCAGGTTATGCGAATCAACCTCGCCTGGGCCTGGAAGCCCGACCCGAAGAATGGCGCAACAGGCGTTGAAAGAACACTTACCCTCACCTGGTATCCGGGTGATTATGCGCCTCTGACGAATGGGCACTATGTGAACTTCGGCGCCGATGACCCCGCCAATATGGTTCGTGTCAGCGGCCCGCAGACGCCCAACAACTACACCCCGAGCGTGCTTGATCTCGGCACGGCGTACTACTGGGCTGTGGATGAGGCCAATGCCGCGGCCCCAGGCGGCGTGGACGCCGGGAGAATCTGGAAGTTCACGACGATCGACCATATTGTCATTGACGATATAGAGGCCTATTCCGTATCTGCGCCCCCCAAAATATACCAGGTCTGGATCGACGGGTCAGGTGACTGCGTCGTCGGCGGCATCCCCGGCAACA
The DNA here is from genome assembly GCA_964354365.1 of uncultured Pirellulales bacterium. GTDB lineage: Bacteria > Planctomycetota > Phycisphaerae > Sedimentisphaerales > Anaerobacaceae > CAYGZM01. The sequence goes on from CAYGZM010000260.1 coordinate 4,020, forward strand.
ACACTGGCGCAACCGTGGACGTTGAAACGGGTATCATGCTCGGCGGCTTGCAGGCAATGAAGTACCAGTACGACAACGATGGCACGGTTTACAACCCCTGCACGGCAGGCGAACAATCCGGAAGGCTCCTCTATTCCAAGGTCGAGGCCCTGGTTTCCAAATTGCCGTCCGGCATCGGTTCGAACTGGACCATAGGCGGCGCCAAGGCGTTGTCGCTTCAGTTCTACGGCTTGACGACCAATGCTATTCAGCCGATGTGGGTGCAGCTCACCGACGCTTCAAACAATAAGTTTAAGGTGAGCTATGGCGCTTATGCCGACGAGAATACCTCTGATATGAATGAGACCTCGTGGCACGAGTGGCTGATTGACCTTGCGGACTTCACGGGCGTGAACATGAGCAACGTCAAGAGCATAGCGATCGGCGTCGGCGCCGAAGGCGGCGGAGGCGGCGGCTCAGGCACG
>CAYGZM010000261.1:0-4480 GCA_964354365.1 uncultured Pirellulales bacterium
GCACAGCAGAAGAACCAGCTGCTCAAGATCACTGCGATGGACATGAATGAGGCCAAGGAGCTGCTGCTGAAGCGCCTGGAAGACGAGTGCGAACACGAGATGTCGGCTTTGATTCAGCGAAAGGTGGAAGAGACGAGGGAAGCAGCCGATGAAAAGAGCCGCGACATAATCAGCACTGCAATTCAGCGCTATGCCGCCGACCAGACCTGCGAGGCTACCGTTTCCACCGTCGAGATCCCGAATGACGACATGAAAGGCCGAATTATCGGCAGAGAAGGGCGCAACATTCGGGCGTTTGAAAAGGCCACCGGCGTAGATGTCATTGTTGACGACACGCCCGGAATGATAGTTGTGAGCGGTTTTAGCCCCGTGAGGCGCGAGGTTGCCAGGCTGTCGATGGAGAAGCTCATACAGGATGGGAGAATACACCCATCCCGAATTGAGGAGCTCGTGGCGCAGACAAAGAAGGACGTCAACCATAAAATTCTGCAGATCGGCAAAGACGTAGCGGTGGAAACGAACGTGAGGGGCTTGAACAACAAAGTGCTTAGCATGTTAGGCGCCCTGAGCTACAGAACCAGTTACGGGCAGAACGTCCTTCGCCATAGCGTCGAAGTTGCTTTCCTTGCCCAGGTGATGTGCGATGAGCTGGGGCTGGACGGATCGATAGCGAGGCGCGCCGGCCTGCTGCACGACATCGGCAAGGCAATCGACCACGAGGTCGAGGGCAACCACCCGACAATCGGCGTGAATTATCTAAAGCGATTCAGCGAATCGCCCATCATACTGAATGCGGTTGCCGGCCATCATGGCGACGTCCCAGCGGACAACCCTTATACTCCGCTGATTGCAGCGGCCGACGCGATCAGCGCTTCGCGTCCCGGCGCCAGAAGGGAAACCCTCGAAAGATACATCAAACGGCTGGAACAGCTTGAGGAAATCGCCGGCAGCTTCAAGGGAGTTGAAAGCGCATACGCAATTCAGGCCGGGCGAGAAATCCGCGTGATCGTGAGCGCCAACGAAGTGGACGATGCCGCAGCGATGAAGATCGCACGCGATATCGCCAAGAAGGTCGAGGATGAAATGACGTACCCGGGCGAGATCCAGGTGACGCTGCTGCGTGAGGTCCGCTGCATCGAATACGCCAGGTAAGAGCTGCCGAATATGAACGGCCAAGCGCATCCCGTGCGGGATGCGGAGACAAGTTATGAAGCTCAATATTCTTTGTATTGGTGACATAGTCGGTCGGCCCGGCAGGCGCGTCGTCGCAGAGAAGCTACATTCGCTTGTGACTGAGCTTGACATCGATTGCGTGATAGCGAACGCTGAGAACGCGGCGGGCGGGTCCGGCCTGACTCCGCAAATCTACGAGAAGCTGCTGCGCTACGGCATACACCTGATTACATTAGGCGACCACACTTACCGCAAAAAAGAGATAATCACCACTCTGGAGACGGCCGAGAACATTGTCCGGCCCGCAAATCTGTCCGAGCAGGCGTCCGGCAGGCGCTGGGCAACCTATACGACCTCAAAGGGGCCAACCGTGGGGGTGGTTTCCCTGATAGGCCGAATCTTTATGAAGCCCGCCGACTGCCCCTATAACGCCATCGACAGGATTTTGCCGCAGCTCGAACAGAAGGCCGACGTCATAGTCGTTGATGTTCACGCCGAGGCTACGAGCGAGAAGATCGCAATGGGCTACTACATAGACGGGAGGGTCAGCCTCTGTTACGGCACTCACACGCACGTTGTGACCGCGGACGAGAGAATTCTGCCCGGGGGCACGGCTTGCATCACCGACATTGGGATGACCGGGGCGCACGATTCGGTGCTCGGCCGCAAGGTTGAGAATGTGTTGAAGTCGTTCAGGACACAGATGCCGTTCCCGTTTGAGATAGCCACCGGTGATGTGAAGATGAGCGCGATTTTAGTCACCGTTGACAGCAACACGAAGAAGGCCGAACGTATCGAGCGAATCAGAATCGATGCGGACTCGCCTGAGACAACAAGCTACGACAGCGACGACGGCAGGCCGGAGTATTTCAACAACAACTTCTGACAATCGCCTGCCGGAGCCAACGCCCACTGTCTTTAGTTCGGCAATTTGTTTGCGGCCCTGGTCGGGTCCACTGCAACGCACGCGACGAGGAAACGCACCGCGGACTCCGTATCGTCGGCGAGGTTCTTGAACTCGCCGGCCAGAGGCTTTTCGACAAGACCCGCCCAAGCAGCCGTTGGAATCTCGTAGGCAGTCAGATTGGGAATCTCAACGAACCGTACCGGCCCAGGGGCAGGCGGCTCAGTCCGGCGCAGAGTGAGAAACAGTGCGCCGACAAGCACAGCAACTGCAATAGATGCAGCCGCTATTACGGGCCGCCAATTGGCTCGGAGCATGTACGTCCCGGCGCCCTGGTCCGAGATAGCAGACATAACGCGCTTGCCCAGCCGTGTGGATGACTGACCATTCAGGATTGGGGCCTCGCGTCTTAAGCCCTCGCCCAGCGACAGGCACGCCTGGTGAAACTCTCGACAACTCGTGCAGCGGCGAATGTGTCTGCGTGTTCCTGCGGACAACCCGCCGGCCCCGTCCACAGCATTGGAAATCATCAGTCTATATAGCCAACAGAACATCATACACCTTCGACTTTCATAAAAGGCAATGTATCTTTTGACGAGACCTTCCGGCCGGCCTTCCTCCCGGCGGCAACGTCTTCCAGTTCCCGGGCCAGGTGCGTCCGCGCCCTGCACAGAAGCACCCTGACGCTCACCTGCGACTTTCCCATAACCTGCGCTATTTCCTTTATCGACATATCCTCGGCGTACCTGAGCCGCAATACCCGGTACTGATTTGCGGACAAGCCTCTGGCCGCATCCCACAAGCTCCGCTTGGTCTCTCGCTGCGCCATTGCTTCGTGTGGTCCGGGATCGGCGGACACAGCCTCTGCAACGACCTGCGGGCGCCGCAGGCTGCGCAATCGGCTGCTCGCCAGGCGCCTGGCTATCGTGAAAAGCCAGGTGGAGAACTTGTACGAACTGCGATAACGGTGGATATTCCCGTAGGCCCGCACAAACGTATCCTGAACCAGGTCCTCGGCATCGTGCACGTGATTCGTCTGATGATGCAGAAACCGGAGAAGCGGTACGGCATACCGCTCCACCAGCTCGGCAAAGCTGGCCCGGCAGCCCTGCTGCGACTTCCGGGCCAGCTCTTCGGCGCTCAAAGCCCGCAAATCTCCGGACCAAGGCCCGGAATTGCTCCCTATTGGGGCGTGCCCGGTGCTTGCTTTTGCTGTTTTGCCGCCCATTGCTCTTTCAAAAACGAGACGACCGTTTGCGGGTCCGACTCAAAATAGACCGTAATCGTTCTGTCAACGCAGGACAAGTTCAACTTCTTGGCAAGTTCCGCCAGGGCGGGCTGCTTGTCGCCGGAGAGGGTGAAAAATGCAATAACGCCTTCGAGCATCTTCTTGATGTTTTGGGCAATTTCGTCAGACCCGGCCCTCAAACTGAGATTGATGTAGAATTTGCCGTCGTCCTCACCCATAACGGCACCCAATTCATCGGTCTGCTGGAGCAAAGCGGCGTCCTGCTGGTGTTGCGCGATGTCGCCGACGGCGTTTGCCGCGACCTGCAGGAAGGCTCCTTCTTTGACCAGGATGGCCTGTTTGAAGACACCGGTAGCCGCGTTCGCCGCCGAGCCGTTGAGAACATCGACGGCCTGCTTGACCGCGTCGAGCCCGGCTCCCAGGATGACCTTGTTGCCCTTGTATATACATCCGTACATCCTCTGGTCGGGGGCGTTGGGGTCCTTTTTGTTTTCATCGACCCAACTGTGCACCACAACATCGCCATGCTTGGACTCTTCATACTGAGGATTCATCCGAACAAGCGAGATTAGAGTATTCTGGTCGAAGCTACCCTCAAAGAGAGCCACAGCTTTGAGGCGGTCATCGCCATTGCCATAGATCGTTACATTGCGGATGTCATCAATCAGATGGAAAGAGAATATCGCCTTGAATTCCTGCAGCTTCTGCTCCAGGCCCTGTTGTGCCAGCTCCGCGCGGATGAGCCGCCCTGTCTGGGACTTGACGAGCATGTCGTAGTTCACGTGGGCGACCCAGTTTGCGCCCGCGCTGACCTGGTTTTGTTGCAGTGGGCCGGCAACCGCCGGTCCCGCCGTCAGGCACACAGTAACCATCAATACGATAATCAGCTTCTTCATAGGTCAATCTCCTTATTTTTGACAAGATTCTAATCCAGCCCGCAGGCTCACCTGACAGCAGCCGAAACCAACCGGAGACGCAAATCTGCCGCTCTGCCCTTGAACAATTTGCCGTGTTGCAGCAAATAGGCACTTTGAACATCACCCATTATACGCCGGGGCAGGGCATAAGGTTACGCGTTTTTTGGGCATGGTTCAATTCCGGGTGGCAGCCTCAAGCGCAGCGCCCCGCCTGAGCCTGCCGAAGGCTTGGGGATG
>CAYGZM010000262.1:0-4434 GCA_964354365.1 uncultured Pirellulales bacterium
CTATGACAATCGGGCCGGAGCCTATTATTAGTATCTTGCGAATGTCCTTGCGTTTCGGCATTACAGCTTCCTGAGCCAAAGTATCGGGCAGACTATATTGACCTTGCCGCAAACCTGCAAGCGTGAATTGCTAATAACTCTCATAACTGATTAACACCGTCTTCTCGAGAAAAGTCGTGAAGAAATGGGCCCGAATATGGTAGAGTATTCCTCATAGTCAAGGCCGCGGGCAGGCATATTCCGGCGCCCGACGAAAATTTTTTGGTTTTTTTCCTTGAACCGGGGAATGACAAAAGCGATACTATATGTGGGAATAGACAATACCCGCCAGCGATCCAGAGTGGTCGCTGGTTTACAATAGTCGCCAGCGATCGGGAGACGGTCGCTGGCTTTTTTTCTTTGAAAAGCCGGAGGTTATCGCATGGGACGATACGCAGTGTTTATCGATGGGGGATATGTCAAGTTCATCTTGCCCGAGTTCGGAAACCCAAAAGTGGACTATCTTAAGTTCTCCGAATACGTGGCGAATGAACAGGAGCGGCTCCGTACATACTACTACGACTGTGCCCCGTATACAAGCTCGCCGCCGACCGAGCAGGAGAAAGCAAGGAAACAAGCCTTCGATCGGTTCGCTCTTGCTCTGAATCGGCAGTCCCGGTTCCAGGTGCGACTGGGAAAACTCGCCAAAAGAAGAAGCTCCGATGGGTCGATTGAGTTTGAGCAGAAGATGGTTGATATCCTCCTGGCAATTGACTTGGTACAGCTCAGTGTCCAGCACCAAATAGATCGAGCGGTATTGCTTGCGAACGACAGTGACTTTGTTCCCGCCATTGAGATTGCGAAGTCGGCGGGCGTTGTTGTGGAATTGTACTATCATATCCCGCCTCGGCCGAACAATGAACTGATGCGAGCCTGCGATGACTGCATACTCATTAACCAGAAGCTGATCGACGCCATCAAGCTACCGTCAAAGGGGTAGGGTGCGCGGTTGACCGCATGTCAACCCGCTTGCTCGATTCGGATAGGCGGGTGTGGCAAGAAGGAGAGAAACATGGACCCGAATATTGTGCAGGTGCAGATTGTTGGAGAATCGCTGCTCTCAGATGTAATGATGCCTCTGGTAATTGGTTTTGGCGGCGTAGTGCTTGGTGCAATGCTATCATGGCTAACGATGCGGTGGCAGATGAAAAAGTCGCTCGAGTTGGAGACAGAGAGGCAAAGGAAAGCTGAGAAAGCAGAGCTGCAGAACATGTACCGGTCACTCCTAATTGGGGCCGAGGGATACTTGGGATCAATGGACTCAGGCAGAGACAAGGTCAAAGCCATAAATGAGGAAATCCCAACGTTTTTCTTGGGCGGTGCGGTCGCAAATAGGCTACCAGGATACGATGAGAATCTGCATCTTATTATGAAGATTCCCGACGTGACGCTCCTCAATAGCGTGATGGCAGCCCACTACAGCATATGTGAGTTAGCGGCGATAATTCAGACACACAATGATTATGTCAACAAGTACGACGAATGTGTGTGGCCGGCACGCCAGACTAATGACGCCGTGGACCAATCGCGAGCCAAGACTGCAAAAGAGCGGGTATCGACTTCGACCTGCGTTGTCAAACAGCGATTCAATGTGGTTGAGAAAAACGTCAAGGGTCTGATTGAGTTGCTGTGGAAAGGCATCACGCCTACATAGAGCCACTGCGATATTGCCGCAGGTGCCTGCGGCTCCTTCGCACCTTCGCAATCACAATTCTCAATAGATTTCTCCACTCGCTGCGCTCGGTCGAAATGACGGTGGGTGGGTCATACCCTTCACTCCGCGTCGTTCAGGATGACAAGATCGTCGCAGCTTAGCGAGACGGTTCAGGCTAACCGCGACGCGTGAGGAGTTTGTAGGAGTTTTCGCCGGCGTTTATCAGGTGGACGAGAGGCTGGGGGCGGTCGGTTCCTTCGATGAATTTTGGTCTTGCGGCCCAGGGTGCGACGCTGAGGACGCCGGTAAGGTCCATCCAGTGCTGCAAGCGGGCTACGGGGAGATTCCAGGTAATATGGAAGTGATTGGCGGGCGGATACTGCTTATATTCGGTCATGCTCGCGTACTTAGGCACAATAAACGTGTGCGGCCAGATAGGCGTCGTCAGCTCGCACATCGCCTTGGCGAGCTTGGGCGGGACTTCGGTGGTACGCGCCTCGTCCCAGATCATACTAAAGAGACCCACAACGCTGCTGTAAGTCAGTCGGGCAGCGATGCCCTCGATACCGGCGGGGGTCATAAAGTTGACCGCATTGCCGCCGCCGGGGAAGTAGTTCGCCTCGGCCAACGGCAGCGATATGCCGTCCATAATCTCCTTCATCGATGCGCCGGGCTTCGCCGCCCAGTCGAAAGAGGCGCTGCCGGAGTTGTCGCCATCGACGAGGCCCTTGCTATACCAGTCCGCCTTTTTGTCCAGGTTCTTGACGCCGATTTTTCCGGCCAGCTCCTTGATTTCCCAAGCTTCCCACACCTTTCGAAAGTCCATAAACAGCGGGGGATTGCCGCCGGAAAGATACGTCATAAAGAGCATCGTCAAAAGCCCCTGCACGTCCGCCTCGGTGGCGTAAGGCAGCGGGGCTTTGCGGCCGTTATGGTCGAACGTCGAATTGAAAAGGCTCTCCATCACATCGGCCACCGGCAGCGGGATGCCGCGCAGGTCGCTGCCCCATTCAAGCTGGCTCATAAAGCCGCCGCCCACCGCGTTGAGGCCGGCCATCAAATCGCGGACTATCAGGTACATCGCCAAGGACTGGTTGAACCGTTCGTTGTCGGCCTCATCCCGCAGTTCCAGCCGCTTTCCGATGTGTCTATCGATCCAGCCGCGCAGCGCCCTGTGCTCCTTTGCGTTGTACGCCTTCTTGTTGAGCATATCGGCCAAGAGCTTCATATCCAAGCGCGTGATTTCCAGGCCGAACGTGTTTCGCGTCTGGATGATGTGGGCAAGGGCGGTCTCCATCCCCATCGAATCGTGGCCGAGGACAACGACCCGCCGACCGCGCAAGGCGACCGCAGCGACGGCGGCGTAGCACCAGTCAATAAGGTTCTTGGCCGTCTGGTCGGTCATCTGCGGATTCATTCCCGTATCGGGCCAGGTGCCGACGTTCAACGCGGCCATCCGCCCGTACTGGCTGATTGCGCCGTTGAGCGCGTGCGCATAGACGACGCCCGGCTTGGGTCCGCTGTTGCCGCAAGTGATGTTGATAGGGGTATTCGCCGGAAATTGCGCAAGCAGCGAGATCGCGGTAAGCTGCGGGAAGGCCCACGTATCCGGCACACAAACGAGGATATCCACGCCGGCCTTGCGGAACTGCTCTGCGACGATGTCGGCCTGCGCCTCGCCATCGACCAGCACCGTAGAATAGACCACCGGGACCAGCGTCTTATCCGGCAAAACCACCGCTCCACTGATCGTATCGGCAGCCATTTTGGCAATGTTCTGACACCGCTTTCGGCTGTCGTCATCAATCCGCGGATCGCTTGTCGCAAACACACCGATAACCGGCGCCTTAGGCGTTGCCTTGCGTATGTTCGCCAAGTGTTGTGCTTCAACTTTCTTAGCCATTGTGAACACTCCTTTGTTGGTGAGTGGTTAATTGGTGAGTGGTTAATTGGCGAATGGTTGATTTGTTAAATGGCGATTGGGGTCAAGAGGCAAAGACGGATGTATCCTCCAATTGTTTTCTGACGAAGTCGAGGAACTGGGCGGCGTAGGCGCCGTTGGCGACCTTGTGGTCAACCGAGAGGGTCATATTCATCAGCTTGCGAATTGCGATGCCGCCATTGTCCGGGACGCAGGTATCGGTTATCCGCCCGACGCCCAATATGCTGCACTGGCCGGGCACGACTATGGGGATGAAATTGTCTATCCCGAACGCGCCAAGGTTGCTCACCGTAATACATCCGCCCTCCAAATCGGTAGGGGCAAGCCTGTTGCTCTTGGCCTTTTCGATCAGGGCCTGACCGTCGCGGGCAATCTGCTTGACGCCTTTTTTGTTCACGTCTTTGAGAATCGGCGCGACCAAGCCATCCGGCACAGAGATCGCCAGGCCGATATTGATTGCATCGGCCAACCTGATTGCATCGCCCACCAACTGGCCGGTCATAATGGGGTATTTCTCCAGCCCCGTCGCCACGGCCTTTATGATGAAATCGTTGTAGGCGACCTTCACATCGCCCGCTTCATTCATTTTCGTCCGCAGCGACACAAGCTCTGTAACGTCGGCCTTGACCGTCAGATAGAAGCAGGGAATTTCCTGTTTCGACTTGAGCATCCTCTCTGCCGTTATCTTCTGCAGCCTGTTGAGCGGTATAGTCGCTCCGAGCTTAGGCTCCGCCGCGGCAGCCGTTGGAGGTGCCTCTTTTGCCGGCTTCGCACCGGCTGCGTTTTGAACGTCCTGCTC
>CAYGZM010000263.1:0-4416 GCA_964354365.1 uncultured Pirellulales bacterium
AACATCTGCTTGTCCGCCACGGCCCCCTCGTCGGCCTTGTCGCTGATGCTGCGTATCACAAGGTGCGGGATTTCCCTCTGGTAACAGATCTGGGCGACCGCGGCGCCTTCCATCTCGACCGCATCGGCATCGAGTCTCTTGCGCAGCTCTTCGCACTTCTTGTCGGACGCGATGAATGCGTCCCCGGTGACAACCACCCCCCTTATGATCTTCGGCTCTCTTTTCCCTTCCACCGTCTCTATCTTTCTGAGGCCGACCTTGGCGGCTGCGCGCTGCGCCAATTCGAGGAGCTTTTCATCGGCTGGAAAGAAAACCGGGTTCTCCATGCCGGTCAGCCGATTCTTGACGCCCTTAAAGAACAGACCCTCCGGCCAGACCGTCCCCATGTCGTGATGGGCGGTCTTGTAGGCTATGACGATGTCGCCGGGGTGCAGGTCGGGATTCACAGCGCCGGCGATGCCGGTGAAAATCACCTCCGCCGGCTTGAAGTGTTCTATCAGCAAAGTGGTCGTCATAGCGGCATTGACCTTGCCGATTCCGGTCCATGCGATGACGACGGGCCTGCCGTTCATTTTGCCGGCGGCGAACTCCATTCCTTCAATCTGATGATCCCGGCGGTCCGCCAATTCGTCCTGAAGGAGCACAACTTCAGCCTCGAACGCCCCCAGTATCGCCGTAATCGGCTCAGCCTCAACGTGCTCAATCTTAACAGGCTCAACCCTGACACGATTCGCTTCTCTCGTCGTTGGAGCTGTCCTGCACGAACCGCTCGCGGCGATGACCGCTATGCACAGGACCGGTAATAGTGTGCTTTGTCTGCTTATCATCTCTTGTCACTCAAACTGACCGGTTTTCAAGAAAACGGTACGATAAGTCCTCATGCAACAGCAATATAACACAGTATGTCATTCCCGCGAAACTTGTCCTCGACCTGATCGGGGAGCGGGAATCCACTCACCCGCCAGACTACTGGATACCTGCTTTCGCAGGTATGACAAGGCGTTCGCAGGTATGACAAGGCGAACCGGCCAGTTTGATTTAGAGAGTATCACATTGCAGAACACATTTCCATCCCGCAATGGGGACTTACGGCCGGATTTTCGCCGGCACAAAAGGGGCTGCAAGATTCACAGTTTATAATTCCTCATCTGCTTCCTCAGCTTCTTTGCATCACCCACCAGCCTGTCCATCTCCGCCCAGAAATCTCTGCTGTGGTTCTTGTGCCTGGTATGAGCCAGCTCGTGCAGCATAACATAGTCCTGCAGTTCCTGAGGCAGTCTGAGCAGATTTATATTCAGGCTGATATTGTTCCTGGAGCTGCACGTTCCCCATCGCGTTCTTTGGTTTCTTATGAATAGTCTATTGTAGGTGAACCCGTATTTCCCGGCCAACTCATTGAGTCTCGCACTGAGAACGCTCCCGGGGATGGTTGTGCCGAGGGCGGGCAGACTGCCTTGAGCACGGCTTTGCTGGAGCATCTGCAGTGTGTCGAGATGCCTCTTTACCCAGGGGGTTTTGGATTTGAGGAATTTCGTGGCGGTGTCCAGCGACACTCCTTGGGGGATAGCGACTCTGATAGTCCGGTCGGGCTTGATGGTGATAGACAGGTATTTGGCCCTTGGGGATGCGACAAAAAGCACAGGGCCGATGGATGGGATGTCGATGGCAGCGGCTTGCGTATTCAACGAGCGGTCTCCTTGTTCCCACCGCGGCATTAGCGGCTATGAAAGCCGGCCCAGGATTCGGTCCAGAGAATCGGAAGTCTGGTGGATCAAGGCTTCGGGGTAATGCGGATAGGGATGAAAGTATTCAAATGTGACGTATCCACGATACCCTGCCTTATCCAATTCATCCATTACGGCGGGCCAATTGGTCGTCCCATCCAGTAGTGGACGAAACGTCTCCAGCGAATGATCGGTGCTCTTCTTCGAGAACTCCTTGAAGTGGGTATTCTTGATTCGGCTGCCCATTACCGGCACCCAGTGCTCGGGATACTGAAATATCGAGATATTCCCGGTGTCGAAATGAATCTTCACATATTCACTTTGAAATGAATCGACAAAATCGTTCATTTCCATGGGAGTCATCAGATAACCGTTGAAGAAGATATTCTCAATGTTGAGGAAGACCTTTAGTTTTTCGGCTTGGCTGGCCAGGGTCCTGACGGCCTCTTTAGCGCGGCGATCGCAGAGGTCGTTGGGCACCGGCTCATAATCGTCCCGCCAAGGGATGTCAACCGCGCCCGGCACAAGCAAGACGTTTTCCACGCCCATATCGTGCGCGGCCTGCGTGATTTTACCGGCCAACTCCATGCCTTTGCCGCGTTTGTCCGGATCATTACTGGTCAGAGGATAAGGCCAGAACAGAAAGGAGCAGAGTCCGCTGATCTGGATCCCGATTTTGTCGGCTAATCGCCGGAGGTCGTGGTAGTCTTCCGTTCCTGACTTGGGCGAGAGGTCGTTCTCCAAGTCGTAGTTCAATTCGATGCCGTCAAATCCGGCGTCCTTGGCCAGTTGAAGACATTCCTTCAAATTCATTCGCTGGGGATAGGGAAACGCCCACTGGTTGATGGATTTCTTCATATCATAGCGCTTGGGCGAACCCTTTCGGGGATCCGGCCCGTGTTTGGGCGTCTGCGCCCGGGCTGGGGTGGAAAACGCCGCCGTGCCTGCAGAAATCAGCACCGCCTTGATCACATCGCGCCGTGTCAGACAATTGTGTCCCGGCGGCAACACGCTGACGTGAGGGTCATTTGTGCGGCAATCCTCCGGCCAGCGTTCCAAAGAGACTGAGTTTTTCATGACGTGAATGCCTCCAAGTCATAGTGACCTTTGCGTTCATATCGAGCGGAGCTTATCTCTGTTCTCATAGACCTTTTGGATGGCGTTAGCGATATCGTCCATATCTTCTTTTGTTCCAAGAAGCGGGCCTGAAGCCCAGATCATGGCCATCTCCTCACAAACCTTATCGCAATTGGGACATGCAGTCTCCTCGCGGTACCTCTGCAGTCTCTTTTCGGAGAACATTTTCTTGTACACCTTCGAGCTCAAAATGTGCTCTATCCAGGGTTCTCTGTGCAGCCCCAGTGCTATGTAGGAGCTGAGACTAATACCTTCGGCACTGAGGGCCTTGAGGAACTGGCTGCGTTTCGCACCGTTGAAGCGCTCCTTGAGGTACGTCGTCGCGTAGAGGTAGAAAGAGCCGCTGGCGGTGCCCTCGTACAGTTTCTGGGGAACGATCCCGGGGACATCCTTGAGCCTGGAGGTCAGGTAGCGAGCGTTTTCGTTGCGACGGGCGAAGCGTTCCTGCACGCCGGGCAACTGGCCAAGCAGAACCGCGGCTTCAAACTCGTTCATACGGTATTTCGGCCCCGCCACTTCGGTGTGTCCCCGGCGCGACGTGCCGTGGTTATGGACGGTATAACATTTGTCCATTAGCTCTTCATCGTTTCCGATTATCGCTCCGCCTTCACCGCAGGCGATAGTCTTACTCGACTGAAAGCTAAAACAGCCCAGGTCGCCGATGGTCCCCACCTTCTTGCCCTGGTATTCGGCAAGGTGCGCCTGGCAGGCGTCTTCGATCACTTTGAGATTGTGCTTCCTGGCAATCTCCATAATCCTTTCCATGTTGCAGGGCTGCCCCATCATGTGGACCGGCATAATCGCCTTGGTGTTCTCGGTGATCTTCCTTTCCACGTCTTCGGGATCGAGCTGATAGGATTCCGTATCCAAATCGGCCAGCACAGGTAAAGCCTTCGCCACCAGAATGGAGGCGATCGTGCCCGGGTCGGTATAGGGCGAGGTGATGACCTCGTCTCCGGCGTCGATTCCAAGCGCCTCGACGCAGGTGTGCAGCGCCTGTGTCCCGGACCCCGTCGCCACGCAGAACTTCGCCCCCGTCATTTGAGCAAACTCCTTTTCAAACGTGGGGACTGTGCCCGAATTCGACTGGATTCTGCACCATACGCCGCTCTTGGTGGTCTTGACCACCGAGTCTATGACGTTCTGGTCCCAGTGGGGCCATTGAGGCCAGCTTTTGTTTTTTCTGACAGGCTCGCCGCCGAGAATCGCCAGCCCGCCGGCACTTGGGCGGGCCAGGTTGCCGGCCTTCTTACTGATATTGGCGTATGCCGGAACGCTCCGTGATACAGCGGCGATAGTCCCGACCGACGCAGTTGCCAAGAGTTGCCGCCTGGTTAAATTGTTCTTATCCATTTTACAAACCCTTTCAATTGGCGATCTCTGGAAACATAACATTAGGCTGAAGCTTTTATTGTAATCCGAAGGCGTGGTCGATGTTAGGAGAAAAAGTGTCGGGGATGAGTTTCGTATCGCGTATTGCGTTGGGGGAATTGGCTTTGTTTGGGTTTGTTTTTTCGAATCTCCCAGGGGTGGTTTTTTCTCGTAACGCTTTGTA
>CAYGZM010000264.1:0-4383 GCA_964354365.1 uncultured Pirellulales bacterium
TCCGCCGTCGGCGGACTCCTGCCTCAACCACTTTTTCACCACCCCTTAGCCCCGTTTTCCCCGCCCAAAACCCCGGCGGAAATCAGAAGTATAACCACTCCAAACCCCCTTGTGAAGAACCTGCCAACATTTTGTTTCCTACCGCCTCCCCGCCTGATAGTCATTGCGAGGCCCCCAGGGCCGTGGCAATCTGTGGCGTGGCAAGCGGGACAAGGTGTTTGTGCGTTTGAAATTGGCTTTGATTGGGTTTGTTTTGAATAACGTTTGTTGTTCATTGTTCGTTGTTTATCGACATAAGCCTTTATTAGTACTGTACTTACGGCCAGTTTACCCATTTTGACATTGGCTTTGTTTTGCATAATTAACTGGCGGCCACAAAGGCACTAAGGCACAAAGGGACGAAGTAATAGGGGGAATTTCAAGAAATCTGTGCCTGTGCGGCCGTGCTCCTTCTTCTACATGCGACAGAGGATATACCATGTACTACATACGATTGCCTATTCTGATTCTGTTAGTTTGATATATATTATACTCCGCCGGAGGTTGGCCGTCAAGGAAAATCCCCAATAACCGCAGACGCCGTCCTCCACGAGGCCTGGGGCCTGAGCTTGCCCGCCGCGGCTGGCTTGTCGAAGGATCGGAAATCTTAAAATCGCCCCCATCCAAAGCCAGCTTCCTTACAGCCCCGTTTAACCTCGTCACCTCCAGCCGGGGCCATCTCCATCCACGGATTCACACTCCCTCCCCCATCCTGTCATCCTGAGCGTAGAACCATCTGGCCTTGCCTTGGGATTTATCCGGCTCAACCAACCTCCACTCGTGATTCTCGCTGGTTTATCGCGCTGACCCAAAAGATGTACCGCAGACATTTGATTTTCCAATAGAAATAGGTTTCGAACCTGTCAGCACTGATGGCTAAGAATTGCGCCTGGCTTCACTGTCCTCTCTCAAAACCGCCAGCCTTTTTCCTCTATCAGATCCGCAACTCTTATGTGCTTTATCGCGTATTGTCGGCAAAGATCGGGAATCTTCGGGCGCCCTTGATTGCCATGCTCTGCCTCGTGAGATATGACGATGGCCGATCTCTGTTTGGCAAGAGCAACAACAAAGGGGTCGGCCTTGAGGTCCTTCCCGATGAACCTCAGATTCCTTTGTTTCATGGTCTGCGCGAGATCCGCAAGCACCAATTTCAGTTCAGTTTGAAAGCCAGCATCCAACTCAACGAACATATCATCCTGGTCTGCTACCCAGTCCTCCAGCTCTTGTGGGTGCTTTATCTCCTGACGAACTTCTTCTGGGCTTATTAGCTCCCCCGCTTGGACAAGATTCTCAATGCATTCCCAGAACGACGGGAAGGATGTGGGACGGTAAATCTCGACCCATGCATCAATGATTGCCGAACTATCTATGCAGTAAACTCGTGCCATGATCCGAAAACTGCCGCCTCAACGTCTCGCAGGCGATTTGCGCCAGTGCCGAGGATATCCGAAGCCCTAAACGAAGTTATCTTTCTGCTTTTCAGCGCTCGAAAAACGATCGCAGGAAACAGTCGGCCGTTTCTTATGATTACACGGGTCGGAGTTGGTATCTTAATCTTAGAGCTTTGGCCCGTATCGCCGCCAGGAAATAGATCGTTTCTTTCTTTTCGCCAGCGCTGATAGAAATCCCTCGTGGTCTTTCCGAGGATCAGGAGACGCCGGAGTATGACCTCCCAGCTTACCCAGAACTTCTTAGCAAGGCTCTCCAACTCATCATCGGCCCAGGCTGGATTGCTCCCATGATTTTGAACAACGCCCGTTTGTAGGAATGCCTGCGCAGGCACAAGAGTGGAGCCTGCGACGCGATTGCAGAAGACTTCTGTTCGGTCGGTCTGCGACGTAGCACTAAACGGATTGTGCAAGTCGCATATTCCGCCATCGTCCAGTAGAATGTGGGTCAATTCATGAATTAGAGTAAAACATCTTGCGGTGGGATTATCTTTACTGTTGATGACGATGACAGGATATGGCTGGTCGGCAATAGAAAATCCGCGTGCTTCTTTAGGATCAACCCTTAGGTTGGGCAGCACACCAGTTTGGAATACGAGCGATCCTTTTTGCTCAACCGCCTCCCGCCATCTATTGAATGCCTCGTACTTGGTTCTCCACTGCATTTGTTCAGCAATTGAGATACCAAGCATTTTGCGAAGTATGGCCGCTACTCGGTCAGGGTCACTATCAAGACCAAAACGTTCATGAATCATGGGCGGTTCTTCGTCCAGGTCGGACATCATTTCCATGGCTTCGTCTCGCCTCTCCCATGCAAGCCTAATCTCGAATCGTAATGCGGAAGACATCTCCTCACGAAACTCATCTGGGATTTTTCGGAAGTCCTTGATGCTCTCTGGATCTTCCGGGAGTCCCGGGAGAAAGAAAAGGCCGATAGGGCGCATGTATGCCTTTGCGAGCTTGCGCAGTTGCTTTATTGTGGGGTAGGAACTGCCCCCTTCCCACTCTTCGATTCGTGCAGGGCTCGTCCCTGCCCTTAGCGCCGCAGTGGCAACATCAATTCCCGAACTCTCCCTTGCCCACCGGAGAATCGTATTGTCAACTTCTGCCCTGAGAGAAGCAACCATACCCTTTCCAATCATCCAATACGGCGAAATGGAACGGCATCAATCCAACACTACTGGTAATAGATTCGCCGCACTCTGTAAAGCGCCATTCCTACTAGAAATTAGACCGGTCACCAATTTCTTCATCGCCATTTTGCCTTAGATGCAGTCCCGTTGGCACTTTTCAACCTGTAATGTACCATAGCCCAAGGTAAAAAGCAAGGGAGAATTTGGTTAATTGGTCGGTGGTCAATTGCTGAGTCGGTCAAAGACCATGGGGACCGTATCTCTTCTGGCCTCCCTCGTTCGTCGGTCTTCGTGCCTCCGTGGCGAAATCCACTTTATTTTATCTGTGTGGTCTCAGCGTCCTTCCTAGCCCTGGGGGCTTCGTGACCAAGGCCGTTTTGTCTAATCTCTGTCTTCTCGGTGTTCTTTGTGGCTGGTTTTTTGCTGGCCGTGGTCTCGGCGGCGAATCAGCTATACGAGAATCTCCTGCCTTTCTGCGTCGAAACGGGCGGTTTTGCCGGCGCGGAGGCCGAGCATACCCATTTGAAGCGCTGTCTGCACGTGGTACGCCAAATCCATTGTGCTCAGCGTATCCGGCTTGCCGGCCCTGCAGCAATCGAGGAATTTCTTCCAGTATCCCACAAAGTCCTCGCCGTGCTCGATTGCGAAGCGCTGGGCCTTTTTCGCGGACCCCTCCGCTGGGACAAAGACAATCTCATTGCCTTCAATAGTCAGCGTCCCATCCCAGCCTCGAATTACGGGAATTCGCCCGCCTGCGCCTCGGCTGCCTGCGCCCTGGTAGTCGTTGGCCTGCGTTCCGAGCACGGCAACCGTAATCTTCTGCGGATAGTCAATCAGCGTATTGTACGTATCCGGTATTTCGCGCTCCTCGTAGCGGAACTTGCCGCCCGTCGCAACCACCATACTCGGCATACCGACGCCCAATATGGACACCACCGGCGTCAGGGAGTGCGGAAACAGGTCCGTCGAAGGCCCGCCCGCGTAGTCCTCGTACATCCGCCAGCGGAAAAACCGGCTCACATCGAACGGCCGTTTCGGCATATCGCCGAGAAACGCATCCCAGTTCAGGTCCGGCCCCGGCTTGGCGTTGGCGTCGTCTATCGGCATGCCCCGCTCGCCCCAGTCGCCGACCCGGAAATAGCCGCACTCGGCGTGCACCGGGGCGCCAATCAGACCGTCCGCGACCAGCTTTTTCATCTGCGCCCACGCCCCATCGTACATACCCTGCGTTCCAAGCTGGAATACTCGGCCGCTCTTTTTGACCTCCGCCGCCAGCTTCTTTGTAAGCTCGAACTGCCGCCAGTGCGTCACAGGCTTCTCGCAATAGACATCCTTGCCGGCCTTGACCGCATCCATGGCCTGGTAGCCGTGATGGTGGTCCGGCGTCGCAATGCACACAACATCGACATTAGGATCGGCCAGCAGCTCACGATGATCCATATAGCTCTTTGCGGCGCTGTATGCCTTTGCACGCTGCTCCATCCGGGGCCGATACACGTCGCACGCGGCGACTATCTCTATCGGCTCTTTGCCCTCGGTTTTAAGCCAGTGGACCGCCTGGAAATGCGCGCCGCTGCGCCCGCCGCACCCGATGAAACCTATGCCGATGCGCTCGTTGGCGCCGAGCACCCGCCGTGCCGGCGCACCTGCAACTGCAACGGCCGCCGCCGTTGCGCCCGCCCGGCGAATAAACTGCCGGCGAGTCAAGCCGTTTTCATTGTTAGATATTTTCTTGTCAGCCATTTTTTATCTCCTTACTTCTT
>CAYGZM010000265.1:0-4355 GCA_964354365.1 uncultured Pirellulales bacterium
GCGTACACCCGCCCGGCCTGGACCAACGCCCTCGCCGTCGCCTTCTCAGGCACGCCCCCCTTGACGACCGAGTTGTCCGGCCCCATCTTCACAAAATCAAATCCGCTTACGAAATCTCCAAGGATTCCTAATTGCTTCCACAATACCGGCCCGCCGCCGCCCGGCGCATCAATCTTGTTCGTCCCGTCTTCGCGCCCGACCGCGAATGAATAATCGAGGTTGTCGAAAACTCCGCCGCCCGCGATAATGAAGTCCCAGCCTTCCACTCGATAAGGCTTTGGCTCGCTGCCCGAAAACCCTGTTTCGTCGTCGCCAATGACGCTGTTGAGGCCATAGTTCTCGCCGACAGTGGCGGGGGGCTTGGCATAGTGGAAGTTCAGAATCGAGACGTTCGGATTTGGCTCGTCCACCTTCTTGCCTTTGTTCGCGATGTTCTGAGCGATCAAGTGCTTCACGCCTAATTTCTTCTCCGCCTCGACAATAGTCTGGGCGATGCGGTATTGCCACTCCAGCGTCACCCCGCCGAAGTACGGCTCGTTGCATATCTCGTAGTACAGGTTATCGAAATCCTTTAGCTCTTCGACTATCTTTCGCACCATTGCATCCTGCACTGCCTGCAGTTTCGCGTCTTTGAGCGTATAGACCTCCGTCCGCTGCATCTGCCCGATCCCGTTGATGTTATTGGCGGAGTTCATCGGGCTCAGCACCCACATGCTGTCGTTATAGAACGGACAGAACAGAACCAGCTCCACGACGACCCCGCGCCGGCCCGCCTCGGCCACAAAATCTCGCAGCCGCCTGAAATAATCCTTGTCCCACTTCGCCAGGTCGAATTTGTTGCCTCCGCCGGCGTAACCCGGCATCTCGCTCCGCGCCCACGGACATACAAAATCACCCTTCGCCGGGGCCAGAGTGTTGTTCTTGATGTTGAAGTCTCCCGGCTCCTCGCAGTACGCCCCGCTGAACGTCCTGGTCAGGTTGAACCCCTGCGATTCGAGCGTTCCCAGGTACTTCCTCCAATCGAATGCCCGATTGAGCACCGCGCCGTAATGCTCTCCCGAAGTTATCAGTATAGTCGCCTTGCCGCGCCACAGAAAATAGTGCGGATTCTCCGGATGCAGTTGAATCGGCTTGGCCGGCGCCTCCACACACCGGGCCGTTCCGCACCAAACCGCCATCATCGCCAACGCACAGATCAACCCGCCCGACCTCACTTTGTGTGTTCGCCAAAACATATCGATTTACCTCCATACAAATTCCGGCAATGAGTTCTGCAAAATTGCAGGTTAGGCCTATATTATTGAAGAAAATCTCTTTTATGATTTTCTTCAATAATTATCTAAGCGATTATGAGACAATACATTACCGTTGAAAAGAAAAAATCAACAAACGATTTTTTCTTTTCCAAGCAGGCCTAACCTGCAATTTTGCAGAAGCCTCTTGCTCTCCGCCGGGACCTTGACGCAGTTTGCCTGCAATATCTGTGTCAAAGTCATTTCACATAACATCCCCAAAAAGCACATTTTCTCCGGGACCCATAGAGCTTACTACGCTATCCCGCGTTGACCGTTCTTACAAGCAAGCATTTTATGAAAATTGGTTCTCGTCCAAAAAAGTTGGTAAGTCTATGGCACAAGTAATACATAAGTATTTTGGATTTAACGCTTTAAGGCAACAGCATGTATGGGTATAATCCGGCTGCCATCGGGAGGATAGGGCAATGCTGGTAAGCGACCCGAGCGCCCGAATGGCGGCATACGGCATGGGGCGGTATCTTCAATAATGGTGGCGCCCACTTACAAACATATACTGGCGCCCACAATGCGATAAATCCTTTGTTTTTCATGCGTTAAATTCACCAACTTTTTCAGAGTTGAACCTGAAAATTTGAGCATGGTTTAATTCTGGGTGGCAGCCTCAATCGCAGCGCCCCGCCTGAGCCTGCCGAAGGCTTGGGGATGGCAACACTCCGAAAGCGGTGCAACCATCCCCAAATCCTTCGGATTTGAGGATGCCACACCCATAGAAACCACAAATAATGTTACCCGGAATTT
Organism: uncultured Pirellulales bacterium; assembly: GCA_964354365.1. GTDB lineage: Bacteria > Planctomycetota > Phycisphaerae > Sedimentisphaerales > Anaerobacaceae > CAYGZM01. The sequence continues at coordinate 2,055 of CAYGZM010000265.1, forward strand.
GATTTATTTGAACCATGCCAAAGTTTGAGCCGAATGTTCCGGCCGTCTCATCCAATCTCGCTTGTTGGCGGGCTTTCGCTTTTGCTCTTTACATTTTGCCGCAGGACGTATAGAATCAGGCCCTTACTTTTCGCAAAGTACAGGTGACTCAATGGTTTTCTCGTATTAGTGGCGGAAGTACGAAGCGATGGAAAAGATGAAGTTATACGATACAACTCTTCGCGACGGGATGCAGGCTGAAGGCGTCAGCTTCTCGCTCGAAGATAAGCTGGCGATTGCCAGGCGCCTCGACGAGCTTGGCCTCGATTATATCGAAGGGGGGTACGCCGGCTCCAACCGAAAGGAGATTCAGTTCTTTGCTGGGGCTTCGAAGCTCGGCTTGAAGAAGTCCAAGGTCGTTGCGTTCGGAAGTACGCGCAGGGCCGACTCAACCGTGGCAGATGATGCCTCGCTGAAAGCGGTTCTTGCCTGTAAGACGCAGGTTGCCACTTTGGTCGGCAAAGCCTGGGATTTACACGTCAGAGAAGTCCTGGATTGCTCCCTCGATGAGAATCTCAGAATGTGCGGCGAGTCAATCGAGCACCTCAAGAAGCACGGCATGGAGACCTTCTTTGACGCCGAGCACTTCTACGACGCCTACAAGGAAAATCCCGAATACGCGATGAAGGTCCTTTCTGCCGTTGCCGATGCCGGCGCGGACGCGCTCGTGCTCTGCGATACGAACGGCGGCTCATTGCCCCACGAGATCGAGGAAATCACCAGAACCGTCTGTGAAAAGTTCGCCCCGCTGCCTGTCGGAATTCATGCACATAACGATACCGGCTGCGCCACGGCGAATTCGCTTGCTGCTGTGCGGGCCGGCGCCCGGCATATCCAGGGTACAATCAACGGCATAGGTGAGCGATGCGGCAACGCCAATCTCTGCGTCGTAATACCCAATCTGGCCTTCAAGATGGGGCTTGATGTTTTGGACCCTGAAAAAATCAGGACCCTGACTGAGGTGTCCCTTTTCGTCTTCGAGACCGGCAATATGGCGCCCGTGATGAATATGCCCTACGTTGGAGAGAGCGCCTTCGCACATAAGGGCGGCCTGCACGTCGATGCCCTGCGCAAGAACAAACGAACATACGAACACATAGCGCCCGAACTCATTGGCAATGAGAGGCGATTTCTTATTTCCGAATTGAGCGGTAAATCAACCGTACTGGCCAAGCTCGAAAAGGAGCAGATTGCCGAGGATAAAGAGCTGGCCAGAAAGATACTTGCCCGCGTGCAGGAGCTTGAGAACGAGGGTTATCAGTTCGAGGCGGCAAACGCCAGCTTCGAGCTCCTGGTCAAGAAGGTGATGGGCACGTACAAGCCCGCTTTTGAGCTTCTAAAGTACCATACTACTGTCGAGAAGCACGTCAGCGGCAATATCGTTACCGAGGCGACCGTCAAATTGAAGGTCGGCGACAAGGTTGAGCATGTCGTCGGAGAGGGTGACGGGCCCGTCAACGCCCTGGATGCTGCGCTGCGAAAGTCCTTGGAGGCATTCTATCCGAGCCTCAAGGACATTCACCTGATCGATTACAAGGTGCGTGTGGTCAACGCCGGAGCCGGAACCGCCGCCCGAGTCCGTGTGATCATTCAGTCACGCGACAAACACTCAATCTGGGGCACAGTTGGCTGCTCGGAGAATATAATTGAGGCGTCCTGGCAGGCGCTGGCGGACTCCGTGAATTACAAGCTGCAGAAAGAGCTCAAATGAGCCTTCAGATGCCTCGTCTGTCCACATTGAGACACTTGAACCTGAAATCCACGACGTACACAACGGGCCGATGCCTAATCTCCGACTGCGACTCCGAGCCTCTCCAGTTCCGCATGTGGAATCAGGTGGCGTCTCTTCTTTCTGCGGTTTATCGTCCTTCGCTCGCGCCGGGGAGCTTGATCCTGATTCGAGGCCACCTGCAGCGCCTCACTCGCTGTCGCGGCGTACATATCTGCTTCCACTTCCTCCCAGAGCCCTTCGGCCCGGTTGAAAAGCCCGCCTGAGACCATTATCCGCATCTGGGGCCAGGCGTCTATTGCCTTTATCGTGTCGATGAGCCGGCGAACGTCCGGCGCCTGCTTAGGAGCAGTGCCGTAAATGAGCAGAATGTCGGGCGCGTACTCGTTGATGAACGCAAGGATATCGTCGTTCGTCAGGCCGCCGCCAAGGAATCGCACGTCCCAGCCGTCGCTCTCGAACAGGTCCGTCAGCATCTGGGCGCCAAGCTCCTGCAATTCGTCGGGCGCGCAGCAAACCACTAACCTCTTGTG
>CAYGZM010000266.1:0-4334 GCA_964354365.1 uncultured Pirellulales bacterium
GCTTTGGATTTGGCTATTTCGGGTGCAAGATAAGGAGACAAACGATATGAAAAAGCTGGTGCTGATGATTCTGTTCGCGGCGATTTGTCTGGCCGGCGTCGGCTGCGCGCATCAAAAGGTTCAGCGGTATGGAATGGTGCTCGGCCTGAAAGAACAGAATATAGCCGAGTACAAGAAGATACACGCGGCTGTCTGGCCGGGCGTCCTCAAAATGATCGAGGACTGCAAAATCAAGAATTACTCAATCTACCTCCATCAGCTTGACGACGGCAAGCACTACCTCTTTGCCTATTTCGAGTACACCGGCGACGATTTCAAGGCCGATATGGCCAAAATGGCCGCCGATCCGACGACTCAGAAGTGGTGGGCCGTCTGCGAGCCGATGCAGATACCAATCAAGAACCGCCAGGAAGGAGAGTGGTGGGCGAATATGGAAGAGGTATTCCACATGGACTAATTGGCCACGAAGGCCTGCCGGTTGTGGTCTGCCTGCGAATGAGTTGTGAGCTTCGTATAGGTCAATCGCTCGTAGTGAGAATGTATGAGTAATGCCCGCTTGAAAACACAGCGCGTGATAGCGGCGCTTGAGCACCGTGAGGCGGACAGGGTCCCGGTGGGTGAGTTTTTCTGGACGAATTTTTTGCGCAGGGCCCGTGCTGAGCTGGCCCGCCGCGGCGGGCTGGACGTCGGTGACGATTTCGACCCGTATCGCTACTGGGATTTGGATATGGTCGTTATCAACCCGAATATGGATCCGCACATTGCCGGCATTGAGGTTCTCGAAGATGACGGCCGGCGCAAGGTCGTCAGGACGGGTTTTGGCGCGACCATCGAGCGGCGGAGCAACTATCCGATGCCGAATTATCTCGATTTCGAGGTCAAGACCTATGAGCAGATGGAGGCGTATGAATTCGACGACCCCAAGGATAGCCGGCGATATTTCGACGCGATAGATGATCAGATCAAGTCAGTTGGCGACGAATTGAATCTTGGGCTCCCTTCGTATGTGGCTCGCGTCAGTGCATACACCGATGATTTCTGCGTGTTCGGCAGCGTGTGCGAGCCGCACGAGATGATCTGGCGGATTATGGGGACCGAGAACGTCCTTATCAAGCTGGCCGAACAGCCGAAGCGAATGGCGAAGTTCATCGAGCGATTAGGAGATTTTGCGGTCGGGATTGTCGAGGGGCAGGTTGCAGCGGCCCGGGGCGGGCTTTCGGGGATATACATCTGGGGCGATATTGCATACGATCACGGGATGTTCTTTTCGCCTAAGTATTGGCGCGAGGTCTATAAGCCGCAGCTCAAGCGGATATGCGACGCAGCGCACAAGGCAGGACTCAAAACGATTTACCACGGCTGCGGCAACGCCGCCGAGGTCTTTGAGGATATGATTGAAGCCGGAGTCGATGCCTATAATCCGTTGGAGGCCAAGGCGGGCCTGGACGTGGTGGATTTGAAGCGTCGATTCGCTCGGCGCTGGGCGTTCAACGGCAATATCAACGTGCAGGTTCTGGAGACGAACGACCGCCAAAAGGTCCGTCGGGAGGTCCTGACCAAGCTCAACGCGGCCAAAGGAGGCGGATTCATTCTGCAGTCGGACCATTCCATCACGGATAATGTTGACCCGGTGACATACGACTATATGATTGAGCTTGTGCGTCAATACGGCAGGTATCCGCTCGAGTTGGGCTACTACGACCAGGATATCGCAAATCGAGCATTTGGAGAGAAATGATGAAACGTTATGGAATGATAGTCAAGGTTAAGCCGGGCAAGCTCGAAGAATACAAACGTCTCCACGCGGCTGTCTGGCCGGGCGTTCTTAGAATGATCGAGGACTGCAAAATCAGGAATTACTCCATCTACCTCCATCAACTCGACGACGGGAAGCACTACCTCTTTGCCTATTTCGAGTACACCGGCGACGATTTCAAGGCCGATATGGCCAAAATGGCCGCCGATCCGACGACTCAGAAGTGGTGGGCCGTCTGCGAGCCGATGCAGATACCAATCAAGAACCGCCAGGAAGGAGAGTGGTGGGCGAATATGGAAGAGGTATTCCACATGGACTAATTGGCCACGAAGGCCTGCCGGTTGTGGTCTGCCTGCGAATGAGTTGTGAGCTTCGTATAGGTCAATCGCTCGTAGTGAGAATGTATGAGTAATGCCCGCTTGAAAACACAGCGCGTGATAGCGGCGCTTGAGCACCGTGAGGCGGACAGGGTCCCGGTGGGTGAGTTTTTCTGGACGAATTTTTTGCGCAGGGCCCGTGCTGAGCTGGCCCGCCGCGGCGGGCTGGACGTCGGTGACGATTTCGACCCGTATCGCTACTGGGATTTGGATATGGTCGTTATCAACCCGAATATGGATCCGCACATTGCCGGCATTGAGGTTCTCGAAGATGACGGCCGGCGCAAGGTCGTCAGGACGGGTTTTGGCGCGACCATCGAGCGGCGGAGCAACTATCCGATGCCGAATTATCTCGATTTCGAGGTCAAGACCTATGAGCAGATGGAGGCGTATGAATTCGACGACCCCAAGGATAGCCGGCGATATTTCGACGCGATAGATGATCAGATCAAGTCAGTTGGCGACGAATTGAATCTTGGGCTCCCTTCGTATGTGGCTCGCGTCAGTGCATACACCGATGATTTCTGCGTGTTCGGCAGCGTGTGCGAGCCGCACGAGATGATCTGGCGGATTATGGGGACCGAGAACGTCCTTATCAAGCTGGCCGAACAGCCGAAGCGAATGGCGAAGTTCATCGAGCGATTAGGAGATTTTGCGGTCGGGATTGTCGAGGGGCAGGTTGCAGCGGCCCGGGGCGGGCTTTCGGGGATATACATCTGGGGCGATATTGCATACGATCACGGGATGTTCTTTTCGCCTAAGTATTGGCGCGAGGTCTATAAGCCGCAGCTCAAGCGGATATGCGACGCAGCGCACAAGGCAGGACTCAAAACGATTTACCACGGCTGCGGCAACGCCGCCGAGGTCTTTGAGGATATGATTGAAGCCGGAGTCGATGCCTATAATCCGTTGGAGGCCAAGGCGGGCCTGGACGTGGTGGATTTGAAGCGTCGATTCGCTCGGCGCTGGGCGTTCAACGGCAATATCAACGTGCAGGTTCTGGAGACGAACGACCGCCAAAAGGTCCGTCGGGAGGTCCTGACCAAGCTCAACGCGGCCAAAGGAGGCGGATTCATTCTGCAGTCGGACCATTCCATCACGGATAATGTTGACCCGGTGACATACGACTATATGATTGAGCTTGTGCGTCAATACGGCAGGTATCCGCTGGAGTTGGGCGAGTACGACCAGGACATCGCAAATCGAGCATTCGGAGAGAAATGATGAAACGTTACGGAATGACAGTCAAGGTTAAACCGGATAGGCTCGAAGAATATAAACGTCTCCACGCGAATGTCTGGCCCGCCGTTCTCGAAATGATTAGGGAGTGCAACATCACGAACTACTCGATCTATCACAAAGACGATATGATGTTCAGCTACTTTGAGTACATCGGTGACGATTTTGATGCGGATATGGCCAAAATGGCCGCTGACCCTGCTACCCGGAAATGGTGGGATGTTTGCAAACCGCTTCTCGAACCGCTCGAAACGCGGGCCGAAGGCGAATTCTGGGCCAATATGGAGGAGGTGTTCCATTGCGAATGACCTCGAAAGAGCGAGTTCTGACCGCCTTTGAGCACGAGCAGCCCGACCGCGTCCCCTGCTGGTGCGGGGCTTCGGAAGAGTTCTGGGCCAGGGCCAAGGCCGAGTTGATGCTCGACGACGAAGGCCTGCGCGTCAGATTCTCAGACGATTTCAGGCGGGTTTACGCTATGTATAAAGGACCGCAGTTCATGTTGCCAAAGGGTGCTACGTCGCGAACGGTGTTCGGCATAGAGAGGCGCGGAATTGGATATGGCCAGCCGATGAATCATCCCCTGGCCGAGGCCACACTCAGGGAGATACACGATTATCGCTGGCCCGACCCGAAATGGATGGATGTCTCGCAGGTCAAAGCTCAGGCGCTGCGATACAGCGATCGGTTCGCAATTCTCGGCGGGGACTGGTCGCCTTTCTGGCACGATGCGATTGATCTTATGGGTATGGAGAATCTCTACGTCAAGATGTACAGCCGGCCGGAGCTTGTTGACGCCGTGATGCAGCATTTGGTGGATTATTACATGGCTGTCAGCCAGCGAATCTTTGATGCCGCTTCCGCCGCGATCGACATTTTCTTCATTGGCAACGATTTTGGAGGCCAACAGGGCCCGCTGGTTGGTCCGACCCAATTCGCCCGATTTATTTTGCCCCACTTAAAGC
>CAYGZM010000267.1:0-4301 GCA_964354365.1 uncultured Pirellulales bacterium
TCCGGTTGATCGGTTCTCGCGGCAACCGCGGAGCTGCGGGCGCGAAGATTCGCATTTACACGCACGATGAGGGCCGGCTGCTCTGGTACGAACAGGTGACTATCTACGACAGCCAAGCGGCCGCCAGCTACTACGCTCTGCCTGTCACGGAACGGCATTTCGGGCTGGGCGATCGGAAGATAGTCGATGTCAGTGTCGAGTTTTATCCCTCACGCCGCCTCGTCTGGAAGCGCGGCGTCAACGCCAACGAGGCCGTGGAGGTCCTGGAGTAACCTGCATCTCGGCAAACGCCGTAGCCGCCGCGATGCACCGACGCGCGATTGATGGAAGCAGCAATGGCTGCGAATAATGCCTCTTTCAGGTCGGTTCTCCGGGATTGGCCACAGTCATCGCTGATATTTGTATGCAGGCTTGCCCATACACGAGGCGTAGAAGATATTGGCGTGCGGGTCCCAGCCGAAATTGAGGAACCAGCCCGGGATTGTCACGCTGTACTCAGGCGGTAACGGGGCAGCCTGCTCCCACTCTCGGCCGCCGTTGGTTGTCTGAAAGAAGCCGTTCTTGCCCACGACAACAATGTGCATTTCATCCTTGCCGAAGTATGGGCCGAAAGAACATTCCACCTCCTTCCCCTGTATGGACCACGTTGTGCCCTGGTCCCTGCTTACTAAAAGCCCCTTGCCGCTGGTCCAGAAGGCGGCGCCTTTGAGAATTCGGATGTCGCGCCCGGCGGGCTGGAGTTCGCAGACCTTCGTCCAGCTCTCGCCGCCATCTGTTGTGCGAAAGATGCCGGGCTCCTTCTCTCTTGTGGCGACGAATGTCCTGGCATCGAATATGCCCACCGACGCGAATGCCTTGCCCTTGAGCTCCCAACTCTTGCCCATCTCGTTGCTCGTGTAAATCTCCCCGCCACATTCGTGTCGCAGGGCGAAGATGTTGGCGGTCTTCTCAGCCGACCACTGGACCGAGCCGGCATCCCAACCACGCTGGTTGCCCTGCATGCTCTGCCAGGTCTTGCCGCCGTCGAGCGTATAGCCGCTGGGGCCGTCGAGCATGAAACAGGCCAGTCGCTTGCCCAGGGGATCAAAGTTCAGAGCAAAGCCGGTCTCGCACCTCCCGCCGATCTTCCCGCCGTCAACACGGGTGAAAGAGTTGCCGTGATCGCTGCTTTGCCAGATTCCCTGGTCGGGAATGACCATGAACACATCGCCGGTGACGCGATCGACCGCAATACCCGCCGTCTTGCCGGGATAGCCGATCTTCTTGCCCTCGCTTGCAAGGCTCTGAATAACCTTTGCTGAGATGTCAACCCACTGACCGCCTTTGCCCGCAGCAGAATCGCTCTTCTCCTGCGAGTAGCCCACACCTGCAAAAACCAAAACCAACGTGCACAGCAGCCGCCTGTATGTCTTCATTTCCTTGCTCCTTTTGATGAACTTGCACTGACGTACGATTCATGGCCCATAGTACAGGAATTCCGTACTGATTTCACCAACTTTCTGATAGGCTCGGCGCAGGCTATCAGTCACAGGTGATTCTTATGATTGTCGGCGATACACAAGAGCTCGCTTGACCAGGAGCCAGATTTGTTGAAATGGAAGGGATGTTTGCTATTATGGTGTTAATGGAGAACTGCAACGCGTACTCCTACTGGCCGTCGTTCAATACCGACAGCACACGCTTTCATATCGCCTGCGGCAACCGGCACATGCTCTACAGCTTTGATCCGAAGGCCTTTCGTCTGATAAGCAAGGAACCGCTTTTTGCAGGAAAGCCGCCAACCGGTTATGAGCCTCGGTGGGAGGACGCGATGTGGGCCGCTGAATCCATCCTTTAACTATACTGACGCTCTCTATGGTCTTGCCTATTTACTGGTTACCTGCACCGACCTGTGACTTGTGAAGATGGGACGATCGCCAATCGGGGAACAGCCATCTCAAACGATGAAGCGTGCGGAGCTAACGTGCGTCGAGTGAATGCCAGCAAAACGTGCTTTTCAGCAAGTTTTCGTTCTGTCTCCGCATATTTGCTTTATGTGCACCAACCGATGTCATTGTCGTAGCCTTGTGACTTGTAGTGATAGGCATTAGGCTTGTACAGGGGGCCATTGTGAACCTGACCGAGGCGCAGGGGTGGGGTAGAAATGCTTGCATTTCGTATAGAAGGCGGCATGATTATGCTTAACTCAGTGTCCGATTACTCTGAGGCTGTACGCGCAGATTCTTAGTGGCTGTAAATGGATGAGTCGCTGACGTACGTGTCGCACCTGGTGTGGAGAGGTGTGAAGTGTCTTCAACAAAGAAGAACAACGCATTGAGAACAGGGAAGATTGTTATGCGATTGTCGAGAATTCTAAAATGTGTTGAGTGTGTTATTGGAGTCCTGGTCCTCTCAGTGAACATGGGGATGGGCGAGTCATCAGCGATGCCACTTCCTCTGAGGGTGGTCGGAACGCAGATTTTTAACAGCAAAAACGAGCCTGTGAGACTGCGCGGCGTCAACTGTGCCAGCCTCGAGTGGACCAGTAACGGCGAAGGGCATATTGTCCAATCCGTCCGGGCGGCCATTGATGATTGGCAGGTTAACCACATTCGGCTGCCATTATCACAGGACCGCTGGTTTGGAAAAGCGCCCGAGCAGAACGATGAGGGCAAGGCCTATCGCGCCCTCGTCGACGGCGATCTGTACAACGAGCCCCACGACGTGAGTTGGGACATCTGGCTCTACGGTGGAGAGGTCACGGACAGGCCCAACCGTCGAGGTCAGATTCCAAGAACCTTCAGGGCCGTTGGGATGCAGCAGTTGTTCGATATCAGCGAGTTCGGCGGTTCATACTGGAAGGATGGTGCGCCCCCGGCCGGAAGCCGCCGGCGCGGCTTCGGGGGCATGGGCCGAAGAGACGGCGATTGGCTAATGCGTGTTCTGCAAGCCATCGAGGACCATCAATGGTCCTATGCTGCATGGGATTTTCATCCGGCTGCCGGGCCGACCCTGATTACCGGCTGGGACTATGAGCCTACGCCAGACTTCGGGATTTACGTCAAGCAGGTGCTCGCCGGCACGTTGCCGCGCTACATGCCACCCGCGCTATCTGAGAGCGATACCGACGTTGCCAAGTCGCACGTCGAGGAGATCACCGCTTCGACGGGGGCGACACACAAGTACACGGTCGTCCAAAGCGGCACGATGGATGGCCGCAATTGCCGGTCGCCGATGGGCTGCGGGATTTCCAGGGAAGGGGCCTTTCTCCAGACCTGGGAATCCAACAGATCGGTTCGGATGGAAAACGTAGGCGACACCGACGTCGTCAACCCGTGGCTCTCCAATGGCCGCAACAACTTCCGCAGCGTCGAAGAGATCGTCTCCTCCGCTGTCTCGCCGGGCATGACGGATGCGGACAAGGCTTTTGCCCTCTGGTCCCAGGAGATCCAGTATCGTCACCATTCCCCGGGCGACAACAGTGAACTAGGGGACCCTGTGAAGGTCTTCAATGTCTATGGGTACAACACCTGCGGCAACGACTCCATCTGCTTAGCTGCGCTGTGGCGCGAGGCCGGTCTCAAAGTGGCGCCGGCCCGGGCACTGGGCCACTGCATCTCCCAGGCCTTTTATGACAACGGCTGGCATTTCTATGATGGGGACATGCACTCCGTCTATCTTTTGCGAGACAACCAGACCGTAGCCGGCGAACAGGACATCGTGCGCGACCACGACCTGATCAAGCGGACGCATTCCAAAGGAATCCTGTTTCCGGATACCTGGTGGGCCGAGCCGGAAATGTGCTCTATGTATTTCTTCGAGGGACCGGTCGCGGGTGAGCGCTCCGGCAAGTCCGATACCACGATGAACATGGTCCTGCGTCCCGGCGAGGCGCTCGTTTGGTGCTGGGGGCAGCTCCGCCCGCTCAAGTATCATGGGATGCTGCGAGTGACCCCCACGTACGAAAACGCGATCTACAATGGCCTGTGGGAGTATCGTCCGGATTTCTCCAAGGCCGTGTGGCGCAAAGGGGCTTCGGCTATGGAGAACGTCGCGATGGGGCCGGACGGCCTGGCTGCCGACGAGGGTAAGACCGGCACGATCGTCTGGTCGATGCGCAGCCCGTACGTCTTCGTGGGGGGCCGGCTCAACGTGGAGGGTGCGGGGGCCCGGTTCTTCATTTGCCAGGATGGCAAGACCTGGAGGCCCGCGCAAGACAACCTTGACAAGTTCTTTTCGATTGTCGGTCCGGCCTGCTACGAGTACCAGCTCAAGTGCCAGTTGGAAGGGCCATCGCGGCTTCGGCACTTGGCGATCATCAA
>CAYGZM010000268.1:0-4273 GCA_964354365.1 uncultured Pirellulales bacterium
AAAGCAATCAAAGAACAGCAGGATCATCTGGATCACCTCGCCCAGAAGATCAATCGGATCGAAAAATCAACGGCCCTCCCTCTTGACAAAGCCCCACGCCCCAGGCCCCAGGCCGTTGTTGAGCCTTCAGCCGTCGAAGATCTGCTAAAACGTCACGTTACTCTCGCTCAGCCCCCCGTTGCCCCTTCAAAATCTTCGCCGCAGCAAGCGCCAGAGCCCTGTAGGGTGGGCTTCAGCCCACCAGTTCAGTGGGGCAAGCCCCACCCTACGTCGGCGGGACTCGACGCAGTCACTCCCCACACTGACAAGGAACGCTGGACCCAAAAGCAGCCAAAACCGTTTCTGCCGACCATCGACCGCGAATGGTGGGCAAAGTTTGAGGAGAAACTCGGCAAGGAATGGATCACCTGGGTCGGCGCGGTCGTTCTCTTCGTGGCGGCCGGCTTGTTCGTAAAGTACGCATTCGACCGCAAATGGCTTGGCCCACCGGCGCGAGTGACACTCGGAGTCGTCGCAGGGATCGGCCTTGCCGCCGCCGGTGAACGTTTCATCAGACGCCGGATGCGCGCCCTCGGCCAGGGCCTCATAGGTGCAGGTCTTGCGATTCTTTACGCCTCACTGTATGCCGCTTACGGCCTCTACGACCTCCTTCCACAGCCGGTCACATTCGCCCTGATGGCCCTGGTCACGATAGGCGGCATGGTCCTCGCCGTAGTCCACAACGCCATTGCCGTCAGCTTCCTCGCGGTTCTCGGCGGCTTTCTTACGCCCGTGCTCCTGAGAACCGGCCGGGACCCGCGCGACGCACTCTTTAGCTACTTGATGCTCCTCGACGTCGGCGTGCTCGGCGTCGCCTTCTTCAAACGCTGGAGGGCGCTGGATGTCCTCGCCTTCGTCGGAACAATGACGCTTTTCACCGGCTGGTACAGCTACTTCCACAATACCCCCACCTACTCGATGGTCCCGACGCTGCTCTGGCTCGTCGCCTTTTATCTGGTCTTTCTTGTCCAGCCCTTCGTCTATCACCTCCGCCTGGCAACGCCGATTGTGGGCGAGCGATTCTTCCTCGCGGTCTCGAATGCCATGGGAATGTTCGCCGGGGCCTATACCATTCTTCACCCATCCTACAAACACACCCTCGGCTTCATAACAATTGGCATGAGCGCTTCTTACCTAATACTCGGAACGGTCACTCGAAAACGCATCAAGACGGACGAGCGTGCCGTTTTCGGCTTCATCGCCTTGTCTGTCGCGCTGCTCACAATCGCCGTCCCGATCCACCTCGACCTTCACGGCGTAACCGTCGCCTGGGCAGTCGAAGCGCCCTTACTCCTTTACCTGGCCTACAAGTTCAACTATTTTCCTGTCAGAGCGGGCTGTCTTATTCCACTGGCGCTTGCTGCCGGCAGGATATTCACTACCCACTGGCCGCTCCACTCTGAACCCTTCACGCCTCTGCTAAATACAAGTTTTGGCACCGCCATTTTCGTAGCCCTGGCCGGCGCCGCCTACGCCGTCATACATCACATCCAGAAAGGAAACCCATCCTCACCCGACCGCATCCTCAAAATTGCAGCCGGGATAGTCTCAGCCTTCTTCGCCCTGGTGGTAACGCACATCGAAATCTGGCAGTGGCTCCAACTCTCCGACAGAGAACAGTTCATCCGCTGGTCCGCCGCGTTTGTCTGGGTGGTCGGCGCAACCGGTTTTCTCGCAGCGGGCCTGAAGCTTCGCTCCGAACACTCGCGGGCATCCGGCTTCCTTGCCCTCGCGGTCGCCGGGGCACTCTGCGCCTGGGACTATAGCGCCGGCATACATCCGGGCTATTTGATAATCCTCAACGGCCGATTCCTCGCCGCGCTGGCCGCGATTGTGGTCGTCTTTCTGTACGCCGTCGTTTACCAGCGTTCAGAGCAACTTTGTCTGCCTCCGGAAAAACGCCTCGCAATCCCGCTCTTTGGCATAAGCATTCTTTCGCTGGTAGTCCTGTCCAGCGTCGAATCCTGGCAATGGCTCGTATTTCACAACTACCGCTACGCCGCAAGATGCCTCCTGCCGTCCCTATGGACGGCGGGAACCGCCGGCTATCTCTTCGCAGGAATTCGATTGCGCTCGCCGCGGCTCCGCACCGCCGGCCTTGTGGCGGTCGCCATAGCCGGTATCTTCGCCGCACTCGGCTACTGGTATCGTGTCCCCGGCGACTATATCCCCCTATTCAACTGGCGATTCATCGCTGCGCTCGCCCCGGCCTCTATGGTCTTCACACACGCCGCCACACTCCGCAAGTTCCGCAGCATCTGCGAACCGAACGAACAAATCGTCTCCGAAGCCCTTTACGGAATCGGCATATTCATCCTCGTTGTGCTCACAACCTCCGAGGCGCGGATATGGCTTATCGCCCACAACTACCACTACCTCGCCAGGTGCGTGCTGCCCCTCGTATGGGTCGCAGGCGCCGCGAGCTATCTTACAGCCGGACTAAAGTTGCGCACGGCCCGCTTACGCGCAGCAGGCCCTGCGGCCCTGCTGATCGCCGCACTGCTCAGCGCTTATGGTTACAGTCTCGATATTCACAGCAGCTATTATCTCTTTCTTAACGGCCGTTTCGCCGCGACCCTCGCGGTTGTCCTGATGGCATTCGCACACGGCTTCGCTCTGAGACATTTCCGAGGTATCAGCACCAAAAACGAGCTGAGCTTCGCAAAGGCGCTCTACGGTATCGCGATTGTGCTGCTGTTCGCCCTGCTCAACGCCGAGACGTATCTGTACTTCTCCAAAACCATTGCCGACCCGGAAAGGGCCCGCTGGGTAACCCAAATGTCTTTGTCTATTGTCTGGGGCGTTTACGCCGCCGCCATACTCGTAATAGGCTTTTGGCGAAACGCACGGATTCTCAGGCTCTCGGCCCTCGCACTCTTCGGCGCAACAGCCCTCAAGCTCGTGCTCGTGGATATGGCCAAAGTCCAGGAGGTTTACAGGATAGTCTCCTTCCTCGTGCTCGGCATTCTAATGATCGCCGCATCCTACCTCTACCACCGCGTGGAGAAAAAACTCGTAACATCCGCAGCGACGCAAGAAGAGCCAAAATGAAAGCTGCAACCCTTATTTGATGCCAGCGTCAAAAGTTGTTTTAAGCCGCAACATAAAATCGTTGAAACTCTGTAAATTGCCGTGGGTACACCGAAAAATTCTTTCTCGGACCTCTCCGGACGGTTTGTGCGGCTCGGCGGCGGTTTGCAGAAAAAGTCTTGATTTCTGAATTCCTTTCGCCGATACTATCAAACAACGCCTTTTTGGGGCGGTTAGCTCAGTTGGCTAGAGCGCCTGCTCGACACGCAGGAGGTCACTGGTTCGAGTCCAGTACCGCCCATTAAGAAATCCTCATTATTAGCCCAATAGTGAGGATGTTTCTTTATCATTCTCTTAATTTCTCCTGATTTTTTCGTGTCCTTTCGGCAAGGGTGCATGAAATGATTCATCGTGGCTGGTATCGTCAGTCTTAGCCGGCATCCAGATGTGCGACGCCCTGTCCCGCAATATGCCCGAAGAACTCAAGACCATCGTGGCCAACTGCCTGTCCCACGGACGGAGGCGTTTTGTCGAGGTTGTGATGAACTTTCCACAACAGTGCCTGTATGGCCTGGAGATACTCAAGGATGTTTGCAAGAACGATGCCGAGGCCAAGAGCCGGGGTTTCTCTGCCGAGCAGCGGTTACACTGGCATCAGGCTAACAACGGCCCGAAGATGGCCGAGCCAACTGAGCTACGGGCGGAACCGCTTAAAAAGCGGGTGATGAGAATCGAACTCACATAACCAGCTTGGAAGGCTGGGGCTTTACCATTAAGCTACACCCGCTTGATAATTCACTGTTGCTTGCCGGCGTTCGGCCATTTATACTCTTATTTCGAGCGTGCTTACCGATGTTAAAAACTCAACCGCAAATAGTCAAGAGAAAACGCAAATGAGTATTGCCGAGATAGCCGCGGTGGCCAAATCTGCTTCAATCCGGCTGGGGGCGGCCAGGACCGAGCAGAAGAATGTGGCATTGGCCGGGGTGGCCGCCGCCCTGAAAGCAAAGAGCGAGCAGATTGTCTCGGCTAATAAGGCCGACCTGGTCGCCGCCGAGAAGGGCAAGCTGGCCGGGCCGCTGCTAAAACGCCTCAAGTTCGACCGGGGCAAGATAGCCGAAGTGTGCGCCGGCATTGAAAGCCTGATCAAGCTTGAGGACCCTGTGGGCAGGACATTAAGCGCAACGGAGCTGGATAAGGGGCT
>CAYGZM010000269.1:0-2680 GCA_964354365.1 uncultured Pirellulales bacterium
TTCGCGGCCCAGATGCTTCGCTTTGCTCAGCATGACAGGAAAACGGGTTTGCCAGAAAATGATTTCACACCCTCTTCGAGTCAACCGCCGCGAACCACGCCCTGTGCGGGATAAAACCCAAGAGCTTTATCCCTTGCGCCTCGAGCTTGCGCTTATACCCTTGTGTCACGGTTTGATTCAATTGGATAATGAGATGGGCCTTGCCGCCCTTGGCTGCCTCGATCTTTGCCTTCGCGGGCAGCGTTATGCCGACTTGAGGAACGAATTTCCTCGATTTGAGCCAGATCATATCCCCCGCTCGGCTCGTCCCGACCATCGCCGAAAGAGCCGCTACCGCCAGAAAAACTCCTTGTCTCATCGCTTCGCCTCCATTTCGTGGCGATTCGTGTTAATTCGTGGCTACTCCTGCCACAGCCAGTGCAGACTCATAATCCGAAAATCCAGAAAATCCACCTTGCAGTCCCCATTTATGTCCCCTGCGAAGATAGTCTCGCAGACCGGGTCGCCAAAGTACGATTTACTCGCCTCGACCGTTCCTCCATACGCACCCATATTGACTATCCCGCCGTTGGGAAAAGGCTCCAATCCGACCGGGCTCATTGGGTCCCCAGCGTCGATACAGGGGCTTGTAACATCGTCCTGCACCCAAGTTTCACTGTTCGGGTCCCACCGGCCAGCCTGCGATTTTAGATGAAAATCATTCGTTTCAGCATCGGCAAAACAGGGGTCAGTATTCATGTTGCCTATCCCGCCGCCCCACCAATCCTGAATGCAAGAATAAGAAGGTATCGTGAATCCGGCAACCTGCGATCCTTGTTGGGCCGTATTTTCCCAAATAATGCAGTTTATGATACTCCCGTTGCAGCTGTAGAGTCCTCCTCCCCATCTCGCTGAGTTAGAATAAATTACATTGTGTTGAATATCCCCATTGCACCCGGCGAGGCCCCCACCCCCACCACAGCAGCCTCCCATCGAGTTGCTTGAGATGACATTGTTGCGGATGATACCATCACACCCGTACAGACCACCACCTCCAACCTCGCCCATGTCCCCAAAGGCCCCGTTGTCCGCAATCCTATTATAGCGGATGATACCGTCGCAGTCGTAAATCCCGCCTCCGAGGCCGCTGCCGGGCCCAACATCAGGGGCAGCCCAGTTAGCCAATACCATATTGTGCTCGATAGTGGCCAATGTTCCATTCCCGTAAATACCACCGCCCCGATGATCCCAAAATGGCCCATGACCTAAGCCCTTGGTTATCCTGAAGCCTGAGAGCACACACGCTGCAGATTCCGTCCCGCTAAACATCACCACCGAATCTAAAAATCGACCGTCAATCACCGTCTTCTCCACTACCGATGAATCGGTCGGGTCGGTAGAACGCAGGACGATATCCTTACCCCCGAAATGGATATTTTCGTAGTATCTCCCCTCGGCCACGATAATGGTATCCTCCTCGTTCGCGTCGTTTATCGCGGCTTGGATATTGTTGAAATCCGCCGGACCGTTGTCATCAACGGTTATAGTCCTGCCCTCGCAGACGCACGCTGCCGCCAGGCATACCCAAATTATGACCAAGCGTCTCATTTCTCTTACCGCCTCAAGGCCTCGATATCCAACGTCTCTATTATACCGTATTTCCCAACCGAATTCCAACTTTTTTCTCTGGCGATAATCCGTTTTCTAGATGGTTTAACCATAAGATTCGAGTCTGACTCGAATTAACGGGCGATTTCCTTGCGGAGCCAGTCGATGCTCTGCTCGATTTTGCCCGGCGCAGCCTCGCACTCAATCGACAGCACGCCGTCCCAGTCCATATCCTTCAGCAACTCGATGCAGCCGGCGATATTCTCGGCGTTGACGCCCTCGCCGATGCCCACGACCGAACAGGCGATGCCTGTCATCCCTCCGCGGACCGCCTCGGCAAGGTCTGCGCTGACGTCCTTTATGTGGCAGTGCGAGACCTTGTTGCGGAAGCGCCGCAGGAATTTGACCGGGTCCTGCCCGGCGATAAAGACATTGCCCGTGTCCATATTCATTCGCAGATACGGCGAGTCATAGAAACTAAGAATCTGCTCCATAGTATCCGGGTTGGTCGTATAGGGCCCGTGCGGTTCAACATTGATTATCATCTCATATCTCTCGGCCCACTCGAGCACGACGCGATAGTACTGCTTCATAAGCGCCATTACCTCTTCATCGGTATATCCCTTTGGCTTGCGCCCGCCGTCGGTAGTATCCACGCACGGACATTTTAGGGCCTTTGCAAACTGGATTGCCCTAAGCGTGTAGCCGATTCCGCGGTACTGGCCCTCGGGGCAGGACATTGGATAGGCCGCATCGAGCTGGGAGACCTTCAACCCCATCGAGTCCAGATAGCTCTTGAGCTTGAGCGGGTCGGAATGAAGCGGGATGTGCGGGCTGTAGCCTAACGCCTGAATGAAGTAGTCGCCGTCGATTGTCCCGAACTCCACGTACTCCATATTGTGCTCTTTTGCCACCCGGCAGGGAACCTCATAAGAAACGTCAAGATGCCGCCAGTTATCTACGTGCATGCTCAGTTTTATCATAATATCGCTCCTTTAATAGCCTGCTACATAACAACAAACATGATTGACCCCAGGAATCTACCTCTTTGCCGCTTTCGCTTCAACAAGAAAGTTGCATGCGACCGGCAAAG
>CAYGZM010000269.1:2780-4246 GCA_964354365.1 uncultured Pirellulales bacterium
GGAGGCCGGCTATGGAATTGAGTCCGTTCATGTCGCTTATCTCTGCCGCGCTGCTCGGTGCGGCCGCGTCTATTTCATCCACCGGCGAAACAGATGCGGATTTCTCGCCGAAGCCGCAGGAGCAGCAACTGCCATACGCTATGCACTCGGAAATGAAGGAACTGCCCCGCATTACGGTCGGGCGCAAGGATGCGGACGTGGTTGGGAGCGACAACCGCGCCCTTCAGGCGGCCGTTGACTACATCGCCGGCTTGGGAGGGGGTGTCGTAGAAATCACCGAGGGCCAATACACGATGTACGATTCGCTGCACTTGCGGTCGAACATCATTGTCCGTGGCGTTGAGGGCAAAACGATACTGCGCAAAGCGGACGGAGCCGAATCGCCCCTTGCCCTTGACGGCGATTTTGGCGAAGAGCAGATAACCGTGGAAAACCCGGCGGGCTTTGAAGTCGGCCGTGGCGTCGCAATCTGGGACGACCAGGCCGGCGGATTCCACACCACCGTTGCACGCATCACCGGACGCAGCGAAAACACCTTCTCAATCGACAAATCCCTGATGGCGGACTGCATGGTCGCCAATAAGGCCAAAGCCGCAACGGTGTTCCCCGTCATCAGCGGCTATGACCTCAAGGGGGCAAAGGTGGAGAATCTCGTTATCGACGGCAACAAGAACTCCAACGTCCACCTCAACGGATGCCGCGGCGCGGGAATCTTTCTTTATCGAGCCTTTGGGACGGTAATTAGCAATTGCACGGTTCGCAGCTACAACGGCGACGGCATCAGCTTCCAGCAGTCCAATGATGTCACCGTGGTCAACTGCATCAGCGAAGATAACGCTTCTTTGGGTATTCACCCCGGCAGCGGCTCGCAGCGCCCGGTCGTCCGCAAGTGCATCGTCCGCCGTAATGGAACCGACGGCCTGTTCCTGTGCTGGCGGGTCAGGCATGGGCTATTTGAAGATAATGAGCTCGCCGAGAACGGACAGTTCGGAATCTCCATTGGGCATAAGGACTCGGACAACCTGCTTCGCCGAAATCTTGTCCGTCTGAACAAGGGGGATGGGGTGTTCTTCCGAAACGAATCGCTGGGGATGGCCGCCCACCGCAATCGCCTCGAGGACAACGTAATTGAGAACAACGGCGCCGACGGCCAGGCCGCCGGGGTTCGTATTCGCGGCCAGACAAACGACCTCATATTCAAGAGCAACACCATCCGCGACACCAAGCCGCAAGACTCACAAACCCAAACCGTCGGGATATTGATTGAAGAGCAGGTCGGCAACATCGTGCTGGACGGCAACACAATTGAAGCTAAAACCCCCATTGACGACAGGCGGACACAGAAAACAGAATAAAGTAACTCAAACCGACCACTTTTCAAAAAAACGGCACGATAAGTCCTTATGCGGGAGTGTAAGGGATTGTGGGGGGCGGGGCAGTTTTGAAAAGTGAATATGGGGGCGAAT
>CAYGZM010000270.1:0-1334 GCA_964354365.1 uncultured Pirellulales bacterium
ACACAAACGCCATTTGCCGTCAATGACGTCTTAGGACTTGACCAACAGTCGCAATTCTGTTAGTTTTCTGGTTTTTGGCCAATGACAGGTAGCTATCGAATGAACCCCTTTAGAAGGCTGTTTCAATACGTTTGGCCTCAGTGGCCGCGTGTTATCTTCGTGGTGGTAAGCGCGCTGGTTGTCGCCACTCTCTTGTCCCTGACCTTCATAACGGTGATTCCGCTGCTGAAGGTGATGATGGGCAAAGAAGGTCTGCACGGCTGGATCGATAGAAAGACCTGCCAATATCGCTACGGCCTGGACTTTTACGTCCCGGAGAGTGTGGATTTCACCAATAAAGAGAACCAGGGCATTGCATATTACCTCCTTGTAGTTGACGTGGAAAAAGGGAGTCTTGCCGAAGCCGCAGGGCTCCGTCCGGCGGACAGAATCGTCGGTGTCGGGAATTTCATAACATCCGATCAGGTCGCCCAAATACCGTTCACGAACCTGCTTGGAGAGTTAGCTGCAACCGACCAGAACGACCTCGATGTGCAGCTAAAACGACTCAATAGAGACAATGTGCTGGAGCGCCAGACCCTGAAGCTCAGCACACCGAACAACCGGAACGCCGCTGCGAATCTGAGAAAAGGCTACGTCGAGCGCTCGAAGTGGGGCATGAAGATCAGGCTTACCGAATATGCACAGTGGGCCGTCGGCTTCCTGCCCCGAGAGCAAACCAGTGAAAGCAAAATAAGAGCCGTGATCTTCATTATGCTGGCAATGGGGCTTCTGACCATAGTCCGGTGCATTGCGAAGTTCTACCAGGGTTACCTCGCCGAGAAGATTGTCCAGGTTGGGGTAAACCGTCTGCGCGAGGATGTTTTTGCGCATCTTATGGATATGCCGATGGGTTTCTTCGCGAAGGAAAGGCCGACAGACAGCGTCAGCAGGATCATTCGCGACACCAGCGTTATGGGTCAGGCCATAAAGATAATGCTCGGCAAGGCGCTTCGCGAGCCGCTCAATGCGCTGTTTATGCTGGCCTTTGCGATGCTGTTGAACTGGCAGTTGGCCCTGATTTTCCTGTGCAGTGCGCCGTTTGTGCTGGTGACGGTGAACGCCTTCGGAAAGAGAATGAAGCGCGCCACAAAGAAGCTCCTGATGGCCAGCTCGCAAATGCTATCAAAGCTTCAGGAGACCATGGCAGGGCTCAAAGTCGTTAAGGTCTATAACCAGCAGCAATATGAGGCGAGCTCTTTCAGGGTCATAAACGACCGATTGTTAAAGCAGTTGCTCAAGATATCGAAAGTGGACTCCGCCACCAGTCCGGTATTGGAGGTTCTGGGAATGGC
>CAYGZM010000270.1:1434-4246 GCA_964354365.1 uncultured Pirellulales bacterium
AGATATCGAAAGTGGACTCCGCCACCAGTCCGGTATTGGAGGTTCTGGGAATGGCCGCCGGCGCGGCGGCAGTAATAATCGGCGTCCATTGGGTTTCTACCGGTAAAATAGGCGACAGTATAACCTTTCTGGTCGTGCTTGGTCTGCTGGGCGCTTCGGCCGAAGCGGTGCGGAAAACGAGCGACATCTGGAACAAAATCCAGGAGGCTAATGCCGCAGCCGAGAGAGTATTTGCCCTCATCGATGAGCCTATCGAGTTTGAGAAGCCCGGCGCTATTGAACTGCCGCCGCTGAAGAACAAAATCGAATTCAAAAACATCATCTTTACCTACCCCGGCGGCAATGTCCCTGTGCTCAAAGGAGTGAACCTCATAGTGCAGGCCGGGCACAATGTCGCCATTGTTGGCCCCAACGGCTCGGGAAAGACAACGCTCGCAAATCTGCTCCCGAGATTCTACGACCCCGATAACGGACAGGTTCTTATAGACGGGACAGACATCTGCGATGCAACGCTGTCGAGCCTGCGAAGGCAGATCGGGATGGTCACACAGAACATGGTGACCTTCCACGACACTATTGCGGCGAACATCGGCTATGGCAAACCCGACGCCACCCGAGAGGAGATCATCGCCGCGGCCAAGCGCTCATTCGCCCACGAGTTCATAGCCCCTCTGCGCGACGGCTATGACACAGTCATTGGCGAGCTTAGCACCGGCCTGAGCGGCGGCCAGCTTCAAAGAATCGTCATCGCAAGAGCTATTTTGAAGAATCCCGCTATTCTGATTTTCGACGAGGCGACGAGCCAGGTTGACGCCGACAGCGAAGCCAAGATTCATAAGGCGATCGAGGAAATTATGCAGGATAGAACCAGCTTCATAATCGCCCACAGATTCAGCACCGTGGTCGGTGCGGACGTAATAATCGTGATGGATGACGGCCGGATTATCGCCCAGGGCCGGCACGATAGCCTGATGCAGACGTGCCCATTGTATCAAAGTCTATACCAGACACAGTTGGTGAAAGCATCTTGAGGGGTCGCAAGTATGGCTGAGCGCACACGGGAACAAAAAGCAAACGAACTGTTCAAAAGGTATCACGGCAATCCGATATTGTCAGCGGACGATTGGCCGTATCCGACGAACGCCGTTTTTAACCCGGGAGCAGCCAAGCTGAACGAGGAGACCCTGCTGCTCGTGCGAGTCGAAGATATGCGGGGATTTTCGCACCTGACCGTTGCACGCAGCGCCGACGGCTTCACCAACTGGCAAATCGACCCGGAGCCAACCTTCAAGGCGGACCAGAGCTCACGAGAAGAGAGGTGGGGGCTGGAAGATCCCCGCATCATCTGGCTTGAGGAGCAAAAGCAATTCGCCGTCACCTACGTCTCTTTCGGCGAAGGCGGCCCCGTAGTCTCATTGGCGATTACCAAGAATTTCAGGAATTTTGCACGTCTGGGCTCGCTGCTGCCGCCGGAAGATAAAGACGCCTGCCTGTTTCCGCGCAGGTTTAACGGGCGGTTTGCACTGGTTCATCGTCCCATCGTTCGAGGCGAGGCCCACATGTGGATCAGCTTCTCACCCGACTTGAAGCACTGGGGCGACCACAGGCCACTGATTATGACGAGGGGGGCCTATTGGGACTGCCACAGAGTCGGGCTGGCCTGCCAGCCGATAGAAACGCCGCAGGGCTGGCTGATATTCTACCACGGCGTCCGCAACACCACCGCAGGGGCAATATATCGCGTCGGAATGGCCATGCTGGACCTGGATTCGCCGTGGAGGGTTCTGCGAAGAAGCGATGAATGGGTCCTGGGGCCAAGTGCGATCTACGAGCGCATCGGCGATGTCAGCGATGTAGTTTTCCCCACCGGCGCTACGGTCGATAAAGAGAGCGACCAGCTCAACCTCTACTACGGTGCCGCCGACAGCACCGTAGCCGTCGCAACCGCAAGCCTCAGCGCCTGCATAGACTACGTAATGTCATGCCCGGAAGTGGACTCATAAACTGAGCCGATGTTGGTGTTTGCTTCGGAGAATGGGATAAAATCCCTCGTCTTTAGGCGAAGACTACTGTATTACAAACTCGAGATTCGAATATCGAAATTCGAAACAAAGTCAAAATCCGAATTACGAAAACTCAAAACAGCGTCTCATGCGCTAAGGCGTTTTTGTTTTGGGAATTTGTATTTTGAACATTCGATATTGTCTCGGATTTCGGATTTCGTGCTTCGGATTTTTGCCTTTGGCGGGCTTACAGGCTGATCCCAAAGGTGCCGCCTTGCAAGCGGTAGTAGTTTACTTGGATTACGCTGAGCAGATCACTGCTTCGAGTTCTGCGGTGGCTGGATTTGGTCGATCGCAAACTTCCCACGCACCTTCTCGAGCAACTGCGCCTTCTTCCGAATCTGCCAAACAAGGACGGCAATGGGCTGCCGGCTTCTATCCTTGAAAGTTATTATGATTCGACCGAAGCCCATAAGACGTTCGAGAAAATCGCTCGTATCCACTTTGCTGTTGTAGTCTTCTCTGCCTATCTGTTCGCCCGATTCCGTTGGCCCTTCCTGAACGTTCATATAATTGGGCGTGATCACTAAGTAGTAGAACAGGCCCTTGAGCCAGGATGTCAGCACGGTCAGCAAGCCTATTATGCCTGCAAGAAGATAAACCGTCGCATTCATCGATACGGCAATGTGCCTGAACAGATGCAGGAAACTTATCACGCAATCGACCAGGTGGAGCCACAAGAAGAAGAATCCAAGCCCCGCCAGGATCATGAGCAGCACTTTGATGCTGATGTTGTACTCCTCCACCAG
>CAYGZM010000271.1:0-4229 GCA_964354365.1 uncultured Pirellulales bacterium
GAGCTGCTCAATCAGATTCTCCTGATCACAGCGTCCATTGGCCAGCCGAACAATCCTCGCCGCCGAAGATACGCGGTCGTTGGTGATATAGAAGAAGTATCGAACATATTGAGCAGCAGGCATCCGGTTAGTGCATCCGACGCTGGCCGACGAGGCACCATTTCTCGCAGATGTGCCGCAGGGTCAGCAGGAAGACACCCCAGCTTGCGACCAGCAGGCTCACAACAGATAGCGGACTGATCAGAGGCTCGACGTACTCGCGCCAGCCGAATGCGAGAAAGATGGCCACGTATAAGGGCAGCAGCAGCGCGCCAAACAGGAGGAAGGGCATTCTGTGGAAGACCAACTGCATCGTAGAGGCGAACGGCAGGAATATCAAAGGCACGATAGCAACGCGGGGGTCAATCGGCCGGAAGCCGAAGGTCTTGCCCTCGATGGCGAAGGTCGGCATGAACCTCGCTAATAGAATCGACAGGCCGGATATGATAAGTGTCGCTATGCAAAGCAAGGCGGCATCGGTGACGGCCAGGCCCAAAGTCGTCGTGAACCTCCTGCGCCGGCCCCCTGAGATCAGCATAGTCGAATAAACCGGAGGCTGCCGGCCCATAGCCGCCATCGCAGGCAGCATAATTAAAGCGAACACGACGGCCTGGCCTATATAGCCGAACATGATCGTGAGCACAAGAGCAAGAAGCGGGAGGTTTTGCCACCGAGATACGGCCAAAGCAGATGTGCTGTACAACACGCCCCAGAAATATCTTCCGGGGCCAGTGTAGTCGTACTTGTCCATTCGCCCCAGAAACCACTTCTCGACCCAGGGCCTTGGGTGCTTTCTGAACCTCTTCTGCACGGTCCTTGCACGGGCATACGTGTACCGCATGAGCTTCTCTTTGTTAAAAATATCCATAAAGCCCATCCACGGCTCAGCGCAGTGGCCCCTGGCCAGCCCTGCCCTGCCCAGCCACAGCCACGTCGCAACGCCGCTAAGAATCCCCACCAAGATCACCGCAAAGACATCCCCGATGATGATACGCTCGAGAACTACGTGCAAGTCGAGGAAGCCCTCGGCAATGAGGACAGCCGGCGGCAACAATCCAATCACGAACGCCGCTCCTCTGATACTCTCTGCGAGCACCGCACCGGCCAGGCAGAATGTAAGGTTCGCAAAAAACGCTGAGCAGAGCACCAGAAGCAGTTGCCATGAATGCAATCCCGGATACGCCAGAAAGAGCATAGAACAAAGGATACTGACCGGCACTGCCACGAAGAACACGTACTTGCGCAAGACTCGACTGTGGCCGGGCAGACAATACGAGAAGGGCTTTGAAAGAACCTCTATCTGCAACAAGGTCGCCAGGAATCCAACGAGAAAGGCCACGACTACAGGCCCGACATACCGGCCTTTGGCGGCTTCGGGCGGCCGCCCCAGCGGCCCCACAAGAACGCCAAAAATGGCAATCGCAAGAACTGGGTAAACCAGCCACAGACCGCGACGCTGATATAAATGCTTCAAATTGACGGTCAAGATACTCATATTATTACTCCGGTCATTCACCTCTCGCCTCCACGCCCTGCAATCATAGAGCCTTCCAGCGCTCCTCTTTGGTCAGACACCATTTCGCACAGACACGCCATAGAATCAGCAGGAAAAACGCACATCCACAGGCAAAGACAGTTGCGAACAAAACCGGCCCCGTCGATCTGGGCAATACGCTGACTTCGGAATCAAGGTAGATAATTGCCACTACCAACAACGTCGTAACAGCATAAACGCCGATCTTGGCGAAAATCGGCATTCTGTAAGCAAGAAGCTCGAAAGCAAAAAGGCCGGGCGTCAACAAGCACGCTAAATAGACCGTTTCCAGCCGTATCCCGGTATAGTGCAAACCATATCTGGCAATCTCAGGCATGAACAACGCAAAGACCATGGACAAACCCGCCACCGCCGCCGCCGCTGCCATAGCTATGACCATAGTCGCGCACGCCGAGGCAACTGCCGAATAGTATCTTTCCCTTCGCCCTTCGGGCAGCAACATATCAGATGTTACAGGCAAGTGGATAATGAATGCGATTGAGCCTAAGGCCACGAATATCAATTCCTGCACCACGTTGCCGGCATAGCCGAGCACTAAAACGCTGCCGAGAAGCGACACAAATATCCATCGCCAGTATGATAGAATCGGCCCGAATGCTCTATACAGGCCGCCCCACATGTATCGCCCGGTATGCGTATAGCCGTATCGCTCCATACGAGAAAGGAATAATGCTTCAACCTCGGGCAAAACCGTTTTTCCTCCTCCGGCCTGCGTGCATTCTTCGCCCGCATCCAGGACTAACCTTCTATGCGCCCGTTTCACACGCTCTATATCCCCGAGCCCCCTCCAGACGAAAACACAGTAAACAACACATACAGGGATGACTACAGGCCAAAGAAGTAGAGGATGTTCAGAAGCCGTAACGAGTACAATATAGCCAAGAATACAAAGCGGAAAAGTTAGAAGCACAAGAAGGGCCCATGCTATTCTGGAGAGGAAAAACCGCAAACCTCCGGATAGAGCAACCGCCATCATCGCAATAAAAAAACCGGATGCTACAAGGCATCTCTCAAGCAAACCTGACTCTTCGAATACGGAGAGATTCAAGAGATAAAAAAACAACGGAACGAACAGTGCATACAGCAACGCATCAACGAAGATGATTGTGCGCAAGTTCCGTCTATATCCCGGCAGACAGAATGAAACAGGCTTAGCAAAAATGCCGCTCTGTAGTCCGCTCATTTGCCCGGAGAGGGATATTACAATAAACACGCATAAACTCAAGAGGATCAGAGACAATTTTGCCGCGACCGCCCAATACACCATCCACGGGATCCATACAAGAAGCCAAATGCAAGCCGTCCGCCATCGAAAAGAAGCTCTCAATCTTACCATGAGTGTATTCATGTTGTTCCTTGCGGCTCGCTAACTGACGACAATCTTGTAAATATCTTCCAACGGGAGTGTTTGTATCTCGACGCGACAGTTCAAGCTTTCGGCCTGCTGCTGCAGTTGTTCGGCTGAGCAGTCCTTCACCGTTAGTATGGCCTCGCCGTTGCTTCGCCGGCATTGAACAACGTTTGCAAAAGGCAATTCGCCCGGCAGCTCGCCACTCAACGCACTTACCCGCACCCTGCTGAACCGCTCGCGCAATTCATCGAATCCGGAGTCCAAAAGGATACGCCCCTGCTTCATTATCACCACGTGGTCAATGACCTTCTCCACGTCGCTTAGAATATGCGACGAAATAATGATGGTCTTGTTCTCGTCCTGGATAATCTGCAGCAGCAGGTCCAGGAAATTCGCCCGCATCACCGGGTCCAGGGCCGCCGCCGGCTCGTCCAGAATCAGCAGCTCCGGCTCAAAACCAATCGCTAACAATATCGCTAACTTCTGCCTTTGCCCCGGCGACAAAGAGCCGACACGCGCATCGGTGGAGATTTCGTAGTCGGCTATGTACTTTTCTTCCAGACTCCTGTTCCAGGTCGGATAGTACGTGCTGACGTAGCGAATCAACTGCCCGGCCTTCATCCAGTCGAGCAGCTCGCCCTCCTGGTGCACGTATCCGATTCGCGCAAGCTGCTCGGGCCCGAGCTTGCCCGCATCGCAGCCGAAGGTTGTGCACTGGCCGCGGTCCGGCAGATACAGCCCGATTATGTGCCGCAGCAGGGTGCTCTTTCCCGCGCCGTTGGCCCCAAGCAGGCCGATGATACTGCCCGGATAGATGCTCAGGTCCACCCCGTCAAGCGCCTGTATCTTGCCGAATCGCTTATGCACCCCGGTCATTCGCACTATTGGATTCCCTTTAGTCATTGGAGCTGCTCCTCAACCTCGAATCGTATTTCTGATATAGCCTGTCTAACATTTCTTTTACCTCTTCTTCGGGTATTTCAAACTGCACAGCCGTCGTCACGGCCTTTGTCAAAGCCTCCTCTAAGAGTTCGGCCTTGGTTCGGCCTTTTTGGTCTTTCGGTAGCTCCGCCACGAACAGACCTACCCCCCGGCGTCTCTCAACCAGCCCTTCAACCTCAAGCAGCGAGTACGCCTTGCTGATAGTCATAGGGTTGACCCTAAGCTGTCCGGCCAGCTCCCGCACGGAGATTAGCTGCTCGCCTTCGCGCAGTTGCCCGGCCATTATATGCCGGCGAATCTGCTCGATCACCTGGCGGTAAATCGGCTGGCCGCTGTGATGGT
>CAYGZM010000272.1:0-4214 GCA_964354365.1 uncultured Pirellulales bacterium
TTAGGAGCAGGTAAAATGGCAAAGAAATCATTACACAGTATATGCAGATGGACGTTCAATCCGGGCAAGGGCGGGTTTGTGCCCGGCGATATGCGCCCGGAGTGGGGCGGCAAGTTCGGGACGCCGGAGATGATCGAGCTTGTGGCCAAAAAGATCAGGCCGCGTCTCCCGAAAAATGTCGGTCTGGGCCTCGAGGTGCACTACGATTCGGAGGTGAACGACAAAAGCGCCCCCGCGGTGGCCGATGCACTTGTCGCCAACAAGATACACCTGGCGATGCTGACGCCAGGTGCGCACAGTCACTTCGCCTACGGCGGCGTCGCGTCACTCGACCCGAACGAGCGCAAGGGCGCCGAGGACTTGGGCGCGCGGACGGTGGACTTGGTGTACGGGGCGTTGAAGAAGGCCTGGCACCCGGACGCGGACAAGGCGCCGTCGTTCATTATCTGGAACGGCTCATTCGGCTACGACATCGCGACGGTCGGCATCAGGCAGATGTATCAGAATCTCAAGGAGAGTATTGCCGGCCTGTGCAAATATGAGAACAAAAAAGGCGGCAGCCTCTACATCTGCTTCGAGCCGAAGCCCAACGAGGGCCATCCGGCGATGCTCATCCCGACGGTCGCCAGCGCCCTATTGTTCTGGCGGAGGATCGAAGAGGAATTCGGCGTCTCGCGCAAGAAAAAAGGCGTGAACAAGGAGTTCGGCCATTCCGAGATGATCGGCCTCGACCACGTCTATGACAGCGTCGAAGAGCTCGACAACGATATGATGGTCCACATGCACCTCAACAGCCAGGGCTACAACGACGGCATCATCCTGGGCGGGCCCGGCAAATACGACATCGACCACGGCGCGCGAATCAACGGCATGAACGTCGCCATCGCCGGGCTTATTCAGCAGGCTGGCTACGGCCGCTGGAAGGGCCACGACATGCAGACCCGCGCCTACGACAACGCCGAGCAGGGCATCGACCGGGTCGTCCGGAGTGTCTTGAGCTGGGAGGCCTGCGAAAAGGCCGCCGAAGAGCTGGACGACAAGGCCCTGATGAAGGTCCTTGCCAAACGCGAAACCGCCAAGGCAGAAGATATGATGCGCCACGCGGTAGTCGCTGCGCAAAAATACTTCGACGAAATGTACAAATAGTGCGCGGCCGACCGGGTGCACGGATATGAATGTTATCGCGTTGACTCGCCGTAATTTCCTCATGGCGGAGGGTTCGGTGCGGCGTGCAGCCCTGGCCCGTTCCAAAGCCGGGGGCTTAAAAAAATGGCAAGCGCGCGCCTAGCCTTTGTTGACAATCTGCGGATTCTGCTGATTACGCTTGTGGTTGCGCTGCACGTCGCCATCACCTATGGGGGCGCAGGCTCGTGGTATTACACGGAAGTCCGGCAGCCCGATGCGATTACCCTTGCCGTACTGACGTTCCAAAATGCCGTCATACAGAGTTTCTGTATGGGCCTGTTTTTTCTGCTCGCCGGGTACTTCACCCCGGCCTCTTATGATCACAAAGGTCCCCGCGTGTTCCTCAAGGACCGATTCCTGCGCCTCGGCGTTCCTCTGTTGTTCTATGGTTTTGTTATTCACCCTTTGCTCATTTATCCGCTTGCGAAGGCCGGCGTTATTGAGCTCGACGGGTCCTTCCGGGACTTCCTCGGCGGGTACTACTCGAGCTTGCACATAGACTGGGGCCCGCTGTGGTTCGTCGAGGCGCTGCTGATATTGGCGATCATCTACGCATTGCTGCGCCGAGCGACGGAAGCTCTCTCGCCGTGGTCTCACGCCGGCGGGAAAGTACCCGGCAACATCGCAATAGCAGCACTTGCCTGTGCCCTGGGCATCGTTACCTTTATTGCACGGTTGTGGTTTCCGATAGGCTGGGTCTTTGGGCCTC
Source organism: uncultured Pirellulales bacterium (assembly GCA_964354365.1). Taxonomy (GTDB): domain Bacteria; phylum Planctomycetota; class Phycisphaerae; order Sedimentisphaerales; family Anaerobacaceae; genus CAYGZM01. The sequence continues at coordinate 1,895 of CAYGZM010000272.1, forward strand.
TTAATTTCCAGCTTGGCTTTTTCCCGCAGTATATCGCCTTGTTCGTTGTGGGGGTTATGGCCTACCGGGGCAACTGGCTCCTGCGCATCAACCTGCGCGTCGGCAGGTTGTGGCTGGTCGTTGCGGGTGTATTTGCCGTGGTCGTGTTTCTCCTCCTCTTTGTCGCCGGAGGGGCCTTGAGCGGTGAGGTCTCGCCTTTTCTCGGGGGTCTTCACTGGCAGAGCCTGACCTGTGCTATGTGGGAGCAGGTTGTCGGCGCGGCGATGGTCGTCGGCTTGCTTGTATTGTTTCGGGAACGAATCAACCGGCAGACGCCGTTTGCACGAGCGCTGGCGGACAGCACCTATACCGTCTATGTTATTCACGCCCCGGTTGTCATCCTGCTGACACTTGCCTTGCGCGGCGTCCGGCTGTACCCCCTGCTCAAATTCGCTCTCGCCTTGCTTGTGATCGTCCCGGCCTGCTTTGCACTGGCGAACGTCTTTAGAAAACTGCCCGGGGCTAAGCGAATTCTATGAAAGTCCTCGGCCCGCCCGCGCAGTGGATTCCGATTGCGGCGAGGACGTTATTTAGACAATCATCATCGCGTCGCCGTAGGAATAGAAGCGGTATCGCAGCTCGATGGCGTGGCGGTAGGCGGCGAGGGTGTTCTCTAACCCTGCAAATGCGGCGACCAGGGCCAGCAGCGTCGTTCTGGGCAGGTGGAAATTCGTTATCATCGCGTCGATGAACTTGAATTTGTAGCCGGGCATTATGAATAGCTCCGTTGTGCCGGTTGCGGCTTCGACTCGCGGACCGCTCAGCGTTTCGAGGGTCCTGGTTGAGGTTGTGCCGACGGCGACTATCCGCCCAGCTCGGTCTTTAGCGGCGTTTATCATCCGGGCGTTGTCCGCGTCGATGCTGAATCTCTCTGCGTGGATTTGGTGCTCTTCGAGATTCTCCGCGGTGACGGGCTTGAACGTTCCTGCCCCTGCGTGAAGGGTTATGTACGCAAAGTCGATACCGCCCTGCCGCAATTGCTCGATTAAAGACTCGGTAAAGTGCAGGCCGGCGGTAGGCGCCGCTACGGCGCCGCTGACGCGGGCATAGACCGTTTGATAGCGCAATCGGTCCTCTTTTGCCAGGACAGGGTCGTCATCGCGTTTGATGTACGGCGGCAACGGCGGGAAACCGATTTTCTCAAGGACGCTCTGCACGTCCGCGTCGGCTTCCACCTTGAGCAGGCATCGCCCCAGCCCGGCCTTTTCGAGGAGGACTGCTTTGCAGAAATCGTTTCTGTTTCTGTCCTTGAGGTGCAGAATGTCGCCACCCTTCAACTTGCGCGTGCCCTTTAGCATAACGCTCCAGACGCCGGGCGAGCTTTGTTCGAGGAACAATCCCTCTATCCGCCCCCCGGAGACACGGCGGGCGAAGAACCGGGCGGGCAGGACCTTCGTATTATTTAGTATGAGGCAGTCGCCCGGCGACAGGAAGTCACCGAGCCGCTCGAATCGGCTGTCGATAATATCGCCGCTCTTGCGGTTCATGATGAGCAGTCGTGAGTCGCTGCGTTTGCTGGTTGGATGCTGTGCAATAAGACCGCTCGGCAGGTCGTAATCCAGCTTCTCTGTATTCATAGCGAAACGTTATCAGACGCTCACAAAAATAACAAAAAAATTTTAGCCCACTAATAAGCTAATTTGCAGGGTTGGACGGCGCTGGAGGATTTGGCGCGGAAGTTGCTCCTTGCGCCGGACGATACTGCCAATGCAGATCCAACCGGCAAGAACGGTTTCCTGGCAGGTAAGGACGATGGCTTCGAGAGAACAGTTTGAACAAACGGCAACTTCGATAGCGGCGCTGGGCAGAGGAGAGCTCGAGAGGCGAATAAGGAACTTCGCGGGCCGATTCAAGCTGGATTTCACCGACGACTACCTAAACAGGCTCAGCGTCGATAGACTCAGACACATCCTTTTGGCCGCACTGATAAACGCGAGGTGATAGATTTCAGATGCTTTGCGCGCGGCGCACTGGAGAACACAAATCTCCTCCGGCCCCCTTTGGCGATAGTGGGCGCTGGACCTCTACTACGGTGGGCGTTTTGTGAAAGGCCAGCCGTATTTCTCGAATTTCCCCCACTCCATATCCGACTTATCGCTCGGGTTCTCCTTTAATGCCGAGCGGACCTTATCGACGTGGGCATCAACAAAGACGACGTTTGTCGTACCGCTGTTGAGGTCTCCGCTCTTTGTCCCGTGATATGTGCTGAACCAGTCACGGCCATCCGGACACAGGGCGTTATCGTTGAGAACCCAAGTGCTCCCGGGCCGCAGCCACATAT
>CAYGZM010000273.1:0-4162 GCA_964354365.1 uncultured Pirellulales bacterium
ACGGGGTATGATGAGAAGATACTTTATGCTGAGGATATTGATATCGTCTATAAAATGGAGGAGGCAACCGGCCTGAAATTTGTTGACGATTGCCTGTACCTGTACAGGGAAGCACCCGACTCAATATGCCGTTCGCCCGACAAGATAAATGTCGCCATAATGTCGAGGGTCAAGGCGAGGATAAACGCACTGCGCAGAAGGTGCAGCATTCGCAGTCAACGGGACAATGTGAGCTTCGACTATATGTTTCGGCGGGCGGTTGCAGAAGCGAGGAATAAGTACGAAGACGTTGAGCAGTATTTCCAGGTTCTTTCAAAGCTGTATCAGAGCGGGATGTTGGCGGGCGTGAATTGGCCGGGCGGCGCGGACAAATGGGACGGCGATGATGCTGTGCTGTGGCTTGCGGCCAACGTGGACGTACAATTCGACAAGCTCTTCGAGCTTATTGGCAGGCACAAGCCCGCCGCCAGCCCCGGGGCCAGGCCGGAGGTTACCGTTGAAATGGTCGCGTACAACGCCCAGAGGTTTATCAGGCAGGCCATTGACTCGGTGCTGGCTCAAACATATCGGAATTTTGAGCTGCTGATAGTTGACGACGGCAGCACCGACGGGACCGCGGACATCGTCGCCTCCTATTCTGATAGCAGGATTCGGTACATCCACACGCCGCACAGGAACTGCGCCTCCGCCAGGAACCGAGCGATTGCTGAGGCCGGGGGCGAGTATCTCTTGTGTGTCGATTCGGACGACTTTATCGAGCCGAGCTACCTTGAGAAAATGGTTGCCTGCGCTCGGCAGCACCCGGAGGTTGACTATTTTTATCCAGGAGGATTGGTCCTTGTGGACGGAATGGGCAATCCCACGGGTGAGCAGTGGCGCTATTTGGACTTTTCGGACAACAGAATTCTGGCGGCATTTCTTTTCGACAAGGGATATGGGCCGATTCCAAATCCGGGGAGTCTGAAGAGGAGGTCTCTTTTTGACAGGGTGGGGATGTACGATGATGTGGATTCGGTGGAGGATTTTGTGTTTCTGTGCAGGAACGCCCTGAAGATACGTTTCAGGCGCGTCGAGGACAATTCGAGGTATTTCTACAGGAGGCTTGCGACCGGCAGCTCGCATAATTTTAAGGCGCGGGACGATATAATGGCCGGGGCGCTGAATGATATGGTCTCGATTTATCCGCCGGAGGTGCTGTGCCCGCCCCTTGCAGGCCAGCAGATTGCCGGCGTGAGCGATGCAGCCCTGAAAGACCGGCGGTACTGCGAGTATCTGGTGAAAACTTTCTACAGGCACGCCGAAGGCCAGATGGTGCAGCGCGGCGAGCACTTCAGGCGCTACGGGGACTATTATAAGCACAAGCTGCTGCAGAAGCAAATATGTGATAAGTAGTTAAGTAAACGGGCCTCCAAACGATAATAATACTTATGAGTTCTGCAAAATTGCAGGTTGATAGCTGAATCTTGAGATTCAAGAGAAAGGCAGGCGAAATGGCATCATTGCGTCTCCCGGGACTACAATCGGGGATTGATACGGGCAAGCTCGTGGAGCAATTGATGGCTCTTGAGCGCCGCACACTTAATACGTACCAATCTCGCAAAACCCTCTGGGAGGAAAGACAGGAGGCCCTGACCACTCTCCAGAGTAAGCTGAGCAACCTGCGGAACGCCGTTCGCGCCCTGTCCAAGGCCGACCAGCTTCGCGCCTATACGGTGTCGTCGAGCGATACAGATTACCTGACCGCCGAGGCCACAAATAATGCCTTCGAGGGCAATCACACCGTCGTAATCAATCAGTTGGCGACTGCCGAGCGATGGGTCCATACCGCGGGCAAGGAATACGCAGAGGACTATGTCGGGGCGGGCACTTTCATTTATTCCTATAACCACAAGGAAACGAGCATAACGACCACCGCGACCACAACGCTGCAGGACCTTGTCGGCCTGATTAACAACGACGCCAACAATCCCGGCGTCACGGCCGGCTTGCTGTACTACAACGGCGCATATCACCTGGTCCTGAACGGCAATGATGCCGGCTCAGATTATACGGTCTCAGTCAACGCAAGCAGCACCGAGGTCTGGAAGTCGAACTCCGCTTTCACTGTCGGCAGCGACAACGCCACTTTAACCACCAGGATCACTGAGCTCGACCAGTTTAGCTGGAATGGCGATACCGATTTCTACGGCGATGAGCAAATACAGATAACCGGGACGGATCACAACGGCAGCGCAATAGCCCAGGTGAATCTCAGCGTCAACAGTAATACCAAACTGGGCCACTTGATTGATGAGATTAATGATGCGTTTGTCGGAGTCGCCAAGGCGAGGCTTGAGAATGGCAAGATTGTCCTGACTGACAGCACTGCCGGGGCGAGCAGCCTTTCAATTACTCTCACTTACGACGAGGGTTCGGGCGGCACAACGCTGACGCCGCTTGGTCTGTCCGTCACAACCGGGGGCGGCGGCACAACGGCAAGTCTCGCTGACTTCACATCGTCCGATTTTGTCCAGACCCAGGCGGCACAGAATTCTCTAATCCAGGTGGACGGCTATCCTTGGTCCGCTTCGACGGCTTCCGAAGTGCAGACCGCCAGTCCGGCCCAGTCACCGAACGGCGGCACTTACACGCTGACCTACAAAGGGCAGACTACCGCGGCCATTGCTTATAATGCAAATCCGGCCACGATCCAGGCCGCACTTGAAGCCCTGTCAACCGTCAACAGCGGTGACGTAACGGTAGGCGGCGGCGCCAATGGCTTGGACGACGGTGATGTAACGTTCACGTTTAGGGACACCTTGGGCGATGTCAGCATGATTTCGATTGACGACAGCAGCCTGAGCCCCACGCTCACCGTTACGATGTCGGAAACGACAAGGGGATCCGCTGGCTACATCAGCAGAAGCTCCAATACGGTGGATGATGTCATTTACGGCGTCACGCTGCACCTGCACGATACTACAGATGCTGCCGGCGAGGAGCTGACTTTGACCAGGGATATACAATCGGTCAAGGACAAGCTGGATTCTCTTGTCACGGCCTATAATGCGGCAATGGATTTCATCAAGGAAAAGACCGGCTACAACGAAGTCAACAAGACCGCCGGCGTTTTGATGGGAGACTACGTTGTCTCGACAATCCGGTACAAATTCCGCGAGCCGCTTATCGAGCAGACAGCCGGATTTATCGAGGATATTGATTCGTTTCTCACGCCGCTCGACCTGGGTCTTGAGCTGGACAAGGACGGGATATTGAGCCTGGACACGAACAAATTCGACGAGGCCATAGCCGAGGATTACATGGGCGTTCTGGCGGTTATCGGCGCCGATAAGACCGGCAGCAGCACCAGCGATATAATCAAGTTCTACGGCGCCCACAGTGATTATACGACCGCCGGTGAGTATAATGTTCAGGTAACGGTCGGCGGCGGCGCGATAACGAGCGCGCAAATAAAGCTATCGAGCGAATCAACCTACCGCGCTGCAACCTACATCGGAAACATCGTCACGGGCAACAGCGCCTTCGACTCAAACGGCGACCCGCTGTGCGCCGAGAACGCCCTGCAGCTCAGCGTGAACCTGAGCACGGGCGGCCCATACACCGCCACTGTTCGCGTCAAACAGGGCTTCACCGGCAAGATAGAAGATCAAATCGACAGGATGCTGAAGGCAACAACCGGCTCTCTGGTAATCGACAAGGAGCGGATGGACGACCAGATTGAGGATCTGGACGAAAAGATTGAGCTCGAGGAATATCGCCTGACCCAGAGAGAAACCCGGCTGATACGCAAATTCGCCTATCTTGAGAAAGTCCTCGCCCTGCTTGAGAGCCAGATGGCCGCCACCGGCATACTGAGCTCATCACAATAAGCCTTCTGCAAAATTGCAGTGTAGGCCCACTTGGAAAATCAGGTTCAACTCCAAAAAAGTTTGTGAATTTTAAGGTTATTGTGGTCTAAGTCTTTTGGATTTAGCGCTTTAAGGCGACAGCATGTACGCGCTGAATCAACCAACTTTTTCGGATGAGAGCCGAAAAGAAAAAATCGGGCATGGTTCAAATAAGTCAAATTCCGGGTAACATTATTTGTGGTTTCTATGGGTGTGGCAGCCTCAAATCCGAAGGATTTGGGGATGGTTGCACCGCTTTCGGAGTGTTGCCATCC
>CAYGZM010000274.1:0-4155 GCA_964354365.1 uncultured Pirellulales bacterium
AACAACGAACAATGAACAACGAACGTTATTCAAAACAAACCCAATCAAACCCAATTCCCCGCCCCCGGACGATTCCCCAAACCCCCATTTTCCCTGGACTTTCTATGCGACTTTTGCTATCAGCAAGCATATTGGCCCGCCGCAGCGGCCGCGTATTCTTATGTCAGGAGCCTCGAAAGATGCGATTACACAAGAACCGAATTCCCAAAACGAGCGAGTCGGCAACAAGGGGGCGGTCTCTCCTCACAGTCCTTTTCGCTATACTCGTCTTTGTTGTCGGAGGCGTTGTTTCCTTCAAGCTGTTTTCTCCTGGTCTTGAGCACTCTCCGGAATCCGACCCCGACGCTTTGACGGAAGTTGGCCAGCTTGCACCAGATTTTGTGGTCACTACGCTCGACGGTGCCAAAGTCCGGCTGAGTGACTTGCGAGGCAAAGTGATTCTCGCTGGCTTTTTCGCCACGTGGTGTCCTCCTTGCCGGAAGGAGCTACCCCTCCTCGAAAAGACCCTATGGAGCGAGTTCAAGGATGATGGCCTTGTAATGCTCGCCATCGCACGCGAGCAAACCGAGGCCGAAGTCCGCCGCTTTCAAGCCGAATACAGCCTCACTTTCACCATCGCCACCGATCCCAACCGCATCGCGTACGCCAAATACGCTGCAAAAGGAATCCCCCGAGTCTATCTCATCGCCCCGGATGGGACCATTGCCTACCAATTAGCTGGCTACCACGAAGAAGAGATCCCGAAAATCCGAGAAACCGTCAGCCGGCTGCTGAACAGCCGCACAAAACTTTTTTGAGGTCAAAACCGAAAGCGTAAAGACCGGATACGTTGTAGAGTGTTGAAGTATGGATTATAATCAAGAGTACCAACGGCGAAAGCGCCAAAGTTGATATTGCTTATTAATCTGTTTCAGCATTAAGGACACGAATAATGAAAAGAAACAATCCAACCTCAAGACGTAATTTCATCAAATCATTAACAGCAACCGCAATTGGCGGCACAGCACTTGTGCTCTCTGGCTGTAACAGTGCTTCTTCCAGTTCCAGCCACAGAAAGAACTCCATAATTCAAAAAGACGGCACAATACTCTTCCAGGGGGATTCCATAACCGATGCTGGACGGGATAGGAACAGCGAGGCAAATGCCAACAATTCAAATGCACTGGGAAAAGGCTATGTCTATTCAATTGCCACTCAGCTTCTGGCTGAAAGAGCAGGTGATGGTTTGAAAGTCTACAACAGAGGCATAAGTGGGAACAAGGTGTTCGAGTTAGCTGACAGATGGGACAAGGACTGCCTGTATCTGAAGCCTCATGTTCTGAGTATTCTAATTGGAGTGAATGATATATGGCATTCTTTGAATGGCAATTATGATGGTACAGTAGAGAAATATGACAAGGACTACAGGGCACTGCTGCAGAGGACACTCAAGGCACTGCCAAAAGTTAAGCTGGTTATCTGTGAACCTTTTGTACTCCGGTGTGGGGCCGTGAATGACAAGTGGTTCCCTCAATTCGATCAATATCGTGCTGTTGCCAAAAAAATGTCAAAGGAGTTCAATGCCCTGTTTGTTCCATTCCAGTCCATGTTCGATGACGCTGTGACAAAGGCTCCTCCAGCTCATTGGGCTGGAGATGGAGTTCATCCCAGTATGCCTGGAGCATATTTGATGGGACAGGAATGGTTGAAGACTGTAGGGATTTAGAAAAGGTGCCCATGAAACCCGCTTACTTCATCACTGTCCTTGTTTCTGCAGCTCTTATGTCTTTCGGGTGTGGGAACAAGAATGCTTCAAAAAGACCGGAAATGCAGAACCTTATCGAAGAGATACCAGCCGAAGAGAGAGCTCCGGCTCAAGAGGATTTCCTGGCAGAGAAACTGTCTCTTACCCCCGAACAGTCTGAACAAGTAGGTCAGATCAACAGGAAGTATGCTCGTGAGGTAGATTCAATCCTTCTTTCTGATGACTGGCGATCCAAGAAAGCCAGACTCTTCAAATCAGCAATGACCAACAAGGATCGAGAATTGAAAAAGGTCTTCTCAAAAGAACAATATAAAATGTATGAGCAGATCAGAGAAGAGCTGAAACAGAGGCTGAAAGAGGTAAGATAGACCGTCTGAGTATTTGGAGAAGCATCTTGATAAACAACCCCTTGACAACATCCGAACCGATAGCAACAATGACCTTGGCTGGCGAAACGGAAGCAGGCTCTGCAGAGGTGCAACCCATTCGGCTGCGCTCAGGGCAGGCTCTACCAGGGATAGCTGGCTGGGTGTAACGGATTGCCGTATGGGTGGCCGTATTCAAATTGGCCGCCCAGAACACTCTTCTCTGGCAATGGTAATCCAGAACTCCCCTATGCCTAAGAAAACCTCCTTGCCGAAGGCAAGGCGCTCTCTTAACCGTAAAGCGAAATTGTCCAGTTCACGCTGAGCCAGCACAAACTGTGGCACGGCCTTCCAGGCCGTGAATCTGACCTTCTATCTCACGCGCCCCAACCAATATCCAATCTGAGATCTTGAATGAAATCTGAAATCCAACCTCTCCAACTTCCGTCCTCCGCCGCCTGTCTTCTGTCCTCTCCTCGTCCCACCTATGTAGGGTGCGATTTTTCGCACCACTCAAGACTATCAGAACCCGGCGAGGGTTATTGTGGTCGGGGCGGCGCTTGGATAGGGCAAGGGGCCTGCGGGGACTTTGTCGGCTTTCCAGGGCGAACCGGAGAAGTCATAGCCACAGGTTTCGAGCCTTTCAAACAGGGGGAGCTTCTCGGCGGTTGACCAGGTGAAGGTCAGCTTTTTCACATCGAGAGCGACATTGATTTTGGCGGTGAGGCTGTTCTTGTCGAAACCTGTTTTCCGCCAGGCGGTGAAATCGAACGGCGGTCCGCAATCGACGAAGATGTTGCGGTCGGAGATGTTGTCGTCGTCGATGAACCAGACGCCATTGGGCGAGTTGCCGAGAATGTTGTTCAGCACGCGGTTGCGTTTGCAGGTGGACAGTCTTCCGTTGACCATTCGGCCCTCGCAGATGCGCATCTCGACGGCCTGCTTTGTGCAGTTGGCGACGAAGTTATGCGCGACGGTCAGCTCGTCGCAGTCGTGCTGATATATGCCGGACCCGGTGACATTCCAGACGAAGTTGCGGTCAACGACGTTGGGGACCTGGGAGGCCTCGATGAAGATCGCGCCGTTGACCGATTCAATGTTCACGAGGATATTCTGGGTGACTCTCGAATTGATATTGTTGTAGTCGAGCCAGATTCCAGGGGCGGCCTGGACATCGGTGATGATGTTTCGACGGACGAGCGTGCCCTCGTTGAGGAGCAGCTTGATGGCGCCGGTCTCCCAATATCGCTGGACGTCCTGCCAGCCGATGTCGTGGAGGCGGTTGTTCTCGACGAGGGCGTTCCTGTTGGTCAGGCCCTGGATGCCGCCTCTGCCGCACTCGTACAGCTCGTTGTTGCGGACGATCATATATCCGGGGCTTTGGCCGGCGCGTTGGGCGTCTGCTCGGCCGGCGGGCCTGCTCTCATCGGTCCTTGCGCCGATTTCGATGCCGACGGAGTTGACCTGTCGGACGACGTTGTCTTCGATGATCCAATGGTGGCCGCCCATTGTGAATACGGCGCCGATGCCCGTCCGCGGGAAGCCGTTGCCCGCGTGCTCGAAGATGAAGCCCTTGACGCGGATGAATCCGAGGTCGGCGACGGCGGGTTTGAAGATGTGCTGCTGGGTGGTGATTTCAAAGTCGGCGCGGTTGGGATTGACGCCGTTAAGAGGATGAATATGGAGCGTGCGGTTTTCTTTCTCGACGAAGAATGAGCCGGGCTTTTTGGCCAGGTCTTCGTATGTTGCCTGCTGGACGAGCCGTTTGCCGTTTTGGAAGACCAAGCCCCGCCCCAAGGTATAGGGCAGCTTGCCCGCCCACTCCGCCGCCCAGGGCATAAGGTCGATGTCTTCCTTGCTGGCGTTCTCGGTGAGGAATGGATTGTATGAGCCGAAGTAATCATCCGGCAAGGCCGCCATCCACACGTTGGCTGCGGGCGGGGCGTCGCCTTTCTTTGATTCTTCCCACTGCGGCTTGAATACGCGCGAGCCTTTTAGTATCACGTTTGCCCCGGGCGCGGCTTCGTAGCTGATCATCTTTTCGGG
>CAYGZM010000275.1:0-4143 GCA_964354365.1 uncultured Pirellulales bacterium
GCTGTCGGCGACCCTGCACATCCCCATATCCCAGCCGCTTATCGCCTGAACCACATAGACATCGACCGTCCTGCAGAATGCGCCGCTGTAGCCATTGGATATGACTTGGTATATGGGCCGACTTCCAAGGAATCTATCAAGCTTGATTTGATAGTTGCAGCGGCTGTCGGGAAAACTCAGGGCGCCGGCGGTGCCGGAAGCGCCCGCCTCCAGTGCGCTTAGCATATCCGGCTGCTGGCTCATCCAATAGACCGCCTTCTCGTAGCCGGCTTCGGCGGCGAGCATTGCCGTTGCCTCGCTCTTGAGCATAATCGCCCTGTGTCTGGCGCCCCAGGAGACAGTCAGCATCCCGACGCCCAAAGCCGCCAGAACAACCATACAGACCACCACGAGGATAAAGACCGAGCCGGTGCGAGAGTATCGGCTCCTGAAGTCGCCGGGCAAAGCGGAATCAACGAGTTTTGAGCCTCGAATCAGCACAGCTTGTCGCCTCCAAAAGGGTCTCTTACTGTCATTTCGACCGAGCGAAGAAAACACCACCTGTCATTTCGACCGGAGCGATGCGCAGCATCGCGCAGCCCTTGTCATTTCGACCGGAGCGATGCGCAGCATCGCGCAGCGGAGAAATCCATAATCGCACCTTGCTCTCATACTCACGCCATTTACGAAATGTTGTATTCTTGCAGCTACCTGGGCCATGTATTTCTCATTAGAGTAGCGGTAATAACGCTGATGGTCTCTTTATCCACCGGGCCGGTCAGGGTGACGCTGATTCTGACGGAGCCCTGCCCGACGCCGTTCAAGGTAGTGTGGCTGAAGGCCCCGCCGGAACCCGGGCTGACCGACGCATTGTCGCCCAGGACTCTGGTCGTTACGCCCGACGTATTCCTCGAACCGCCGCCGGCCGGCGCCGCCCCGGGCGGGTACGGGCCGTAATCAACCTTCAGCTCGTCGCCGTCGAGATAGAAGAGCGCGTATGCCGTGGCTTTTTTCTCGACGTCCATCAGAGTCGCGTCCAGCGGCACATCCCAATACCGAAACTCGACGGCATCGCAGAAGACGACCTCCTCCGGTTGCGTGGTCTTGGGCCGGGCGGGCGTCAGCGTATCGCCGCTCATATCATAGACTTCATAGTTAAGACGGTTGGACATCCTGCCCACGCTCCCGAACGCTATCATAGTGTCTAAGGCATCTTGTTTTACCTTGCTGCTTGCTGAGTCGTACGTCCGCTGCCACGCGCGATTGCCGCCCACAAGCAGCGCCCCAACAGTCAGCACAAGCACCAGCGACACCGCCGTGCTGACACACAGTTCCACCACCGTGAAGGCACAACCGAATCGGCGTCCCTTATCTCGCATCGCGGGCCTGGTTTTGCGTAGCATAGTACCGAATTTCATAAGTTCTATGACTATCCTGTCATTTCGACCGAGCGAAGCGAGCGGAGAAGTCTGTCAAAACAGTTACAATCTTTTCGTCTCATATTCGCCCCATTTACGAAATGTTGTAATAGTGTTCGCTTTCAACCGCTTGATGCGTCAGCCCGGGCGTACGTTGTCATAACAACAGGCGCAACAAGCCCCAACGCACTTATAAATTCTCCGGTTTCCGTGGATATTTCGCCGGATTCGATAACAACGGTAAGCTGCCGCAGCTTGACCTGGGCATCCTCGTCGGATTCAACATCCTTGAATCCGAGCATTACAACCATCGGCAGATCATCGATCTTCGTGGAATAAGCCCCCCCGCCGAGCGTCGTATCCCAGCCGTATGAGCCGATAGAGATTGCTCCGGCAAACGAAATGCCGATTCCCAATGCCGCCGGGTCGTAATCACTTGAGCCGCCCGTGCTCTTCCAGTCCTCGATCAGGAGCTGTGCGGTCCGCGTCGCGGTTATTTGGACGCGCGCAATTCGAGCGTGCCTGGCCGCTTGGTATCGATAGCTTAGACCTCCCAAAGCCACTATGGTCACAACGACCACGGATACCATCACCTCAGCCAAGCTCGCCGCCACCGCAAACTTTGCTCGCCTGACAGCCGAACGTTCCATTTCAGCTCACTTTCCAACGCACAGAAGAGGGACTTTGCTTTTCAAGCCCACCGCTCCGCCTGGCCGGTTCTCGCAGAGCAAAAGGGCGATTCGCGCCGCGGTGCTCTGCATATCGGCCCGTTTGGCGTCGAGGGTGGAATAGTCCCTGTATCCGCAGGCCCCCAACACCGCAATCGACACGATAACAATGGCTGCCATTACCTCAATCAAGGTAACGGCAGCCCGTGTCTTAGGTCGCCTAAAAGCCATACCATCTTCCCCCATGTACTCGATTACCATTGAGCGGCTCCCAATCCATAGAGAGCCCCCAACGGGGGCCTTACCGGCAAGGGGCGCAATATATCTATCACCCGATTTTTACCTTTTACGGGGTCCATGCACCAAGCTGATTCAGCGTAACCACCGCAGGGGTAGTGGGCTTTTCGGCCCGCGTACTGGTAATTGCCGTGCAGGTAATCGTGAAGGTAAGCGGATCCATATCTAAGTCGCTAAGCGCAAAACACCCGTCGGTAAAATACGTGCCCTGCAAATCAGCGGGCGTAAAGCCTAACAGGGTATTGCCGCTTCCAGTAATGCCGGTGGGTACTGGGCCGGTGGGCCCTTTTTCGGCATGATACGCCCGTATCGCCGTTGCAATACTGCCCATCATCGCCTTTCCTTCCGACCACTTGGCCGAGTCAATCCGGCCGCGAAGGATCGGGATCGCCACTGCGGCAAGGATGCCCACAATCAGCACAACCACCATCAACTCAATCAATGTGAAACCTTTTCTGCTCTTCATTTCAAATTCTCCTAAACAAGTTCGTTCCTAAATTGCCGTATCTGTGCACGTTGCCAGTCTTACCGAAAACCCCTATCTTAACGCTATCGGCAAAATTTACCAACAACTAAAATGCCTATCTTGCCATTTTTTCTTTTTCCCGCCGTCAGGAAGTGATTCTACTTAGCCATCTCCGACATCGTGAAGATGGGCAAATACAGCGCAAGGACTACAACCAATACAATCGCCCCGACCGTTACAATCATAATCGGCTCGAGCATCGTCATCATAGTGCTGATGGTCGATTCGACTTTTCGCTCATAGTGGTCGCTTGTTCGGTCGAGGACGGTGGGCAGAGACCCGCTTTCCTCGCCGACCTGAACCATTTTGACGACCATATTGGGGAAGAACCCGGCGCCCGCCAGGCTCAGCGAGATATTGGCCCCTTCGACAATCTGCCCCCTGGTGCGTCTGACGGCGGCCTTTATGACATCGTTGCCGCTCATTGTCGCGAGTATATCGAGCACCTCAAGGACAGAGACGCCCGCCCCAAGCAGCGTAGCCATAGTCCTGCAAAACGTTACGAGGAACAACTGCTGGAACAGCTTGCCAAAAACAGGCGCCCGCAAAGCCATTTTACTGAAGATGCGATGGCCGTTTTTGGTTTTGTTAAAAAGCACCGCTGCGATAATTGCGAGCAGAAGGGCGCCGATAATGTAGTGCAGATTGAAGCGGAGCGTATCGTAAAACGCCATGAACCCCCGCGTGAAGGCCGGCAGCTCTCCGCCGATCTGCTTGAATATCATCGTAAAACGCGGTACGATAAAGGCCATTATGAATATCACAATCAGAACAATGAAACCGAATACAAAGACAGGATAAGCGACGGCGCCTTTGACCTTTCTTGCCAGCTTGTCCCGGCTGTCGAAGTATTCGGCGAGTTTTCGCATGGCCTGGGCAAGGTTTCCGCAGGTTTCGCCGGCTAAGATTATCGCACAGCACAACTCGTTGAAGATCCTCGGGAATTCGGCGGCGCATTCGGAAAACGGCTTGCCCTTCTTCATCTTGTCCGACATATCCTCCAGCACCTGGCAAAGCTGGGCGTTTTCGCTGTCTTCCGAGGTGGTGTCCAGGGCGATGGTAATGGGTATTCCACCTTCGAGCATTGTCGTCAACTGCCAGCACAGGGCGGCAAGATCGGCGGATTTAAGCCGCCCTCGCTGCGCTTTCGACCGGGCGCGTTCGGCGCCGACGGAAATCTCGTTCACGCTGACAGGCGTGAAACCCTGCTCACGAAGCCAGCTAAGGACGTCATTTGAGGAGATGGCCTGGGTGA
>CAYGZM010000276.1:0-4122 GCA_964354365.1 uncultured Pirellulales bacterium
GACGACTCCAAGGCCCTGACCTGCAACGGCCACCTACTCATTAACCGGATGAAGCCTTTTTTGCCCAATCGCCCTGTTGACCGCACGAGGGGCCTTGCTATAATAAACAGTTTCGGGTAATGTATGGCAACAGCAGACGATACCTGACGTAAAGAGTTACCGGCAAAGGCGTTAAAATGCAGGAGAAAACTTTAGGTCAATTGGCTGAGTATGTGGAGGGGCGGGTTTTCGGCGACCCGAACGTGGTAATAAGGTCAGCCTCGACGCTCGGACGGGCCGAAGAAGGCGATATCAGCTTCCTGACCAACCGGAAATACGAGAAGCAGTTGCGGACGACCAGGGCAAGCGCCGTGATCGTGGGCACTGAAACAACACGCGCATCGGTGCCGCTTCTGATAGCGGAGGACCCGTATTATGCGTTTATGCAGGTGATGGTGCTGCTGCATGGGCATCACAAACACAAGAAGGTAGGGATAAGCCCGCGCGCCTCAATTGCGGACACTGCGAAGGTTGGTGTGGACTGCCACATTCACGACTTCGTCACAATCGCGGACGGTGCGATAGTTGGGGACGGCTGCATAGTATATCCCGGAGCGCACATCGGACAGGACGTTCAAATCGGCAATGACAGCATAATATACCCCCACGTAGCGATTTACGACGGCTGCAAGATAGGCAACCGCGTCATCATCAATGCAAATACGACAATCGGAGAGGATGGTTTCGGCTACGCCAGCCACAAGGGTCTGCATCACAAGATACCTCAGATAGGGACCGTGATCATAGAAGATGACGTTGAAATCGGCACCTGCTGCGGGATCGAGCGGGGAACGCTCGGGGATACGATAATAGGCCAGGGCAGCAAGTTAGGCGATTTGATTGCGATAGGCCACGGGACGAAAATAGGCGCGCATTGTCTGCTGGTGGCACAGGTTGGAGTTGCCGGCTCGACGACGCTCGGGCATCACTGCATAATCGGGGGGCAGGTCGGGATCGTGGGCCACATCACCATCGGAAACAACGTGACTATCGCAGCACAAGCAGGTGTAATAAACAATATTCCAGACGGAAAGGTAGTTCTGGGCGCCCCTGCTATCGAGGCCGGTCAGGGCAGGCGCGCCTACGGGATGATCCAGCACCTGCCGGAGATGCGGCAGAATATTCGAAACCTTCAGAGTCGGATTGGACAGCTTGACCTGCGCGCAGGACCTGATCTTGAGGAGACGGCTGAGCAATAACAGCATACTTGGCTATGAGCGATTCAGATGTGCTTGGGTTAATAGCCGGGGCCGGTAGGCTCCCCTTTCTTGTAGCAGCGGGGGCAAAGCAGGCCGGATTGCGGGTGGTCTGTGTCGGTTTGGGAGATAACGCAGAAGCGAGCCTGGCCGATGAGGTCGATGTGTTCTACAAAGTCGGGATTGCCCGGCCGGGCGCGTGGATACGCAAGCTGAAAAAACACAATGTCACCCGTGCAATCATGGTGGGACGCGTTGCGAAGAAGAGGCTTTTCACACCGTGGCGCATCGTGCGATACCTGCCTGACTGGCGGGCGCTCAGGATATACTACTGGCGGCTTAGGGGCAAAAGCAAGCTTTCGCATTTGCTTCTGCGCGCCCTGGCGGATGAGCTGGCCAGCGGCGGCATAATACTGGAGAATTCAACTATGTATTGCAGGGAGCACTTAGCAACGGCCGGCGTGATGACGACTGTGACGCCGCGTTCATCTGGACAGAGTGACGTTGACTTCGGCTGGGAACTGGTTAAGAAGCTCGCGGATCTGGGTATAGGTCAGGCGATCGCGGTGAAGGAGCGTGAAGTAATCGCGGTCGAGGCCATAGAAGGAACGGCGGCGATGATCGAGCGGGCGGGCCGACTCTGTGAATCCGGCAACTGGGTACTGGTGAAGGCCTCCAAGCCGGACCAGGATATGCGATTAGATGTACCGTGCGTTGGACCTGAGACCATCAGGAGCCTGGCTGAAAACGGGGGCAGATGCTTGGTTGTAGAAGCCGGCAAGACGATAATCATCGATAAACCTGAGACGATAAAGCTTGCCGACCAATTGGGTATAGCGATTCTTGGGCGTTGAGCCGGCACGGGCCTGCTCGAATGCCCGCGACAGACTGGAGCCGCATGGGTACGTTTCCATTTGAGCTGTTGATCCAACGCACTTCCTCGGATGAACCGGCGGAACCTCTGCTGTGCAAGGGACACTTGCGGGTGATTCCTGGATCAAGAGAGGTGTATGATGCTGTGTGGCGCGGAAGAAACGTGGTCGCAAAGGTGTTCTCTCACAGGATGGGCGCCGGGCGTCGTTTCAAGAGGGAATGGAGGGGCCTGTGTCAGCTTCAAATTCGTGGTGTAAATACGCCGAAGTCTCTGTTCTGCGGAAGGACGCAAGACGGACGATTGGCGGTGGTCGTGGAGAAAATGGTCGATTCTCCGACGGTCCTGGATGTCTTCAACAGGACGCGTGAGAAAACCGGCCGGATGGATTTGCTCCTTCGGGTTTGCCGCGAGCTGGCAATGCAGCACGAAAAAGGTGTTCTGCAGAAAGATCTGCACCTGGGCAACTTTCTGCTTGCCGCCGAGAGGGTACTTGTGCTCGACCCGGGCCAGATGCGGTTCTTCTCCCACCCGGTGACAAGGAAAAAAAGTATCTCGCAGCTGGCCCTGCTGGCTCGCTATTTGCCGGCTGACGATGTGGAATCTATTTCCAGACTCTGCGAGGAATACTTTGTGGCGCGCCGCTGGCATTTCGGAGAATCGGATAGGGCGGTGTTTCAGAAGGAAATAGAGTCACACACCCAGCGGATGATCCGAAGGCAACTGCACAAGTGTATTCGCACCAACAAAAGGCACCTTCGCATCAGGATGCACGGACTTGCGGCGGTCTTTGAGCGGGGCTTCTGCGCGGGGACCGAGCCGCTTGATTTTGTCGAGCGGATAGATGAATTGATGGCCGGCGGGGAGATTCTCAAGGATAGCAACACCACCTACATATCCAGATTTACGTGGAACGGAAGGGACATCGTCGTCAAACGTTACAACCACAAGGGCCTCGTCCACTCACTGCGCCACACGTTGAAGAGGTCGCGCGCAAGGCAAGGGTGGCTGCACGCCCATCGACTTGGAGCACTCGACGTGGCCACACCAAAGCCGTTGGCTTACGTGGAGCTGCTTAAGGGGCTGCTTGTGTGGAAATGCTATACAGTGACAGAGTATGTAGAGGGGCGGAAACTGTACTATTTTCTGCGAGACAAGAACGTTGGCGACAAGCAGCGGTCAGCGGCGATACAACAAATTCTGGAAGTTCTGGGCAAGCTGCGGAAATATGGCATTACCCACGGGGATGTGAAGCCTTCGAATATCCTGATAACGGAGAGAGGGCCGAGCCTGACCGACCTGGATAGTATGCAGGTGCACAAGCTGGGCTGCACTTGCAGGTTGCGGTGGACCAGGGATGCAGCAATCATTGAAGAGCTGAGAGCCGATGGACAATAAGCTGGCACTTTCGATCATCATGGTAAGCTGGAACGTCAAGGAAGACCTCGCCGACTGCATCAGGTCCATAGAGGAGAACCCCCCTTGCAGCGAGTTTGAAGTCATTGTTGTTGATAACGCCAGCACGGACGGAACTGCTGGTGCGATTAGAAGGGACTTTCCCAGCGTCACCCTTATTGTCAACGACGAGAACAGCGGTTTCGCAGCGGCAAACAATACAGGCACCGAGAAGTCACGGGGGACATATATCCTCCTTTTGAACCCCGACACAATCGTGCATCCGGGGTCACTCGATGCCTTGATCAAGTTTATGGATGCCAACCAGGATGTCGGTGCATGCGGGCCAAAGCTG
Source organism: uncultured Pirellulales bacterium (assembly GCA_964354365.1). Lineage (GTDB taxonomy): Bacteria > Planctomycetota > Phycisphaerae > Sedimentisphaerales > Anaerobacaceae > CAYGZM01. The sequence goes on from CAYGZM010000276.1 coordinate 3,857, forward strand.
TTGAATTCCGACGGCACAACTCAGCCGTCGGCGAGGCGTTTTCCGACGCTGCGCGGGATTCTTCATTACTATACGATTCTGCGAGTCGTGCCCATTTTCAGGAGCCAATATAGGAAATGGCACATGAGAGATTTCAAGCACGACAGGCGGATGGACGTGGACCAGGTAATGGGGGCCGCCCTGATGGCGAGACGCTCAATTGTGGAGGATCTCGGCCGAATGGACGAAGCCTTTTTTATGTATTATGAAGAGGTCGATCTGTGCTA
>CAYGZM010000277.1:0-4118 GCA_964354365.1 uncultured Pirellulales bacterium
ATTTCCTCCATAATCGGCCTATAGTTGATTTCCTGGTTGTCGTCGAGCTCGTTGCGGCCGGGGTTGCCGGCGGTGTGGTAGTGGCCGATGTAGTCTTTGTGCTGCCGGATTCGGGAGATGACGTCGCCATCCATAATCTGGACGTGGTAGATGTCGAAGAGGATTTTCATTCTCGGCGAGGCGACCTTTTTGATAATGTCGATGCAGTAGTCGGTGTGGTCGCCCTGGTAGCCGGGGTGACCCTTCATTTCGACGCCAACCCGGCTGTTGAGGATTTCGAGGCAGAGGTTGACGTTTTTCTTCTCTGCGTGGCCTATGATTTTTTTCAGGCCCGCGACGCAGTTTTTGGCGCCGACGTCGTCGGGGATGTCCTCGCGGAAACCCGTGAAGGCGATGACGTTGGGGAACTTATACTCGGCGCAGGCGTCAATGGTCTCTTTGGTTTTGGCGATAATCATATCGTGGTATTTGGGGTTGTTGAAACCTTTGACAAAGGGCGGGTCCGGCGTGCCGTTGGGAGCGATGGCGCAGACCAGGCCGTGTTTTTTGAGCGTGGGGAAATCGGGGGGGCCGACCAGCTCGACGCTCTTGAGGCCGAGAGACTTTGCGATTTGACAGGTCTTTTCAAGGCTCCAGTGGTTTGCGAAGCACCAGTAGGCGACGGAGTGATTGATATGTCCTTTTGCGGCGGCTGGCTTGGCGGTTTTCTGGCCGGATGCGCAGGACGGCAGGGCGAGCGCCGAGGCGCCGAGGCCAACTATTTGCATCATATTGCGTCGGGTGATTTGTTGAGTTTGTTTGGTCATTTCAGTCTCCTTTTCGAGAGTACAGAATCAGGTTAAATCTTCTAAGAGGCTATAACATGATGAGTTTTTCCACGAAATCAAGGCTTCTGGATTCCCGCTTTCGCGGGAATGACAGAGAAGGGCCTTCTTTTTGTTTGGTGCTCTAAGTCTTTTCAAAATCAGGGCCGACCTCGCTGTATTTGAGGCGCTCCGGGCACGTTGTACTCAACGGGGACTGATTTTAGGCTGTTGTAAACGGCTGGGTCAAATAAAAAGTGTGCCGCGCACAGTGTTTTGAGATTCCGGCGCGTTAAAATAGGCGTTGACAATCCGGGCAGGATGGGTTATCCTGTTGCAGTTGAGAACGCGCTGTTGTGCGCAGCTTTGGACGTATGAAAAGAAGCTTTGCCAGAAATAATGAGTTGAATGGGCACGATTTGTCCGTAGGAGGTGGGCAGAACGGGGGCTTATTTGACCGGCGCAGCTTTTTGAAGGCCGTGACTTTTGGCGCGGCTGCTGTGGTGGGCGGGGGCGTTCTGCCGATTTGGGCGGGTACGGGCGGCGAGGAGAAAAAGAAGTGGCGGATGCGGCTGTCCACCTCATCGATTCATTTCTCGCAGCTTCCTATCGAGCAGGCGTGTGAGCGAATCGCCAAATTGGGATTTGAGGCGATTGATATCTGGTCGGCGCACGAGGGCTGTCCGCATCTGGACGACGTGCTGAATCGTCTTGGGCCGGGGGGTCTGAAGGAGCTGCTGGCCAAGCACAAGCTCAAGCTGGTTGCATTTTCGGTTTATAGCGGGGGGTACGAGCGTTATGCCGAGTTGTTAGGTAAGGCCGGGGGCGGGGTTGCTGTTCAGGGCAGCGCGGGGGCGAGCAAGCCAGAGGAATTGACGGCTCGGATGAAGGAGTTCATTGAATCTCTCAAGCCGTTGGTTGAGCTGGCTGAGAAGAATAATTCTTATCTTGCTGTTGAGAACCACGGCGGGTCGCTGCTTTGCACGCCGGATTCGTTCAAGGCGTTTGTCGATATGAACAAGTCCCGGAGGTTAGGAATCGCACTTGCGCCTTATCATATCCAGGCGATTAAGGCATCTGTGCCGGAGGCGATTCGGATATGCGGCAGGCAGCTCTTTTTCTTTTATGCGTGGCAGGAGTATCCCGGCGATAAGCAGCTTCCAGGCGTGGGGCCGACGGATATGACGCCGTGGATTGAGGCGCTTGCTGAGATTAGATACCGCGGGTATGTGAATCCGTTTATGCACGGGCATCCGGATGCGGAGGTGATGGCGGCGAATCTTGGCAAGTCGCGGGAGTACCTGAGAGAATGTTATAGGAAGCTTGCGAGTCGAGATGAAACATAGCGTAAATAGTACAACATTTCGTAAATGGCGCGACTATGAGACGAGAAGATTGTAACTGTTTTGACGGATTTCTCCACTCGCTTCGCTTGGTCGAAATGACAGGGTGGGGGGAACTCGGTCGGAATGACAGGATAGGCGTAGGACTTATGAAATGCAGTAATAGGTAGTGCTCGGACAGAAGTGAGGCCTAACCTGCAATTTTGCAGAAGCCTTCGAACCAAAAATATAAGGAGAACATTATGGAACAGAATCAACGGGGTAATAAGGCGGGGCTGACGCGACGTGAGTTTGTGCGCGACGGGGCGGCGGCTGCTGCGGGTCTTGCGGCAGGTCTTGGCGCCGTGCAGAGCCAGGCAGCCGAGAAGACGGACGTGAAGAAGACGCGGAGCTACAATCCCGAGATGAAGTATCGGCCGTTAGGCAAGACGGGTCTGTGGATTTCGCAGGTGTGCTTAGGCGGGCACTGGAAGCGCGTCAACGAGATGGCGCCGAACGCGTTCAAGGGCGGCGACTGGCTTGGGGCCAATTTGCAGGATGAAGGCTTCAAGAAGAACCGGTACGACGTTGTATCCCAGTGCATCAAGCGTGGCATAAACTACATCGATGCGTGCACCTTGCAGGAGGTGCTGGCGTACTCCGAGGCCTTGCGGGGCAGGCGGGAAGCGATGTATCTCGGTTTTTCGTGGTACCAGGAGGAGCTGAGGAACGGCAGTTTCCGCACGGCGGAGAAACTGTTAGGTACGCTCGATAAAGGGATGCGCGAGGCCAAGCTCGAGTACGTGGATCTCTGGCGGATCACGATGCACGAGCAGAGCGGCCAGCACACCAAAGGCGAGGTCGATGAAATGATGAAAGCGCTCGAGACTGCCAGGAAGCAGGGCAAGGCGCGGATGACGGGGTTTTCCTCGCACGATCGGGCGCATATCAAGTGGATGATCGAGACGTATCCTGAGATAGTGCAGGTGGTCGTAACACCATATACGGCAAAGACCAAGGTTGTTACCGACGAAGCGGGCCTGTGGGCGACAATGAAGAAGTTCGGCGTGGGCTGGTTCGGGATCAAGCCGTTTTCGGGGACGAGCCTTTTCAAGGGCAACAGTTCGCCGGACAGTCCGACCGCCGAGGAAGACGACAAGCTGGCACGGATGGCGATCCGGTACGTTCTTTGCAACGACGCCATAACGGCCCCGATTCCGGGGCTGATAAACCAGCACCAGGTTGACAACGTGGCGCAGGCCGCGATTGAAGGGCCGCTGGAGAAAGAAGAGGCGAAGGAGCTGGATGATGCGATGGATCTCGCGTGGGCGAATCTGCCGGCGGACTATCACTGGCTCAAGGACTGGGAATACGTGTAACAGGCCGGCCGCTTTGCGACGGTGTCGGCATTAACCAAGAGACGAATAAGGGATATTAGATGAAGGTCACGCAACTACGTGGCATAACAATAAGCGTATTTATAGTGAGCGGCTTGCTGCTGGTTTCGGCGGCAAGCTGCTCATTTGAAGACCGGCCCGACGGGGCTGCCGTCAAGCAGGAGGGTGAACAATCGCCTGCTGCAAAACAAGTTGAACCGAAATCTTTTGTCGCCAATCTCTTTTGCCTTGCATGCCACGGGAATTTCGAAGATGAGCGCCTCGTTGTGAAGCATAAGACTGCGGGGATAGGCTGTGAGCGGTGCCATGGGGAGTCGCAACGGCATCGCAGCGATGAAGCGAACGTCACGCCGCCGGAGATTATGTATCCGCGGGCGAAGATCAATCCGACGTGTATGATGTGCCATCCGCGCGAGGACATTGAGCACGTTGACGGGCATAAGGTGATTCTTGCGGGGGCCGAGACTGTCTTTGACGAAAAGACGCCGGAAGGCCCGGAGAAGGTATGCACGGACTGTCATGGCAAGAGCCATCGGATGAATGTCCGGGTCGTGCGCTGGGACAAGGCGACGGGCAAGGTGCTGGAATAGCGGCCT
>CAYGZM010000278.1:0-2043 GCA_964354365.1 uncultured Pirellulales bacterium
ACGGGGCTAAGGGGTGGTGAAAAAGTGGTTGAGGCAGGAGTCCGCCGACGGCGGATCAACTTTTATTTAAGGGGCAGGTTATGAAGAAAATATCAATTGGATCATGGGCATATACAATCGGCCCGTACGCGAAGAACCCTGTGTCGTGGGAAGAAGTAATCAAGAAGGTGGCTGCGCTGGGATTCGATGGGATTGAGTTAGGCGGGTTTCCGCCGCATCCGAATCCGGACAATCTGCCGACGAAGAAGGACCGGGATAAATGCAAGAAGCAGGTAGCGGATTTGGGGTTAGGGTGGTCGGGCTTAGCGGCGGATTTGTGGAGCCAGCACCTTATCGATACCGAGGACAACGGCGCGTATATTGCGGCGTTCCGCAAGAATCTGCAGTTCTGCGTTGATATCGGGATACCGACGATTCGGGTGGATACTGTTCAGCCGCCTACGATTTTCGATACGGTCGATGCGGATACGGCGTTGGAGCGTGTTGTGGATACTTGGCAGATTTGTGCGGCGGATGCTGCGGACGCGGGCGTTCGGATGGCGTGGGAGTTCGAGCCGGGGTTCGCGTTCAATAAGCCGTCGGACGTGCTGCGGATTATAGACGAGGTTGATAACGACAGCTTCGGGGTGATGTTCGATACTTGTCACGGGTATATGGTGGCGTGCACCGGGGCGCGTCAGCCGGGCAAGGCGGAGATTTTGAAAGGCGGGATAATGGAGCTGGCGCGGAAGCTGCGGGGGAAGATCAACCACCTTCACCTGATTGACTCGGACGGGACGCTGCACGGGAATGAGACTTCGACGCACGCGCCGTTCGGGGACGGGAAGATCGATTTCGACAAGCTGATGCCGGAGCTTGCGAAAAACGATCTGGAATGGTGGACGATAGATTTGTGCTTCTGGGCGGATGCGTGGACGGTGACGGAGAAGTGCAAGAAGGCGGTTGACAAGCTGAATAAGAAGTATGGATGATAGAGCAGCAAATATGGATTTCCGCCTTCGCACCTGTTGGCAAAGACCGAATGGATGCGTTGAGATTGCCACGGCCACCTTCGGGGGCCTCGCAATGACATGAAAGTAGGAGTGGACTTATGGCAAAGAAGAAGCTGAATGTGGGTCTGATCGGTTATGGGTTTATGGGCCGGACGCACTCTAATGCGTACTGCAAGGTGGGTCATTTTTTTGATGTGCCGTACCAGCCGGTACTGCGCGTGGTATGCGGGCTGGAGGAGAAGGTGGCCAAGGCGTTTGCCGAGCAGTGGGGCTACGAATCGTACACGACGGACTGGCACAAGGTGATTGAGGACGACAAGATTGATGTTGTCGATATCTGCGTGCCGAACAATGTGCACGCCGAGATAGCGATCGCGGCGGCGAAGGCGGGCAAGGCGATTGTCTGCGAGAAGCCGCTGGCGCTCAACGGCGTGCAGGGCAAGAAGATGGTGGATGCGATAGAGAAGGCGGGCGTGGCGAATTTGGTTTCGTTCAACTATCGGCGGGTGCCGGCTGTTACGCTGGCGAAAATGCTGATAGACGAGGGCCGGCTCGGACGTATCTTCCATTATCGCGCGAACTTTTTGCAGGACTGGACGATTTCGGCGAAGGTCCCGCAGGGCGGGATGGCGACGTGGCGGCTGGATGTGAAGGCGGCGGGTTCCGGCGTGACGGGGGATTTACTGGCGCACTGCATCGATACTGCGATGTGGCAGAACGGGCCTATCGGGTCGGTCTGCGCGATGACGGAGACGTTTGTGAAAGAACGGATGCACGTGGAGACGGGCAAGGTCGAGCCGGTGGGGATTGACGATGCGTGCACGTTCTTCTGCCGGTTTGACAACGGGTCGCTTGGGAATTTTGAGTCCACGCGGTATGCCCGCGGGCACAAGGCGCTTTACACTTTTGAGATTAACGGCGAGCACGCTTCGATTGCATGGGATTTGCATGATTTGCATCGGCTGAGCTACTTTGACCACCGTGATGACTCTATTGTTCGGGGCTGGCGGTCGGTGCACGTGACGGATAGTGACATGCCGTATATGGGCAA
>CAYGZM010000278.1:2143-4034 GCA_964354365.1 uncultured Pirellulales bacterium
TTCGGGGCTGGCGGTCGGTGCACGTGACGGATAGTGACATGCCGTATATGGGCAATTGGTGGGTGCCGGGACTGCAGATTGGATACGAGCATACGTTTGTGCACCAGGCAGCGGACTTTCTGGTGAACCTGGCGAAGGGCAAGCCGACATCGCCGACGTTCCGCGAGGCCCTGGCTACGCAATATGTGTGCGACGCGGTGCTGGCTTCGGCGAAGGAAAGGACGTGGAAGAAGGTGAAGAAGGCGTAAGCGTCAAGAGAACGGATGGATAGCCTTGCACTTGTGCTCTTGTGCACCTGTGCCAGGCATTTTTTAGCAAGGAGGAATTATGTCTGCTAATTCTGTTGCGACTAAGGCGCTCGAGCAGGGCAAAGGGATTTTGCGGCTGGCCCCGAACTGGGTGCCTCGTTCATTCTGCGTTCCGGGGCGGCGGATTAAGCTGCATCCGGACGACTACTATGCGATGGGGGGCGAGCGAGGCGGGATCGACGAGCGATGGTTTGCCTCGACGACGCCAGCGGACAACGGGCCGTTGACGTCGGAGAACGAGGGGCTGAGCTTTATTGTCTTCGAGGACAAGGGCAAGGTCGAGAAGGTGCGGCTGCTGGATGCGATTGCGGAGCTCAAGGGCGAGATTATTGGGGAGAGGCTTTGGAAGAAGCATAAGCGCTGGCCGATGTACTCGAAGTTTTTCGATAACAAAGGCGCTCTGCCGCATCACATTCATCACAGAGATAAGCACGCGGCCCTGACGGGCCAGTTGGGCAAGCCGGAGGCGTATTACTTCCCGCCCCAGGCAAATAACTACGGCGGCGATTTTCCCTACACCTTCTTCGGGCTCAATCCCGGCGTCACGAAGGAGCAGGTCCGCAAGGCGCTTCAGGATGCGGCCGACGGAAAAGACAACGCGATCACGAGCCTTGCGGCTGCTTACCGGCTCGAGGTCGGCACGGGCTGGGATGTTCCGCCCGGCGTTTTGCACGCTCCGGGCAGTCTCTGCACATACGAGCCGCAGAAGGCTTCCGACGTCTTTGCGATGTATGAAAATATCACCCACAACCAAGTCGTGCCTAAGGAGCTGCTGTGGAAGGATACGCCCAAGGATAAGATGGGGGACGTGGATTGGCTTCTAAATGTGATCGACTGGGATTTGAACGTCGATCCGAACTTCGCTCAGAACCGTTTTATGGCGCCGAAGCCGGTGCGGCCGGTGAAGGAGATGAAGGCTGAGGGCTATGTCGAGAAGTGGATCTGCTATAAGTCAACGGCTTTCAGCGCCAAAGAGCTGACGGTGCTTCCGGGCAAGACGGTGACTGTTAAAGATAGTGCGTGCTACGGGTTTATCACGATGCAGGGGCACGGCAAGTTAGGCGTCTGGGACATAGAGACTCCGGCCCTGATACGGTACGGGCAGCTTACTCACGATGAATTCTTTGTGACGGAGAGCGCGGCGAAGAAGGGCGTGACAATTACGAATCCTTCGAGGTGCGATCCGATTGTGCTTTTGAAGCACTTCGGGCCGGACAATCCGGATTTGGTTGTTGAGTAGGTGTAAAAATGAAAAGGCACCGTTTTTGAAGGGGAGCACGCGTTTAGCGGAAGAACTGTATTGGCAGCGGGATGGCAGAACACGGGCTTGAAGCTCGTGCGACCACGGCCAGGATGGCCGTGCCACGAAGAGTCTCCACGCCGCTCAACACGTACGAAGAGGGCGGGGCCTTTGTTTCGCGCTTTTGATTAGACGTCGCAGATTTCGACGGCTTCTCGCAGACCTTTCAAGGGGTCGCGGGTGGGGATGAATTCGTGGCCGACGTAGCCTTTGTAGCCCGTCTTTACAATTTCCTCCATAATCGGCCTATAGTTGATTTCCTGGTTGTCGTCGAGCTCGTTGC
>CAYGZM010000279.1:0-3975 GCA_964354365.1 uncultured Pirellulales bacterium
CCCACATGTGGATCAGCTTCTCACCCGACTTGAAGCACTGGGGCGACCACAGGCCCCTGATTATGACCAGGGGCGCCTATTGGGACTGCCACAGAGTCGGGCTGGCCTGCCAGCCGATAGAAACGCCACAGGGCTGGCTGATATTCTACCATGGCGTCCGCAACACCACCGCAGGAGCAATATATCGCGTCGGCCTGGCCATTCTGGACCTGGATGCTCCGTGGAAGGTGCTGCACCGAGGCGATGAATGGGTCCTCGGACCGCACGCGCCATACGAGCGTATCGGCGATGTAAGCGATGTTGTATTCCCCACCGGCGCCGTCGTTCACAAAGAGACCGACCAGCTCCATCTCTACTACGGCGCCGCAGACAGCACAGTCGCCGTGGCAACAGCAAGCCTAAGCGACTGCATAGACTACATAATGTCCTGTCCGGAAGGCAACTGGTAGGCGTGGCGGACAGCAGGCCGCTCGACAAGCCGTCGCTATCCGGCCGGCGGCTTCAATCACGCCGGCATCGACCTTTTGCCGTTCATTCCTTTGGCCCGGTCGGCGTCGCAGCTTTAGCCCACAGCAGAGATGATTCGTTCACTTGCTCGGCTCTTGCTTCGGCTGCAAATGGTCAATTGCAAACTTCCCGCGCACGTTCTCGAGCAATTGGGCCTTCTGTCGAATTCTCCAGACCAGCAGAGTTACGGGCTGCCTTTTTGCGTCCTTGAAAGTTATTACTATCCTTCCAAAGCCCATGAGCCGCTCGAGAAAATCGCTCGTATCCACCCTGCTGTTGTAATCCTCCCTGCCGATTTGCTCTCCCGACTCCGTTGGGCCTTCCTGCAGATTAATATAGTTGGGCGTTATTGCAGCGTAGTAAAAGAGCCCCTTGAGCCATGATATGAGAATTGCGAGCAGACCTATTATGCCCACGAGCAGATAGACGGTCGCGTTCATTGATACGGCAATGTGCTTGAAAAACCGCAGAAAGCCAATAACGCCGCCGAGCAGGTGGAGCCACAAAAGGAAAAACCCCGTACCCACCAAACCTATCAGCAGCACCTTGATAGTGATGTTGTATTCTTCCACGATGAAGTTCAGGAAGAATACGGCAAACCAGACGCCTCCAATGACACTCGGAGGTATGGAGCTGAAAAGCAACGAGAGCACTGCGGCCAGAAACGACGCGGCAATTGTAGGGAAGTAGAGTATCTTCTCAGTCCAGTCGAAGATAACCAGCCAGTCGTTGATGTCCGGATCGTCCCGGATGACCCTCTGTGTTCTCAACCTCGTCCTGAACGTTCTCCGCAGGATGAAGCCCGCCGCCACGGCAGCGCCGATCACGCCTGCTGCAATATATATACCTATCATTTTATTGGAGTACCACGCAACCTTGGCCATTGTCGGAATCAGGAAATGAGCAATAAGCCATAGGACCGCCGCCGTCCCAACCAGGGCCAAAACGGACAACGCGATTATTTTCTTCAACTTCGCACGACCGGGACTCTTGTTCTCTTGGACGTTTCCATTTCCTTCGACATTCTGTCCTTCCACGTGATCTCCTTCCATACTCCAAACTGAGGATTACTGAAAACAGTATTTCGACAACACCCGTCACATAATCACAATTCCCACCGCCCCTCAACTTTTGCCGTCTGGACGGCGTTACAAAGAATACGCCTGTCACAAAGTCAATTCCACACAGGCTCGCGTGCACACTACCTTGTTCTGCCGGCGCCGGACTGACATCCTTCACAGACGGCAGCAGTATTATGAGCCGTAATCCGGCCAACGTCAAGTTTGTGAATGAGAACAGATTCCCAAAGCACCCTTCACCGGTAGAACTGTGGATACATAACACCGGGCACTATCAGCATCCGCTTGCCGCCGCTGTCCTGTAGATTCTCTCCTCCGCAAGTAACTGCATTCATTCAGAACCACCTGCTCAGGCAGGCCGCCGGCTTCTGCGCAGCATCATCGCGCCAAAACCCAGCAGGAAGACCGTAGATGGCTCCGCTGGAGGAGGAGGTGGTGGAGGAGGTGGTGGAGGAGGCGGAGGAGGTATGAGTCCTTGCCTTGGGCTAATACCTCCGCCGCCTGCACTTACTTCGGAGCGATCCACCGATGGACTCCCCCCGCCAACCACAAAGTCTTCAGGAATCTCCGCGAATACGGCGACAATAATCTTAGGGCTGTCAAGGTACGCAAAGGTACGGCTTGAATTCGGGTCACTTACGTCTCCCAGCCAGCAGATGAATTGATACCCCGGCTTAGGAATTGCAGCCAGCGCGACTTGCGAATCCGGCGCAAAGTAATGAACGCCCGTAGGGGGGACCACTGTCCCGCCTTGTGCAGGAGTCTGCTGAACAAGCAGCGCAACGCCAGCCATCTGACAATAAGCCGGCGCGGACAGGCCAAGGGGGAAGATCAAGAGGATCAATACACAACTCTGCCACCCAACAAATGCTGAAGTTTCGCGTTTCATCAAATCCCTTTGACGCAGCAAACCTATTCGTTGGCTAATCCGATTGTACGGATATCATCCTTAGACAAAACCATTATGGGACCTGCAATCGACCGGTCAAGATAAATCCAAAAAAAAGATTCGAGCAGATGAATTCAACTTTGACGCCAATTTCGCCGCCTCTTGTTTCGATGCAGGCTCGACTGCATCAGGACAGCGATTGAACCGTAGAAGACCCATACCCAGAGGAATACCAGAGAGCCTCCATTAAAACAACTGATCACCGGCTACATCGCCGGCGCAAAGCGCTGAAAAGAATCACTTTGTGGAATGCGATTGAGATAAACCTGCGCAGTTTAACAATCAGCACAACCTCCCTGCTTACCCATTTTGAACAGACAAGGCATGAAAAAAGCCAGATTCTTACAACAACAGAATCTGGCTTCGGAGGAGGGTGATGAAAAGCTAATGATAACGTCAAGAACTACATCCGACTCCGTTCATTCAGTTCTATGAGTTCTCTTGTATATGTAATCGTGTAGGCAGCACAAAATTCTTTAACGAAAAACCAAGAATTTCATAGAAACTTACATCTTTCTCATAAGGAATCAAGTCCTTAATTACAAAAACGTCATTTTTTTCGGTTTTTTTTTCACGTGCCGGGTTTACAGCCCAGAATACCTGTTTAATTTACGCTTGCTAAACTTATTTTGTTCTCATATTCTAACGGACAGGCTGTTATTTCTTTTGGCAATGTCTCTCAGAACGGTTGACTATGGATACAAATATTACCATTGCGGATTTGCTGACGGCCAAGCAGCAGAAGCAGAGAATCGCTGCGGTTAGCTGCTACGATTACACCACAGCCAAACTCGTTTCTCAGAGTCAGGTCCAAATGATATTGGTCGGCGACTCGGCCGCACAGGTCGTGCTCGGCTTCGACTCGACGCTTCCGGCAACAATGGATTTTATGGCGGTAATAACTGCCGCGGTCAGACGAGGTGCGCCAAAGGTGTATCTGGTCGCCGATATGCCCTTCCTGTCGTACCAGGTCGGTATTGGCGAGGCGGTGAAGAATGCAGGGCGATTCGTGGCTGAGGCCGGGGCACAAATGGTGAAGATCGAGGCAACGGGGGCACACCTTGACGTAATCAAGGCGGTAAGCAACGCCGGCATAGCCGTTATGGCGCATATCGGCATAAGGCCCCAGAGCATCACCAGGACCGGACGTTTCAAGGCCGAGGCCACAACGGCGGAAATGGCCGCCGAATTGGCAAGTCTCGCCGAGCAAATGGTCAACAGCGGCGCGGGAATGTTGTTGATTGAAGGAACGGCTGCTGAGGTCGCCCAGATCATCACGCAGCGCTGCGAGGTTCCGGTGATCGGCTGCGGGTCCGGGCCGGGCTGCGATGGGCAAATACTGATTGCCCCCGACATCCTGGGGCTGACGCAGGGGCCGCGTCCGAAGTTCGCAAAGAGCTACGGCAATCTGGCGGAGAGGACCATCGAGGCATTCAACGC
>CAYGZM010000280.1:0-3970 GCA_964354365.1 uncultured Pirellulales bacterium
TGCGGATACAATAATAGATTATGCTTGTCGGCAAAATTCAAGTGGCGTTGTAGTATTAGGATTTCGGATTTAGTGCTTCGGATTTGGTTGCGGCCGTTAGGCCGCGCTAAGCGTTATTGCTGGTCTCTCGCGCCGCTTCCCGCCGGCCTTTTGCCGAACGGCCGTCTCCTGTTGTTGCCGCCGCCCCCGGAATCCTGCTGCGCAAATTCCTCGAACTTGCCGAATATCATCTTGCCCGCCGACGTCTGAAGTGAGCTCGTAATGCTTATGAGCAGCTCTCTGCCGATCTTGTTGCGCCCCCCCTCGACAACCACCATCGTGCCGTCGTCCAGATAACCGATACCCTGATCCGCCTCCTCGCCCGGCTTGATGATCTTCACCTGCATCGCCTCGCCAGGCAGAGCAACAACCTTCAGCGAGTTCGCAAGGTCGTTGATATTCACAACATCGACCTCACGAACCTGCGCAACCTTGCTCAGGTTGTAGTCCGTCGTCGCAAGACGCCCGTTACAGCTCTTGGTGAACATCACCAGCTTCTGATCCACCCCCTTGACCTCATCCATATCCTCAAGCACGGTGTCGTTAATCTCCACGTCGATAACCGGGTCCATCTGCATTGCGTTGAGTATATCCAGCCCGCGTCGCCCCCGGTTGCGCTTGAGCCTGTCGGCGGAATCGGCTATCAATTGCAGCTCGTTGAGAACAAAGCGCGGAACAACCAGCGGGGCATCGAACAGTTTGCTGTGGCACAAATCCGCTATCCGACCGTCAATAATGACCGAAGTATCCAGAACCAAAGGCCGGGCCCCCTTCGTCTGCTTGGTGAACTGAACGTAAGGAATCACAAAACGCACGTCATCCTTCGTCCGCATCACAATGCTGATCGTCAGATAGCAAACGCATATCCCCAATGTCCACTTGATCGCCCTGGCGGTCTCCGGAATCATATCGATCTTGTACGAATCGTTGATCATATCCACCACTGCCGCCAGCACTAAGCTTATAAGCAGCCCCACCAGCAGCGCAAAGAATACCCCGGCCACCGCGCTGAGATTTCGCTTCGGCGTCAGAACATCCAACAAAAATACAAAAATCGACATCCCCAAACCGCTCACCAACACGGCTATGAAATTAATCGAACCCGCAGCGCCCGATATCTTCGTCGAGCTTACGCTGACAAACATCACCGCAATCACAACAATCCAGAATATCGCCCTGAATACCCACAGTAACATCGCTATAACCTCCAATTATGACATTATTATATTCTCAAACCGCCCGGTTTTCAAGAAAACGGCACGATAAGTCCTTATGCGACAGCAATATAGCACAGTGTGTCATTCCCGCAAAACTTGTCCTCGACCTGATCGGGGAACGGGACTCCACTCACCCGCCAGACTACTGGATACCTGCTTTCGCAGGTATGACAAGGCGGGCCAGCCAGTTTGAGTTATATTGATGTATGACCTTTCTTATTGTACCCCCCTCTTCGACCGCTATCAACAACCAATTTCCCAGTAAAATGAAGATTCTAACTCATCCCAAATGTTCAAAATACAAACCCTCGAAGCAACAAACCCCCTGAATAAGACACTGCTCCCAGTCCCCTGAAGGCAAGGGATTTTCTCCCATTCCCCAGATGGAACATTAATCGGCCCCCTCCGCCTTGCGCCTGCTACGGGCGCGTTTATTCAGCCTTGCCGCCGCCAGACGCGATCCGGCATACGATACGCGGAATACGGTCCGCCAGCTAAAAAACGAGCCGGGGTCTATCCCGAATCAATCGGAATAGACCCCGGAATGGTGCAAATTCAGTGTTTGAGTGTTATAACACTTAAACGCGTTTTTGAGCATCAGCTTCTCTTGCGACGAAGCAGAGCCAATCCGCCAAAGCCCAGCAGGGCTATAGTCGCCGGCTCAGGAACAGGATTACTCGCACCGGCAGCATACGCAAAGAAGTCGATATCCTGAGAACCGCGGATGTCCGATACGGCAAGAGACATATCCAGGTACCCATTGAAGTCGTACTCGTCTTTGTTGCCGGCGGTAACAATGAACGTGCCGTCCGGCGCGCCCATATTCCCATCCATCCAGATTTTGACCTCGTGAGTGCCGACATTCGTAACGTCATCTATGATCGTCACCCAGAACTCATGCCACTGCGTCACATCAAATCCCGTCAACAGGTTCAACGATTTGCCGGCTTGCCCGGCTTCGTCGGTTGTCACATCATTGCCGCCTATCACCACATTCCCGACGAGGTTGTTCATAACCAGGCCGTCCTGTGTTAGGCTGGCATTGTCCGATTTCAGGGCCAGGCCAAAGCCTATCATACCGTTGCCGCCTGTTCCCTGTTTGATGGCGATGGGCGCAAGCCCGTCACTGTGGACAACATAGCCTGCGGGCGTCCAATCGTGAGTCACGCCGAGCTTGTCATATTCCCTGTCAAGCGGACCGCTCGTCGGAACACGCAGACGGAAATTCAGTGTAACGCCATTATCGAGAATAGTGGCGCCGTCCACTCCGTCCAGAGCAAGGTCGTGCACGAAGGTGAACTTCCGGTTGGACGGATCGCTCCAATCCCAGCCTTCGCTCCCCTTGTCGCCGTTGTCGGGTCTGCCCGCATCCTGTATGCGGATGTACTTGGTTGACCCTTCGGTAAGTGCAGACACGCCGCCAGGCGCATTAGTTACTCCAATGACCGGCCCAATGGCCGAGCCGTCCCAGGCATCAGAACTACCCGCCTTGGCGTCCTTATGGTCCCAGGTCCCGTCCAGCGCTGTCGTAACCTCCGGCGCAACGCCCTCGCCGGTATAGACATAAGCCCAGCCGCCCGCAGGAGCCGTATAAGCAATACCTGCATGGGTTGTGCCGCAGCTCAAGCAAAACACTGTCACCAAAACAAAAAACAACACTCTTCTCATTTCACACACCTCCTAATCCAAGGTAGTACACAAATCATTAGTAGCAAACAACAAGCCGACGAAACTTGCATCCCTTACAAAACCATCAAAAGCTGTCTGCGTTCTCTGGTCCCAACACCTCACCCAAGGCCCCTTCCGAATCAGCCGGAATAGCCCTTGGAGCGCGATGCAAACTCATCAGTTGTGTATCTAAGCCTTAGCTTAGAACTATCGCTTCCTGCGCAGTAAAGCCAGGCCTCCAAAACCCAGCAAGGCAATTGTCGCCGGCTCGGGAACAGTCCCGATCGTGTAGAAGTCCTTGCCCGACGGTTGCAGAGCGAAGTCATACGACCCGGCAGGCAACGGCTCCGTCGTCATCCACACGCTCACCACAGTGTCCGCGGTGCCATCGAGCTTCTCGCGGATGGTCAGGTTCACACCCGTATCCTCCCATACGATGCCGCAAGGAAGCCTGTATGTGGCCAGAAGAAGAGCGAACTGCTGGTTATTGAGATCATCAACCAGCTCGCCGGTCTGACTCGGTATGCGGTCGTCGATTGTCATCCACAATTTCGTGGGCTCGCCAATGGTCACCATATAGGAGACGTTGATCTCCGAAGTATTCTTATCCTCGTTGAACGTCGGCACGTACTCCAGGCCCTTCATCTCCGGAGGTGTGTTGAACCATTGATGGACGTCGCGATCCGAGTAAACCAGAGTCCCATCCTCTACAGTCCGCAGCGGCATCGGGTCCGTCTCGCCGTCAAACACGCCGATCGGGAGTTTAGTACCCGACCGACCGTATGACCGATCAACACCGGTGATGATCGACGCCGACGCCACGCCGGAACAGGCGACAATCAAACCAAACACAACAACCAATATAATCAACTTTTCACGCATAATACACTCCTCCAAAAAGAGGCAATACCAAACACTTGGCTAATGAGACCTGCATCGCGAAGGCTATCAAAAGATGTCCACATTCCCCGGCAACAAGCCGGCAAAACCACAACCGAGGCCCGTGACGAACAGCCCGTCACAGGCCTCGGATTGCTGCATGCAGA
>CAYGZM010000281.1:0-3959 GCA_964354365.1 uncultured Pirellulales bacterium
AGCGGGAATCCACTCACCCGCCACACTACTGGATACCTGCTTTCGCAGGTATGACAACGCGAATCGGTCAGGTTGAGCAGGTAAAAAAAATGTTGGGGAGCGGTTTTTGTCTTGAAAGACCAGGAAATCTGTATTAGACTACTCAACTTGTCGATTCTTGACGAATTGAGAAGTTAGGGTTGTTTTTTGAAGGCGTTAAACATTAACTTTTTAGGGGTAAGGGAAGGTTTTTCTTTATATGTTACGAGTAAAATCGCGAGCAGGTGAGTCGGTTCAGCAGATGATCAGGCGGTTCAAGAAGCTGTGCGAAAAAGAGGGGTTGATCCGTGATATGAAGCGCACGGCGTACTATGAGAAGCCATCGGAGAAGAATCGCCGGCGTATGCGCAAGGCTCAGCGCAACGCAACCCGGTAGAACAAACCTTTCTTTGCTAATTGTTATTTGAGATTCCAAGTCCGAGCAAGCAACTAAGCTTGCTCGGCTTTTGTTTACGCAGAGGGGGCGCGTTGCGGGCGATCAGCAAGCGTATAACCACAGGAGCCCAGACAAATCACACTCAGCGAGGGAAGGCTGCATTGACAATCAGACTTACGGTTTGTATAATATCCTTTGGGCCAATACGATAGCCGAAGGGTCTTTTGGAGTGATCCTACTCTAAGGCAAGTGTGAAACTCAGCAGGACGAAAACGCTCTTTCTGGGCCGGATGTAGTTTCGAGCAGGCAAGACAGAAAGGGATATGACCATATCAAAAGCAACACAATTGTTGGCGGCGATAGTATCAGCCGTTTCATTGTCCGTCTTATCTTTTGGCGCAACGATCAGTGCTGATTCCGGCGCGACTCCCTTGCCGGAGACGCTGGCGTATGCGCCTGACCAGGTGGTTTTCGAGCTTGTCCCCCCCGAAGGCGATTATGGCGGCAAGCCCGCACGAGGCCAAGAGGTCCTGCAACGCGTCGCCGAGAGGCATAGATTTGATCGGACGGTTCGGGTTTTCGCGCATCATCCACAAGGGCCGTTGAAGGATATTTACGTGGCGCGTCTTTCGGCAGGCACCAGTCCAATAGAGGCATGCGAAGAGCTGCAAACCGACCCGGCCGTTAAGTGGGCCGAGCCGGACTACTATTACCGTTGTCAGTTGGCGCCTGATGATACTTATTATGGTTCGACGGGCAGTTGGGGCCAGGAATACTTGGATATGTGGGGTCTGCACGCCGTCAATCCCGAAAACGCCTGGGACCAGGCAGAGGGCGAGGGAATAGTGGTGGCGGTAATCGATACAGGCGTTGACTACAACCACGAGGACTTGTACCGCGACTCCAACGGCAACAATCAGTTGGATCCCGGCGAGCAATACAACGTCTGGATCAACCGGGGCGAAGACCTGAACGGCAACGGGTTTGTCGATGCCAATGACCTCAACGGCAAGGACGACGACAAAAATGGGTTTGTCGATGACATCCGCGGCTGGAATTTCGTCGGCGGGAACAATAACCCTATGGACGACCACGGGCACGGCAGCCATTGCGCCGGGATTATTGCCGGCGTGGGCAACAACGGCAAGGGGATAATCGGCGTGGCGCCGCGGGCGAGGGTGATGATTGTCAAATCGCTCGACAGCGGGGGCACAGGAACGGGCACACAGCTATCGAACGGCATTATGTACGCCGTCAATAACGGCGCTAATGTATTGAGCAACTCGTGGGGCGGAGGCGGCCAAAGCGAGCTGATCGCCAACGCAATCAATTACGCGAGGGGCCGCAATCGCGTCGTCGTGGTCGCAGCGGGCAACGACAATCTCAACGCGGCTCTGTGGTCGCCCGCTAACATTCGAGGAGTCTTGACAGTGGCGGCGTTGGAGCCGGGTCTAAAGCGGGCTTCGTTCTCCAACTTTGGGTCGGTGGTGGATTTCAGCGCTCCGGGCGTTGATGTTCTTTCTCTGCGTGCGGCCGGCACGGACATGTACAATGACGGCGCGCATTTTGTTCCGGCGGGGGATGCCGGCGCAAAATACTACCGCTCCAACGGCACTTCGATGGCCTGTCCTTTTGCATCAGGCGTTTCAGCGCTTCTTCTGGAGCGGCATCCAGCCCTGTCCGAAACGGCAGTTCGACGGGCGCTGGCGGCATCGGCGGGCGAGGCCCAGACGACCGACAGCTACATAGGCGCCGGAATAGTGAACGCCGAAGCGGCGCTCGATACTGCCGAGCAGGTATCCGACGTCAACGCCGGCATCCTCCAGCCGAAGGACGATTCGGAACCGCTTGCAATAGACCAGAACCTCGCCATTCTCGGGACGGCAGATGGGGATTCTTATACCCTGGAGGTCGGAGAAGGATATTATCCGAGCGCGTGGACTACTATCAGCGAGGGTGGTTCTGTGGCGGACGGCCCGTTGGGAACGCTCGACCTATCCAACAAGCAGGGGCCATACCACGTTCGGCTCAGCGTCAATGACGGCACGAGGACGGCAATTGAGCATACCGTGCTGCGGGCGGAACAGGACCTTCACCCGGGTTGGCCCGTGCGACTGGGCGGAAGCGTTTTTCGCTTTGGCAGCTTCATCCTCGGCGCATCGTTCAACGCGACGCCCGCCGACGCGGACGGCGACGGGAGCGACGAGATTTTTCTATGCAGCATCGGCCACACGTTCGGCCTGAGAGGAGATGGGACGATTCTTCCGGGCTGGCCGACGGTGCAGCTTGAAAAACCAGCGTTCGCCAGCAACGCCGCCTTCCCCGGCCCGGCGGTGGCGGACGTTGACAACGACGGCGATACGGAGGTTTTCTGGACCCTGCGGGACTATTGGCCCGACTATTACGGCAGTTCTTCAACAGTGTGGTGCTTCAACGCAAAGAACCTCGATGGATCGCGCCTGGGCGGTTTTCCTCAACAGGCAATAGAGACGGAGTCGAACGCGCATGAGCTGCCTTTTGTTCTGGCCGACCTGGACGGCAACGGGACCCTGGAGGCGGTTGCCGCTCATACCAAGGGCAACACCGCCGACTACTACCGGATTTCCGCCTTTGATCACTATGGCGCCAGGCTGTTCACCCGCGATTTTCCCGACAGCACCGAGACCGTGCGCTCGCTGTCCTTCGGCGACATCGACGCCGACGGACAAAAGGAGATAGTCGCGGTCTCAAAGCTCGGCTACGAAAGTATTCGGCTTAACGTGCTGGATGGAAACGGGATCGAAGAGGCCGGCTATCCTATCACCCTGCGCAATCTGTACAATGAGGACATTTCCGCTCCCCCGTTTCTCGTTGATTTGGACGGCGACGGCGATCTGGAGGCCGTCATCGGAACCACGGGTTATCAAAGTTACATCCACTGCTATCACCACAACGGCAGTTTGTATCCGGGCTTCCCGATTCCTATCGGCAACTATGACACCCAGATCTTCAGCTACTGCATAGGTGACATCAACGGCGACGGCAGCCTTGAGATAGTAGTCCTGGCCAACCATCGCCCGGTGACAGGCCTGTTCCGGGTCTATGTGAAAAACTTGAACGGCACGACTCTGCCGGGCTGGCCTCTCGATTTGGAGCAGTGGCCCAGCGGCACGCCCGCGATAGTCGATGTGGACAATAACGGGCGGCAGGATGTCTGCTTCACGGCCTTCGACGGCTCGGTTTTTGCGTGCAGCGGCGACGGTCGGCTTATTCCGGGATTCCCCAAGAAGATGAGCTTTGCATCGACATCGGGCGTCAGCATCGGGGACGTCGATGGCGACGGGCTGTTTGAGCTGATAGCGGCGACGATGATAGGGAGCATCTATGTCTGGGACCTGCCCACGCCCGCCTATAGCGAGAACAGCGATTGGCCGATGCGCAACATCAATCCACGCAATACAAACCTCTTCGAAGACCGGCTGCTCGGACGCAGCGACTGCGAGCTGACAGGCGACCATAGGGTTGACTGGGCGGACTTTTCATTGTTTGCCCTAAGCTGGCTGGA
>CAYGZM010000282.1:0-3959 GCA_964354365.1 uncultured Pirellulales bacterium
CCGCCGCTGGTTTATATGGATATGGTTGTGCAGAGCGGGGTCAACTTTGACGCCTTCGGGCTGCAAATGCGGTTCGGGCGGAACCAGTCGGGTATGCACATCAGGGACATGATGCAGATATCGGCGATTCTGGATTACCTTGCGCCTATAGCCAAGCCGATGTATATGACCGGCGTTGCGGTGCCGAGCCAAAACGGCGCCGGCTCCCACCACGGAGAGGTTGCGGGCATCTGGCACGACAAATGGGACGAAGCGTGGCAGAGAGAGTGGATCGAACAGTTCTACAAGATAGCGCTGAGCAAGCAGTTTGTGGATTCAGTGACATATTCGGACCTTACCGACAGGAAGGGCAGCACAATCACGGACAGCGGCCTGTTGACGGCGAGGCTCGAGCCGAAGGAGTCGTACCTGGCGCTGAAGAAACTGAGTGACGCTATTTTTGTGCGGTAGGCGTTTGCGAATTGTCCGAAGGCGATATGTTGGACCATAAGGCGGTCGATAATTCAATCGGGACGGCAGAGGGGCGGGGCGAGAGGATTCAATCGTTTGCATTTGTGATAAGTATGTGCGTTTGTGTGCTGCTTTGTTGGTTTTTTTCCCTGGATGTAATTGTGGCGGGACAACCGTGCGAGATTGAGCTGGAGAGCCGAATAAACCCGAACGATGCGCCGATAGCGAGCCTGGTAAGACTCTCGGGCATTGGGGTTTCGCGTGCGGCGGCGATAGTGGCGTACAGGGAGAGTCATGGGCAGGAAGGAAGGGCGTTTCGAGATTGCAGTGACCTGCAGAAGGTCAAGGGCATAGGTCCTAAAACCGCAGAGAATATACGTCAATGGCTGAAGTTTGAATAGGCGCCTGCGTTTGCGTGTATGCCGTTGGGTTTACGCGAGAACCAGGCAAGCAGACGAAGCTATTCACAAAGCGGCATCGTACCGGGGCGGCGCGCGGGTGGGGCAAAAAGAGGTTGGCGTTGGCGGGGGAGTTGGGTACTATAATCAGTTGAGACTACGGTTTGTGCGCGTTGGTCGCCAGTTGTATTGTCTTTGGCGACAGGGGCGACCTGCTGTAGCGTGCAACGACATCGGGTAATAGAGACGAAGAATATGGATGAGTGGGAAATAAACAAGCCGTTAGGACAATGCTACGGCAGCGGCAGGGCGATAAAAGCCGGCGAAGAGTACTTCGGCGCGCTGGTGGAGACCGAGGAAGGACTGCAGAGGCGGGATTTCTGCGCGGAGTACTGGGAAGGCCGGAAGCCTGAGGTATTTTGCTACTGGAAGACGAGACTGCCGGCGCCGAACGAGAAGAAACAGATATTCGTCGATGATGAGATGCTGATGGCGTTTTTCGAGCGGTTGGCCGAGGAGACCGAGCGGGAAAAGGTGAATTTTCGTTTTGCGCTGGCCCTGATTCTGATGCGAAAGCGGATTTTGAAATATGACGCGACCAGGGTCGAGGATGGGCGGGAAATCTGGAGTCTGAGGATGGTGGGCGAAAACGAGCGCGTTGATGTGGTCAATCCGCACCTCGACGAAGAGCAGATAGGGCAGTTGTCATCGCAGATAGGGCAGATATTGCAGGCGGATTTGTGAAAAAGTTGACTTGGAATTCGGTCAGGATGTTACGGCCGCTTGCCGTGGTTGCTGTTACGGCTTTGTTTGTCGCCGGGGGATGTCGGCCGGCGATGCGAAAGCCTCTGTCGATTTGTCCGGGAAGGGATTCAGCAGGGGAGGCGCTGTCGGTGCTGAGAGGACGCTCCGAGAAAGTCAGTCCGCTTCGTGCTACGGGGACGTGCCGGCTGGAGTATTATACGCAGGAGAATCGCAAGGCGCACAAAGAGGTTTTCCCCGTGAGACTCTGGGTGAATCCCCCGGCGCAGATGTCCCTGCGGGGCGACGTGGCTTTCGATCCGCGAGGGCTGGTTGTGGGGTCGAACAAGGATGAGTTCTGGCTGTCGCTAAGGCCGAAGAAGATCAGCAGCTACTGGTGGGGCCGGTGGTCCAGGAACACTTACGTCGAGAAGCTGATACTCAGTCCCAGAATAGTGCTTGAGGCCATAGGAATAGCCGTTGCCGACGGCGAGGGGTGGTCATTGTCGAACAAGGGGCCGTTTGACATACTGACGCAGCACGGTGACGCAGGCGTGATGATCAAAAGGATATACATCCATAGGTGCAACTACCTGGTGCGGAAGGTTGAGTACTTCAATGAATTTGGGCAGGTTGAGGTTGTTGCGGAGCTGGATGAATATGAAGAGGTCGAAGATGGATTTTCTGTTCCGCAGAGTATCAAGATTACCAAGCGGGGCGACGGCGGCAGGGACGATTCGGCCGGGATTGCTCTGAAGTCCGTCAAATCGGCGAGCTTCAACGAGAAGCAGTTGGAGCTTCTTTTTGTCCGGCCATCGCCGGATAGCTTCGAGAACGTTTATGAAGTGGTCGGCGGCAAATGGGTCGAGCAATAATACTGATTGACGATTTGCGATTTTAGATTGATGATTTTAAGCGCCGCACGCGAATCAAGGGTAACTCAGTCTTGTGTGGAGACCTAATATGGGACGGGCGACACTGGCCGACAGAATAAAAGGGGGCGTGTTTCTGTTGGATGGGGCGATGGGAACCCAGTTGTTTGCGCGCGGAGTCGAGATAGGCGCGTGTAATGATTATCTGAATGTCAAGGCGCCCGATGTTGTCTGTGAGGTTCACCGTGCTTATCTCGATGCGGGCAGCGATGCGGTCCTGACCAATACTTTTGGGGCCAACAGGGTTGCCTTGAAGAGGTATGGATTGGCGGATCAGGCGCAGCGGATAAACCAGGCGGGGGCCCGAATTGCTCGCCGGGCGGCGGGGGCCCGGAAGTATGTCTTAGGCGACATCGGCCCCTGCGGGGAGTTCCTGGAGCCTTTGGGCACTTTGAAGGCGCAAGAGCTTAAAGACGCCTTTGCGGAGCAGGCAAGGGCGCTTCTGGCCGGCGGTGTAGATGGCTTTATGATCGAGACGATGACGGCCCTGGACGAGGTCGCAATCGCGATTGAAGCGGCCAAATCGGTCTGCGGGGATTTGCCGCTATTCGCCTCGATGTCTTTCGACAGGGCCGGGGGTGATTTTAGAACGATGATGGGCGTGGGCGTCACCAGCGCGGTTGGTAACATCGTCTCTCTGGGGGTCGATGCGGTCGGGTTCAATTGTGGGACTGGCACGCTTGATGAATACGTGGAGCTGGCCGACAGGCTCGTCGCGGCGGCGAGTTCAGCATCGAACGAGGTCTTGGTTTTCGCCGAGCCGAACGCGGGCAAACCTGAATTGGTCGATGGACAAGCGGTTTACCGGGTATCGCCTGATGATTTTGCCTCGGCGGCAAAGAAGATACATTCAGCCGGCGTAAATATCATCGGCGGCTGCTGCGGAACCGGCCCGGAGCACATCGCAGCGGTCAGCAAGAGGCTGCGAGTCGGCAACGGATAACGACAGACGACGGACGAGGGACGATAGACGAAAGGGGATGGGCGAAGGGGAAAATGCAAAGACGTGTGCGCCGCGCAATTACCGTGCCTTACGGTTGCGTGACCAGAAGTCTTGCGACTTGTGTGACGGTTTTTTGGGTTGCGCCCTGGTTTTTTATGATGACTTTTCGGCCGTTTTGGGCGATTTGCTGGGCGTAGCCGGGATCGGTGAGGCACCTTTTCATTGCGTTGAGGAGTTCTTCTTTGTTGTTTACGAGGACGGCGCCGTTGTCGGCGAGAAGGGCATCGACGGTCTGCTTGAAATTGAAGGCGTGCGGGCCGAAGATGGTGCATTTGCCAAGCGCCGCAGCCTCCATCATATCGGAGCCGCCCATCGGCACGAGTGAGCGGCCGACGAAGATTATGCTCGCAAGCGAGTAGAATTTTCTCAGGTCGCCCATCGTGTCGCCAAGAACAACGATTGACGATTGACGATTGACGATTGACGATTTCTCTG
>CAYGZM010000283.1:0-3955 GCA_964354365.1 uncultured Pirellulales bacterium
GGTGAAGCGGAGATTGGCGGGGTGCTGCGGGGCGGGTGGTTCAATAGATTCCTCGGCTGCGCTCGGAATGACAATGGCTGTGCTCGGAATGACAAGGACTGGGGATGGGAATCTGGCTTTGGATGGGGGGTGAGAAGAAGGAATTCAGAATACAGAATTCAGAATGTCGAATGATGAAGTGATATCGCTTCGGCAAGCTCAGGGTAGGCTCTTCGGCTTCGCTCAGGATGACTTACGAGAGATTGCCACGTCGCTTCGCTCCTCGCAATGACGGCGTGGCGAGGGGGAGGACAACGAACGGGAGGGGTGGGGAGTGAGGGAGATTTCAAATTTCAAATTGCAGATTTCAGATATCCGCGTTCGCGGGTACAAGTTTTAGATTGAGGGGGAAAGACGATTTCAAATTGCAGATTGCAGATTTCGCTATGGTTCAAGTACGTCAGATTCTGAGTTACATTATCTGTGGCAGCCTCAAATCCGAAGGATTTGGGGATGGTTACACCCTTGGAGTTTTGCCATCCCCAAGCCTTCGGCAGGCTCAGGCGGGGCGCTGCGCTTGAGGCTGCCACCCGGAATTGAACCATGCCCAAATTTCAGATACCGAGCTGCGCGGGCACAAGTTTTAGATTGAGGGGGAAAGACGACTTCGGATTACAGATTTCAGATTTCATATTGAGGGTTGGGTGTAGCGTTTTTTGCAATTGGGCGTTCTATAGGGTAAGATAGTATGGAACTTGGTTCAGGTTGGAAACGATGGCAGACGATCTTAAGAGAACTTCAATGACCGCGTTCCGGTCACTTTCAAGAAGGGCAGAAATCAGCTCGTTCTGAAGATTCAAAACGGCGGCGGCCCATGGGGATTCGCGTGCAGGTTGATGGAAACAGCAGAGGAGCACAAGGCCGGCGACCGGTAACGATGCAGTTGCGTTGAACGGGCCTGATTGGTTATTCCGAGATAATGGAGATTCTGCCAGCCTCTGGTTCTTGTCGCCGGCTGATACCCGTGATAGGATTGGGTAACTCAGCAGGTTGTTGAAGTATGTGTATGGAGCATTACGTTTCAGATGTCGAGTGGAAACCATAAGATATTGTATCTGACCAAAGGAGGGGACGTATCCGGCGCACAGAGACAGTTGTTGTACCTGTTAAAAGGGCTCGACAGAGAAAGATTTACCCCTGTCGTGCTGTGCACCAACGGCGGCCGATTTGTGAAAGAATTGCAGGATGCAGGCATAAGATGCTTTGTTCGTCAATTGGCGGGCTGGAGAAAAGTCAAACATCTGTTCTCTCGATACAGGGACGCCGCCTATGTGTGCGGCCTGGTTAAGAGCGAAGGCGTATCGTTGGTGCATGCCTCGGATATCTGGCTGAGCGAGTATATGCTCAGAAGCGCCGAAAGCGCCGGTATCCCCTCGGTGCTGCATATCAGAGCTCCGGTCGATAGGAGGACGTTTAAGAAACACCGTTGTGCGATGGCGACCGCTCTGGTGCCGATTTCGAAGAGGGTCGAGATGCGGCTTTATCAGACGGCAAACGCGTCGAAGAATAGGATTGTCCCGATTCATGACGCTGTGGACGCGAATTTGTTCAAACCACGCAATTGTCATTCGGATGGAGGCGTCTTCAGAAAGCAATATGCCGCCGGCGACGCGGTTCTGGTGGGAATTGCCGGCAGGGTGGAAAAAAGCAAAGAACAACTCAGCTTCGCCGGAATAGCCGGGGACATACTGAAGAAGACAAAGAAAGCCGCCTTCTTTATCATCGGGGACATCAAGGATCATTCCTATTATTCTCAGATAGCAAAGTACATTAGAGATAATGGTCTGCTCGACCACATTCATTTCACGGGACGCAGAGACGATATGCCGGATGTCCTGGCCGGGCTGGATGTGCTGGTCAGCCTGTCCGGCGGTTCGGTAAGGTACGAAGCAATGATGTGCGGAATAACGGTGGTATGCGCGTGGTCCAGGCGGACTGAAGAATCTTATCATATTCGGCATGACGAAACGGGGTTCCTTGTGACTCGCAGAGAGCCTGAACATCTTACTGAGGTATTGCTGAAGGTCATTGGCGACGCAGATTTGAGAAAGAGGATTGGGGCCAACGCCAGAAAATGGGCACAGGACAATCTGAATCATTCTCTATTGATTGAAAGCACACAGCATCTCTATGAAAAACTGCTGCGGAACTGAGCTATCACATACGTGATGGGGGCACGGCTTGCAGGGCGCCGGCGGCATCGGCCCGTGCGCTGGTGGTTATCGGGATCAGCGTTTGTCGGCGCAGGGTCCTACGACGGGCTGCCGGCTGATTCGGCCAGCTCCTTGCGGCTCAACGGCGAGCCTCGTAATAGCTTGCGGATGCGGTTGCGCAGCGGCACGAACGCCCGCTTGAACCGCCGCCACCGCCATCGACGCCGGTTGCGTCTGACTGCGGCGTGGATGGCCCGCACCCAGCCGGCTCCGCCCAGCCCGCGGCGTTCCGCGAACCCGGCGACCTCAAGCCAATGGAGTGTGTTGTATTCGTGGTGGAAACGTATGCGGCGAATCTGCCGGTCGCCAACGTCCCTGGCGAACGCCGGCGGCAGCTCCACACCCGCAGCGCGAAAAGCCAGGATCGTGCGAATGCACTTGTCGCATCGGCAGCAGTTGGCATGGCTGCCTGGGTTCTCGAAGCACACCCGCAAATGGCGCATCGCCTCGGGCCACTGCGCCAGAAGCTGGATCTTGTTGAGGCGAAAGGTCTCCCCGCCATCGTCGATAACGTTGAAGTGCCGCCCGCCCAGGTATGGGTTGCTGAACGGGTGGCTGCCCCACGGGATACCCAGGCGGGTGTACGTGACATCATTGGGGACCAGCGCGGCGTCAAAGCGCCCGGCCAGCAAGCGCAGGCCGCCGACCAGGTGCGTGCCTAAGCTGTGGCCCCAGACGGTGGGGAGCTGATGAAAGTTGCCGGCGACCGGGATACATTCGACGCCCATACTTTCCACCATGACGCGGGCGTCTCGCAGCAGCCCTTCGTACATGCCCCGGGCATTCTCCTGGTCCAGCCAGATATCAAATCCGTGCATCACCATCGCCGCGGCGATCCGTTGCGTTCGCCGCCCGACCAGGCTCCGGCGGTGCCGGTACAGCGTGAACGACGAATCCACCCCGCAGGAGAACGGGACGATGGTTAACCCTTCTTCGGGTGGCGGCGGGGCCTCGGCTTCCTCGCGGGCACGAATCTCTACAGGTTGGTACCGGTCAGGCGCCCACGCCTGCCAGATAGCCGCGTAGTGCTCCAGGTTCGACAGCAGCGATGGGGAGACGGAGCCCTCAACGAAGACGTCCCGCCGCCACTGCATCATGGGAATGAGAAAGGCGACGACGAAAGGGTCGGCCCAGGGCGTCAGCGCCTCACGCCACCGCACGGGCAGCCGCCACCACAGCCGATGACGCCTGCCCTGTGGGTCGTCCAGCGATGCCGCAACGACTAATTCGTCCCCTTCCTCCCGCCAGGGTTCCAGACATAATCGCGCCGTGCTAACGTGTTTTGCCTTCATAGTTTATTTCCGGAAGAGCTTCTGCTTTGTATGCTTATCGGTCCGGGTATCTGGTTCCCGAAATCCGGTATTTGGGTATTGATTATAACGTTTAGACGGGTGAGGTAAATTGCTTTTTTGCGATGTCTGGCGGCGATGCGGATGGAAATCCCACAATAAATTGCGGGGTCGCTACAGAAGGGGAGGGTTTCGGCTATTACCGAAGCAGGTTCGCTATTTTTGGGGTGGACTGGGAGGGGTATTGGTGATAGAATGTTTTGCAGGAGTGACAAGGCTTCTGCAAAATTGCAGGTTAGGCCTACTTAGAAAAGAAAAAATCGTTTGTTGATTACCTGCAATTTTGCAGAACTCATAGTAGTGACGTGAACAAGATAAAGGTCAGAATTATTGGAGGTAAGCAAGTATGGCAAG
>CAYGZM010000284.1:0-3918 GCA_964354365.1 uncultured Pirellulales bacterium
AGACTTCAACGCTGTACTGGCCGACCATTATTCTGCGACAAATGAAGGGCGATTCAGACGCGTGGGAGTGGGAAGTGACCGGCCTGATCCGTGCAGAGAGGGCAACGTACAATTATCAGGCCAGGAAATGGGACCTGTATAACGGAGAGCTTATTGAAAAAGGCTCCAGAGAAGGGCCCCAGGCGATTGCCTCATACGACTCGGGCGACCTCGTTCCAAAGGACATCCCCGTCAGGCGCAGAGCCGAATACAAGGCACTGCTGAGCTCGAGGCAATTGGCCGCCCTTGCGAGGCAAAAGACAAAAATCAAGGATATGGCTCAACTTTGGAGCCAGAAGCATTTCCGCATCACCGATCCGGTCATCAATCTGGTGATGCTAATGATAAGCCTGCCGATATTAGTCTGCCGCGACCCCAAGTCGATGAAGTCTGCGGTTATGATCAGCTTTGGGACGACGGCGGCGTGTTTTATTTCCACTTTCGTCTGCAAGATACTTGCCACGGAGGTCGTTTTCGACAGGGTGATGCCGGAACTGTGGGCATGGCTGCCGGTCTTTGTCTTCCTGCCGATAGCGTTCATCGAGTTTGACTCAATGAAGACATAGGAATTTCGGTGGATGTAACTCGTAGAGGGAATTCGAGACCATCCAGGACAAACGGGCGTAATACGGTTCATAAGAAGTAACTGCGCCGGGCGGCAGGCAGCTATTGGTTAAGGCCATCCCCAAGCCCTGCGGGCTTGAGGATGCCACCCAGGCAATGCACGCTAAAAGGCATTTATTTTCTCTGATTGGTATTAGTAGCCACTCACAGTTGAATTTGTGGGCGCTGCTCGCTCAGTAGGCGGCTAGGGGTCGTGGATTCCTGCTTTCGCAGGAATGACAACTAACAAGATCAACGTTGACGGACTATTAGAGCGTTTCTACATGGGGCAAATGGTGGATATCGGGCAGAAGAAGGGCGCTGGCACAGGCGGCGGCTGGAAAACAGCTGTTCTAATCGCCCTGGGTATCACAGGCATATATCTGTTAATGGCGACACGCAGCACTCTGTGGGATCGTGATGAGCCGCGTTTCACACGCGCCACGGTGGAGATGGTGGAATCAGGCAATTACCTGGTCCCTTCGTTCAACGGAGAAGTGTGGGCGGACAAACCGGTTTTCGTTTACTGGGTGATGTCCGTTGCCATGCGTTTGTTGGGTCCGACGGAGCTTGCGTTCCGGTTCTTTGGTGCGGTGGGCACAGGGCTGACGTGCCTGTTGACGTTCTTCATAGGCAAGCGGCTGTTGGGCGTGAAAGCCGGACTGTGGGCAATGGTGATTCCGGCTTCAACACTGCTGATACTGGCAGTTGGAGGAGCGGCCACTTCCGATGCGATTTTGCTGCCGTTTGCCGTCGGCGCATTGGCGGTATTCATAGAAGTCAGGGACGGCAAGGTAAGTCCATTTCACATAATTTTGCTGGGTGCGGCGCTTGGTATCGGGATGCTGGCCAAGGGGCCGATGGGATTGATGCCGGTGTTTGTTATAATATCGGCCCTGCTGCTGGGGCGCAGATTCGAATTGGATTTCAAGCTTCGTTTCCGGCAAGTGGGGATCGCATTGCTTCTCGGAGGCTTGATTTTTAGCGCCTGGGCGATACCGGCGAACAATGCGACTAACGGCGAGTTTCTTCGTGTATTCGTAGGGCGACACGTTATCAATCGAGCATTCAGGCCGATGGAGCATCACGGGGGAAATTTTCTGCTATATCTTCCGTACTACCTGCCCGTGGTGATTATAGGTTTTTTCCCGTGGTCGCTGCATTTGCCGGGGGCATTCTCGGCGGTTCTCGGAGGAAGAGTGGGCGGCAAATATGGTCGGATATTTCTTTTGAGCTGGATTGTGCCTGTTTTTATCATCATGACGCTGGCGGCGACGAAGCTGCCGCACTACATAATATTGATATGGCCCGGCCTGGCGTTGGCGGTTGCCGGGACGCTTATTGCAGAGCGGGAGGGGAGGTTGGTTGAGCGGGACAAGGTTTGGCTGCGTCGCGGGACGTGGTTCTTCGGTCCGCCGGCAATCGGGATGGCGTTGGGTCTTATGATCGTTCCGTGGTTCGTTGATGTGCCCGGTCTGCGGTGGTCTGGTTTGGCGGCGGGTGCGGTGCTGGCGGCGACGGCGGCAATCGCCAACAGACGCCAGGAGAGGAATCAACCGCAAGCGAGCGCCAAGGCCGTGCTTGTGGGGATTGGGATTCTTGAGATAGTCGTTATGTTTGGGGTATTGCCGGCAGTTGAGCAGGTGAAGATAGCGCCTGCCATTGCTCAGGCCGTTAACGCGAGGACGTCGAAGGACGTGCCTGTGGCGACGTATAAGTATCGCGAGCCGACGTTGAATTTTTATGTCGGCCGGCATATTGAACCGCTCGGCAGCGAAGAGGCTGTTGCCGTCTGGGCGAAACAGGCAGGCGCCGGCGTACTGATAATACCGGCGAGCAACCTGAATGAAATCGAAGAACGCTATGGCGTTTTGCCTCTTGAGAAAGTAGCATCGAAGAAAGGCATCAACTATTCCAAAGGCAAAATGCTTGAAGTAGTCGCCCTTGTTCGCAAAGCAGACCAAAAGTGAGTGGCAAGAAATCGGCATCAAAATTCAGACTTTCGGGCAGGAGCAAATTGCTTCTGGTCGCTGTTGCGCTCCTGGGACTGGCAGCCTTATGGTCGTATTTCAGCCTGGATCAGCGGGTGTTTTCCTGGCTGTGCAATGCCCCGATTAGCTGGCGGAAGAGCCCGTGGTTGATAGGATTTGAGTACCTGGGGAAGGGATGGGTGCTGGTCTGGCTGTTGCTCGTGTGGTTAGTTTTGACCGGTCAGCGGCGGTTGGTTCAGTCTGCGTTTCTTGCTTTGATTGTCTGCACCTTGGCGGTGAATCCTCTTAAGGTTGGAGTAGGAAGGGCGCGGCCGAGCGACGTCAAGGTCGAATCAGAGTCGAAGAATAACCGGACAGGGCGTCACATGTCATTTCCGTCGGGAGACACTGCGGTAGTATTTGCGGTGGCAACAACAGTATTAGCTTTTAGCCGGCGGCCTCTTGCTGTACTGCTATTGGGTGTGTGCACGGGAATCGGCCTGCTGAGAATCGCGGGAATGGCCCACTATCCATCCGATGTGCTTGCGGGGGCAGGCATCGGTTGTCTGTGCGGGTGGCTTGCGGTTCAAATAGGGCCTCGATGGGTTCGATGGCAGATTCCTCAATCTGATCTGAGCCGGCGGCTGGCAATCCTGGGCATAGTCGTAATACCGATAGTGTTTGGACTGGACGAGGGAATTAAGAACTTACCGATTCTTCTTGGAACCTACGGTGTCTCAGGAATACTGGTTCTCCTGGCTGCCGGTAAGATGCGTTGTTGTCGAACGAACTGAGAGTTCTATCCGAAGTCTATGTCGCAGAAGAGATGAAAGGCTAAAAGAGGAATTTGAAGTCGGTTCCGATGACGTTGGTGTTGGCCCAGCCGAATTACACTTTCGCGGGGTCCTTGTGTTTTATCGCCTCTCTGATTTCCTTGTTAATTCTGACGCTGCACCAGGCCTTGCCGCACATCGAACAGTAATCAGCGGTGAAGGACTGCTTGCCGCCGATTTCTTTGCAGGCCTCGAGGTGCATTCTTTCGGCGGTTTCCGGGTCGAGCGATTCGGCCAAGTGCGTTTCCCAGTCGAGATTGGCCCTGGCGATGCTGAGCCTCCTGTCCTTCTCGGCGGCCCCTTTCAGGCCGCGAGCAACGTCGGCGGCGTGCGCCGCGATTTTGGCCGCAACTACGCCGGCCCGGACGTCCTCGGCGTTCGGCAGGCCCAGATGCTCTCTGGGCGTGACATAGCACAGAAACGATGCGCCGTAAAAAGCGGCGGCGGCGCCGCCGATTGCCGAGGTAATGTGG
>CAYGZM010000285.1:0-3905 GCA_964354365.1 uncultured Pirellulales bacterium
CACAAGCCTGTACAGAACTCCAAAACACACAACTCCAAACGCACCGCAAGCCAGCGCCGGCAGATTTGAGCCGCTGCGTCTTTGCTGCAAATCGGCCAGCCGGTAGAACCCGATGAAAAACACCAGGAGAATCCCAGCGACCGAAGCCACCTGGCCCAAAGACTGTCTCGTAGGAACGTTGACAGGACCGGTTCTCGGGACCAACCGCAGAATGACGGGCAGGAACGTTACTATGCCAATAACCACCGCCGTGACAACAAAACCGATATTCGACCACAACATTATCCTGTCTTTACCCAAGCGAAATGAGCTCGGGCGGGCTGGAGCAATCGATACGGCCCCCACGGCTCGGATAATACAGACGAGCCAAAGCAGAAAGCACGACCCGGCCAGGCACAACAGTCCACCGCCCATCGCGCTCCTTCCGACGGTGCGCACGGATTCGAGAAGGTCACTTGTCCCGACGAACGACAACAACAAACACAACACAAACGGCCCAGGCCCCAACGCCAGAGTCCAGCGCCTGAATCCGCCGAAGGCGGACTGCATCGCATTTACGCTGTGCAACGCCGCCACCGCCGCCAGCCACAGCATAAGTGACAGGTTCTGCACCGGGTCCCACGCCCAATACCCGCCCGAATTCGCCTCGCTGTGCGCCCATCGCGCGCCGGCGACAATACCCAGGCTCAGAAAGCCAATGCCGGCTAACAGCCAGCGCCGCAACTGCAGATACAGCTCGGCAACCTCCGTATCGCCGGCAAAAACCGACGCGACAACAACAACAAAGGGAACGATAAACACCGAACAGGCAAGAATGAATGCCGGCGGATGTATAACCTTCCAGAAGTTCTGCAGCAGCGGATTAAGACCCGCACCGTCATCGGGCCTCGCCAAAATCGGCGAAAACGGCCTCGCAACCAACAGCACAACCAACGAAAACCCCAGACAGACCGCCCCTCCGACAATCAGCGCCGCAGCGTTGAACGCTGAGCCGTCCGTCTTGAGCGTCACCAGCCACAGAGCGAACACTGCGACTGTGCAAACCGCCAAAAATAACAACGACCCGCCAGGATCCGCCCACGCCGCACTGAGCTTGTAAACAAAGGGCAGACCAGAGGAGCTGTGCCCGGCGACCGCCGATATCGAAAAATCGTCTGCGATGAACGCAACTATGAATAGAACCAAGACAACAATGGAAAGCCCCGCGGCAATGAAAATCGCCATTTTAGCCGACAGCAGCACCCACACCGCCGCCCTGCTCCTCAGCCTCAACGCCAATGCCCCAAGCACTATCGCAACAGCACAACAAAAAGAGACTGCAGCCAGAAAATGGTCGGCAAATTCACTCATATTCGACAACAATACAACTTGTTGGAGAAAAAGCAACAATCTCCAACTCTTGTCCGCAAAAATCATTATACTATAGCCGTCATTCAACGGACAGATAAACTTGTAATAAGGAGCCAACCTATGAGGTTATTCGTTCTTATCAGCGCAGCACTGCTACTGGCCGGCGCAGCAGACTGTGCCTTTGCCGCCCACCGGGTAACAGCCGTGCAGACCGGCGACGCCATGACAATAGACAACGGTGTTCTCTCCGTCCGCTATGACCCCAAAGACGGCGTCTTCTCCGCACAACGTGACAGCAAGCCGTTCATAAAGCAGGGCCGCTTTGAAAATGCGACAGACCCCGGCAGTCCACGCATCCGGATCGTAAACATCAAGGACGCGCTCGGCGCCGGCAAAGCCATCGAAATCGGGTTCCCATCCGGTTATGTTTATAGACTCGCCCTGTACGCAAATCTGCCGTTTGTCTGCATCGACACCTCTGTCCGCAATCCTACGGACAAGACCATAGTCATTAGCAGACTTGCCCCTGCGATACTCACCACAGACCTCGGTAAACCACCCGCCGACCTTCGCGCCCTCGGCTGTGACGGGCTGACCCCCGCCGACGCCAACAGAGTCAGCTACACCTTCCTCGCTGTGGCGGACCCCAAGACCGCCGCCGGCCTCGTCTGCGGGTGGCTCACCCAGAACCGAGCTTCCGGCATCGTCGCCTGCACGCAGAGCAACGGCTTGCTCACTATTGAACCCCGCGCCGAATACGGAAAACTGCTCGTGCCCGCCGGCAAAACCGCCGACGGCGAACGCCTTGTGATAGGATACTTTGACAATGCCATCCGCGGCCTCGAAGCATACGCCGAGGCAATCGCAAAACACTACGAAATCAAGCTGCCCGAAATCCCATCCGGCTATTGCACCTGGTATTCCAACCCTCACGGCGGCGCTTCAGACGAAAAACACATGGCCGAGCTTGCCAAATTCTGCGAAGAGAACCTGACAAAGTTCGGCTTCGACACCCTGCAAATCGACGACAAATGGCAAATCAGCAGCCGGGACTTCACCGCCCACAATCCCAAAGGCCCTTATCCTAACGGCATGAAACCAACAGCAGAAAATATCACCAGCGCCGGGCTGACGCCCGGAATCTGGTTCATACCATTCGGCTGGGACCACAAACGACCTGTCTTTGCCGACCACCAGGACTGGTTCGTCCATAGAGAAGATGGCTCCGTTTACAACGTCAAGTGGGCAGGCGACTGCCTCGATATGACCCACCCCCAAGCACGCAAGTTCCTCGACGAGGTAACCCGCCGCATTACGCGCCAGTGGGGCTATAAGTACATCAAAATTGACGGACTCTGGACCGGAATGGCGACGGAAATTCTGTACCCGCAGCCCACCTACAGGCCGGACGGATTAGGTAACGCCGTTTTTCACGACTCCGCCAAAACCAATATCGAGGCCTACCGCGACGGCCTCAGGCTCGTCCGCAAAGCCGCCGGCTCGGATGTGTACATCCTCGGCTGCAACATCGCCCAGAATATGCGAACCCTCGGCGCATCCGCCGGCCTTGTCGATGCAATGCGAGTCGGAAGCGACATCGGAGCAAGGTGGAGCGGAATCCTAAAAGGCGCCACGATGGGCGCACGCCTGTATTTCTTCCACAATCGCCTCTGGCACAACGATCCCGACTGCCTGATGCTGCGCGACCCGCTCACGCTCGATCAGGCCAGGGCGTGGGGCTCGTGGATCGGGATAACCGGCCAGTTGAATATGGCCAGCGAATGGCTCCCCGGACTGCCCGCAGACAAGCTCGATGTCATCAAACGCTCTATGCCCAACCACGGCCTTTGCGGTCGGCCGCTGGACTTATTCGTAAACGACCCCGCACAAATATGGCGCCTCACAGCCGGGACAGGCCAACAGAGAAGGGACGTCGTCGCCCTGTTCAACTGGAGCGACAAACAGCCGGCCTCGGTGACTCTCGACCCCGCCGCCCTCGACCGGCCTGACGGCGGAAATGGCGCCTATGTCGGCTTTGACTACTGGGCCGACAAATTCGTCCCACCCTTCACCGGCCCGCTCAAAACCGACCTGCCGCCAAGCTCCTGCAAGGTCATCGCCCTCAAGCCGCTCCTCGACCGGCCTGTCCTCGTCGGCACGTCCCGCCACGTCACCCAGGGAATCGTTGATATTCTGGAGGAAAACTGGAACAGCAAGACAGCCGTCCTCTCCGGCAAATCCAAAGTCGTCGCCAGCGACCCTTACGAGCTTCGCATCTTTACGCCAGCCGAATCCTGGAAAATAGACTCGGCAGCCCTGGCTAAATCAGACACAAACGCCGGGGCAACAGTGCAATCAAAGCAAAGCGCCCGCGAAATCCGTGTTACCATAAACAGCCCCACGAATCGGCCGATTGCCTGGCAAATCACCTTCATGAAGCAGTAGAGATAATGGTATAATCCCGTTTGACGTCCGCTCCATCGTTTGCTGATAAGCTCTAAAGGCTTCTGCAAAATTGCAGGTTAGGCCTACTTAGAAAAGAAAAAATCGTTCCT
>CAYGZM010000286.1:0-3846 GCA_964354365.1 uncultured Pirellulales bacterium
CCCCCTGAGCCTTGGAAGATTGGCCTTTTCCAGAGCCGCAGTCAGCAGGTTCCACTGGTCGTGCTTCTATTTGGCTGACGCGAGCTGCTCAGCTTGACCTGTTTCAGCGTTTCTTGAGCGTAACGCTCATCTGGCCGTGCAGCATACTCTCCAAGTCCGGATTCGTCGTAATAGCCTCTATGTACTTAGGGTCGGCCATCCTGGGACTTATGTTGTGGGCAAAAATCAACCCTCCCGGACGTATGAGCGGCAGCAGCTTGTTGAGATAATCGGTGTATCCTTCCTTGTCCGCGTCGATGAATACAACGTCGATCGGCTCTTTGAGCTTCGTAACGTTTTCGTGGGCGTCGCCCTCGACGAGCGTAACGCTGCCATCAACGCCGGCCTTCTTGAAGTTCTCGCGGGCCAGCGCAGCCCTCTCGGCGTTGATCTCGTGGGTAGTGAGCTTGCCCCCGGTCTTCTGAAGGGCGAGGCTCAGCCAGATGCCCGAATAGCCGTTGGACGTGCCGATCTCGACAACATGCTTGGCGCCGACGGCCTCGGTGAGCATCCGCAGCAGTCTGCCGTCTTCGATTTGGACATTCATCATTCCTCCTCGCTGGTTCCTGTCCATATCATCGAGCACGGCCAGAATCTTCTTCTCGGCGTCGGTCTTTGACATGGGCTTGCTTTGCATAAATGACGAGTCTTCGCCGCCGGAAGGCCTGCCCATACCGCCAGGCCCACCCATACCGGGGCCACCCCCGCCGGGACCGCCCATACCGCCACGCATTCTCTCGCTTCTCTGCTTCATATCTGCAATCAACTGGCCCATCTTATCTCTATTGTTTTGTTTGTAGGCCTCTTCGAGGTCGTTGAGCCACGTCTGCATACCGCCCCGCATATCCTGGCCCGGCTGCATCCCGGGGCCAGATCTGTCTCCACCTCTCGCCGCCCGGCCGCTCCCGCTCTCCTGGGCCGCCAGCCCCCCCGCCAGTACAACCACAACAGCAATCCACAATGTAGCCTTCTTCAACATTTCTTGCTCCTTTCAAATACGATTTCTTGTTGGCGTCGGTCCTTATGCGGACATGATCAAGGCAACTGATAGACTCATCTTTTTCATTGTAATTCCCGATTCGTCACTAACCGAAAACCTGCTGATTTATTGCTATCATAACCAAATGCTTCTGCCTGGAGACTTTTGCACGGGTTTCGTTACTTGGCTTTCACGTCGTAGCAGAACAGTAGATCCTGGTCGCGCACGTAGAGTTTGCCATTGGCAATGACGGCGTGGGACCATGCCGGCAGCCTGCTGCGATCCGGCTGTTCAAAACGCCCACGCTCGATGTACTGCTTCGGGCTCGGCTCAATCAGGACGATGGCGCCATCCTCCATGCGATAGTAGAACAGGCCGTCGGCCAGAGCCAACGAGCCTTTCGCACGGCGTTGGCCGTCTTGGCGCAGATCCCACATGACTTTGCCGGTCTTGAATTCGAGACAGGCCAGTGCGCCGCCCTCATTGCCGCCGCTGGCGCCGTATAGGTAACCATCAAGAAGGATCATGCCGCCGTGGTGGTTCTGCATCTCGGTGGTGGCATAGACTTCCTCGGCCTTGACGGTGCCATCCGCATCCTTGCTCAGCTTGACCAACCCACCGCCTGCGCCATAGGCTGAGGAGGCGAACACCATTCCATCGTGGAAGACCGGCGTGGAACAGTTGATAGCCATGCGGTTGGCGGGTTTGTCATATCGCCAGAGAAACTTACCGTCCGAGGCGGCGACGCCGATAAGTGCTCTTGCGGTCAGTTGCACGTACTGGCGCTGCCCGTCGAAGTCGACGGCGATAGGCGAGGCGTAGGCCGCACCGCCACCACCACCGGCACCTCCACCGGGACCCCCTCGACCCCCTCGGCCACCGCCAAAGTCGCCGAAACCACCGCCAAAGCCGCCTCCCTGGCTCATCATACCTCCCTCGAAACCGCTATCCGGCTGCCAAACCTGGCCGCTGGAATCCGTAAATGGCGTGGACTGGCCGGCCTTGATCCGTATTGTTGTTGCGCCAGACGCCGCACTCTCTGCCTGAGGAAGGATTTCAATCGCCTT
The DNA here is from genome assembly GCA_964354365.1 of uncultured Pirellulales bacterium. GTDB lineage: Bacteria > Planctomycetota > Phycisphaerae > Sedimentisphaerales > Anaerobacaceae > CAYGZM01. Next base: position 2,086 of record CAYGZM010000286.1, read on the forward strand.
AATTGCCGGGTTTTCGACCTGGGCCGTGAAGACAATGCGAAACTCTCCGTTGGTAACTTCCACAGGCACAGTTTCGATATAGGCTCGTCTGAAGCCTCCGGCCCTTACCCAAATGTCAAAGTCCTTGAATTCCCTCCCCTGGACCGTGTAGGAAAAAACGCGCTGGCCGGGGGCGGTAATCCCTTCGTAGGTCTCCGCAAAATAGAGCTTCGCGAGATACTTGCCGTTGGGAATCTTGCAGGAGAAAGCTCTCATCCCAAAACGCTCGTTCGTGAACAAGCCCGGATCCTTGGTTCCGGTGACCACTATATCCGAACCACCGCTGACTGGGCCGGAAGTAGCAGAACCGCCGCCTCCGCCGGAACCCCCTCGACCACCGCTGGGTCCGCCGGGCGCTGGCGTAGCGCCGGCCGGGCTGTCGGACATCGTGGACTTCCAGATCGTTTCGCCGGTCAGCTTGTTGAGGGCTACTAAGATCGCATCTGCCCCGCCGGGGGTGACGATTACTTTGTCTCCATCAACGAGCGGCGATTCGCGGAAGCTCCAGTTTGGTATGCGTCCGCCAAAATCCTCTGTCAGGCTGCGTTGCCAGACGATTTTGCCGTCTTCGACCTGCAGGCAAACCACATTACCGCCGAGACCCTCGACATAGAGCCGTTCGCCATCGACCGTCGGTGTGCACGCCGGCCCCTCTCTTCCCTGCGATGCCCGCTGCTGAAAGGCCGGCACAAGGGGCCTTACCCAGATTTCACTTCCGTCCTTCTCGGACAGGGCCCAGACGACTTCGTCCTCTCCGCGATTACTCATACCGAAAATCCGTCCAGAGGCAATGGACGGAGCGCTGTAGCCGCCGCCGAGTTTGTCTATTTTCCAGGTGAGCGGTGGGCCATCTGTCGGCCACTCTTTGAGAAGCCCGGTATCCGCGGCCTTGCCGTCCCGGTTCGGTCCGCGCCATTGCGGCCAATCCGCGGCTACAACAGTGTCTCTGGTAAGAAATGCCACACCAATGCTTATCAATACCAATAGCCAATTTGCTCTTGTCATTATTTACTCCTTTAATTAATTGATGTGTAAGTCTTTCAGAATCATTGAGCGACTTTAACACACTTCATTTTCGTCTGATCGCGGATAAGCAGCTTGCCTTCGGAAAGTGCCAACGGTGCCCAGTTTTGGGTTGAACCTCCGACTCTTGAGGCTAAACGATCATTTGCATCTGTTCCTCCTTCTCCAAGTACCTCTGCTGAAGCAAGGAGCTTAAATCCAGATGGATCAGGCTCAATAAGATACAACTTCGTGCTGCCATCGGTGCTGAGGAGTAATCCATCGGCAAGAATCGAACCGCCCTTATTAAAGGTCGGCGAGCGGCCGGTTCTCCACATAATCTGTCCGTCAATACTCATACAAACCATGCCGTCTCTTCTTTCGTTGGTTGTATATTGAGCATAAAAATAGCCGTTATATAGAATCGGCGGCTGCGTATGTGCGCCAAATTCAACGGTTCTATAGAGTTCTGTAACTCCGTAGCTGCCATCTGCTTTCTTCTCAACTTTTATCAATGCAGCACCGGCGTTGTATGCGCCTGTAATGAGCATTCTACCTTCGCCGGCATCTACTGCACTCGGCACCGAAATGTGACAATTCCACTTATCATATTGCCAAAGGATTTTCCCCGTAAGCGGCTCTATTCCAACGACATTACCCAGAGTATTTGCCAATTCTGGATGTCCGATAAGATTAGTAGATGAAGTAACCATTACAACA
>CAYGZM010000287.1:0-3808 GCA_964354365.1 uncultured Pirellulales bacterium
AAAAGAGATTTTCTTCAACAATATAGGCCTAACCTGCAATTTTGCAGAACTCATAGGGATAGAAATGCAAAGGAGATCAAAGCGTGGAAAACGTCAAAAGCAACGTCATCAAATTCCTGGATAAAAACCAGATGAACCCTGAGTCGCTGGATATGGAGAAGACCTGCGGAATCTTCCTCGAGGAGATGAAACGAGGCCTAGCTGGAGAAAAAAGCTCCCTGGCTATGCTGCCCACCTATATCCAGACCGAGCGGGATATCCCATTCGATAAGCCCGTCATCGTGATGGACGCCGGCGGAACCAACTTCCGAGTCGCCACCGTCAGCTTCGCACCGGACGGCAACGCGAATATCGAGAACTTCAAGGTATTTTCTATGCCCGGTCTCAAGCAGAAAACGAGTAAAAAGGACTTCTTCAACACTATGGCCGGGTACTTGGACCACATCATCGACAAAAGCCCCAACGTCGGCTTTTGTTTTTCCTACCCGATCGAAATCTTCCCCAACAAAGACGGCAGGGTCCTGTACTTCTCCAAAGAGATTAAGGCCGACGAAGTCGCCGGACAGATGGTCGGCGAGAACCTCAACCTCGCCCTCGCCGGCTCAGGCAGAGGGAACAAAAAAAATATCATCCTGCTGAACGACACGGTCGCCACGCTGCTCGCCGGCAGGGCCAAAGTCGAGGGCATGTCCTTTGACACATTCATCGGCCTTATCCTCGGCACAGGCACAAACTGCAGCTACGTGGAGCAAAACAAGAATATCACAAAGGCCAAAGACCTTGACCCGGCCGCAAGCCAGATTGTCAACGTCGAGTCGGGCGGCTTCGGCAAGGCGCCTCGCGGCAAGATAGACAAGGAATTCGACCAAGCCTCGGTCAGCCCCGGCATCAATATCTTTGAGAAGATGATCTCCGGCGCCTATTTAGGCCCGCTGTGCCTGAGCACCGTTCAGGCGGCGGCCCGGGACGGCCTCTTCTCCAAAAGCCCCGCGGCGAACATCAAGAAAATTGAAAAGCTCAGCACCAAGGACATCGACGACTTTATGTCTTACCCGCAGGGCAAGGGCGGGCCGCTGGCTTCCGCCTTGAAAGACGCAGGCGATGACGACCTGTCTGCCGCATATTACCTGATCGATAGACTAATAGAGCGAGCAGCCAAACTGACCGCCATCAATCTGTCATCTGTGTCCATGAAAAGCGGCAAGGGACAGAACCCCTGCCGACCCGTCTGCATCGTCGCCGAAGGAACAACTTTCTACAAACTGAAGTCGCTCAGGCAGCGAGTGGAATACTATTTGAAGGACTACCTCGTGAACCGCAAAGAGATCTTCTACGAGATCGTCAGCGTCGAAAACGCAACCCTGATTGGCGCAGCCATCGCCGGCCTGACGAACTAAAGATTTGATGTCATCGCTACCACAATAAGGACTGTAAGAACTATGAGTGAGTCTATGCAGCAGGAAGAAGTTGAATTTGTGCGCCTGGTCGGCAACGAACGGCGGGTAGGCTCGAAGTTGGCGGCGGTCTCGCGGCACTGGCAGGGCAATAAGGAGCGCTTTGTGATAATAAGCCCGCACGATGACGATGCGGTTTTAGGGACCGGCCTGCTCATCCAGTTGGCCAAGCGGGAAAAAGTGCCCGTGCATATACTAATCGTCACCGACGGGAGCATGGGCTATTGCAGCATCGAAGAAAAGGACAAGATTGCCGACATCAGACGGGATGAAAGCTACGAATGTTATCAGAGCCTGGGCGTGCCTATGGAAAACATTGTCTGGCTCGGATTTCCCGATTGCCGGATAAATGAGTTCCGCGGCAGAAGAGCGGCTCAGCCCGGCGAGCCTTTGGCAGTCGCCAGTTTCACGGGGCTGCAGAATGCCTTTACTCATCAACTGCGAAAGATAAGGCCTACCCAGTGCTTTTTGCCGACGGCCAACGATCTGCACCCGGACCACCGTATCATTCACGACGAATTTCTTATCAGCCTGTTTCACGCGGCGGGCAATATATGGCCCGAGCTGGGCGAGCCTCTGGCAAACGTGCCCTACGTCAATACGTTTGCGGTCTATTGCGACTTTGCCGCACCGCCGACCCTGCGTATGCGCACGCCGCTTGTCTATCTGGACAATAAGCTCAAGGCAATCACCGCCTTCCGCTCTCAGAAGCAGATTTCCTCTCTCATAGAGAACGTTCGCCACTGCGGCCCGGAAGAGTACATCCGAGCGATAGATTTCAAGCTGTATCACCCCGCCAGCTATCGGAACATGTTCGAGGAGAAAAAGGCGATTGGAATGTTGCGCTGATGCCGCCCGCTGCCGCGAGACGCTCAGCCGAAAAAGAACCGCGGCAGGATAACGTCGGCGCACCATCAGCGATAAGGAGTCATACTATGTCTGACCATCGAAAGGAATCACAACTGCGAACGAACCGATTTGGCATTGGGCGGCGGGAGTTTCTCGGAACGGCAGTCGCCACGACGGCGATTGGCTTGCTGCCGGAGGGAAGAGCGGCGCCGGCCGCCGAAAGAACAGCAGGGGCAGCATACACGGAGCAGCTGCAGACGCCGATTATCGCCAGGTATCAAGTGATAGTGGCCGGCGGCGGGCCCAGCGGATTTATTGCGGCTCTTGCAGCGGCCCGCAGCGGCGCCGAGACGCTGCTTATCGAGCGGTATCCATTCCTGGGCGGCAACGGGACGGCGGGGCTTATGACCTGCTACAACGGCTTTCGCAACCAGAAGCCGCCTGAGGCGCTCCAGACGGTCAAGGGCATACCCGCTGAATATATCGCAGAGATTGTGCGCTTGGGCGGAATAGCCGATGCGGACAACTATCCCAAGGAGGTCCCGCACGACCTTGCCAAAGGCGACCTTCCATATTGCATCGGGTTTGACCCGGAGGCGGCCAAGGTTGCGGCGCTGAATATGGCCAGGAAAGAAGGAGTCAAACTGCGGCTGCATAGCTGGGTCGTCGGGCCTATGTCGGACGGCAGGCGAATAACCGGCGTGGTCGTCGAGTCGAAATCCGGCAGACAGGCAATCGCGGCCGATATCGTCGTCGATGCGACCGGAGATGGTGACATCGCAGCGCGGGCAGGCGCCCCCTTTATGGGGCCGGCGGCGACGGGCGACCGGATGGATATGAGCCTGATGTACCGCTTAGGCGGGCTGCCGGCTGGCATAACCGACTCGTTCGGCGGAATTCGTATCGGCGACAGGGTGGTTAAATGGGGGCCGGGGTTCGGCGGCGACGGGCTTGATGTTGAGAACCTCACACGGGCGGAGGTTGAGACGCGCCTGAAACTCTGGGACCAGGTGCAGCAAATGAAAAGCAAGCCCGGAATGGAGTCGCTGTATCTGATGCAGACGGCGACAAACGTCGGCGTGCGTGAGACGCGAAGAATCATCGGCGAATATACCGTCACCGAGCAGGATGCCATCGAAGGAAAACGTTTCGCCGATGTTGTTGCGATAAGCTCCAACCCGATGCCGAGCTATCACGGCGGGCGGTTCTTCTTCAACCACGAGGGCTTCGACATACCGTATCGCGCGCTCGTGCCGAAGAAGGTCGAGGGTCTTGTGCTGACGGGCCGCTGCATATCATCCCAGCAAGCCCCGTTTCAGTCCGCACGCTCAATGGCCCCTGCGATGGCCATCGGCCACGCATCCGGCTGCGCCGCCGCGCTCGCCGCCAAAACCAAAACCCCACCGCGAAACTTGGACGTAAAATCCCTGCAAAAACTCCTGCTCACCCAAAACGCCGAGCTGCGTATGCAGTAGCAGACCGGATATCGATATCGCGGCGGTTCA
>CAYGZM010000288.1:0-3793 GCA_964354365.1 uncultured Pirellulales bacterium
GCCGAACGGGAATTTGTATTCGACATCGACGCAGCCCTTGGCGTAGTGGGCAAGCTCATCCGGGTCGTGCTCACGGAAGCGGAGGTTTTCCTTCTTCAGGCCCAAATTGAGGTACCAGTTGAAGCGGGCCTCTTTCCAGTGCTCGAACCATTGGTCGTCGGTGCCCGGCTCGCAGAAGAATTCAAGCTCGGCCTGCTCGAATTCGCGGGTGCGGAAGATGAAGGCCTTGGTGGTGACCTCGTTGCGGAAGCTCTTGCCGATCTGGGCGATTCCGAAGGGGATCTTGACGCGGGTGCTGTCGAGGACGTTGCGGAAGTTGGCGAAGATGCCCTGGGCTGTCTCGGGGCGGAGGTACATCGTCATCGAATCATCGACGTTGGCGCCCATCTGCGTTTCAAACATCAATTTGAAGGGCATCGGGTCGGTGAAGGCGCCGACGGCGCCGCAGTTGGGACAGATCTTTTTGGACAAATCGTGCGGCTCAGCCTGGGCGGCGTCAATAGAGACGTGCTCGGCGTGCTGCTCGGCCTGCTCGGTGTTTGCCTCGGCCCTTCGACCGTACTCGGGAGAGCCTTCGCTATGTCCAGGCTTTTCTTTTAGGTGGTCAACGCGGGTTCTTGTGTTGCACTTTTTACATTCTGCGATGAGGTCGGCGAATTTGTCGGCGTGGCCGGATGACTTCCAGACCATCGGGTGCATCAGGATTGAGCAGTCGAGGCCGACGACGTCGTCGCGCATCTGGACGATGCTTTTCCACCAGGCCTTTTTGACATTGTTTTTGAGTTCAACGCCGAGCGGCCCGTAGTCGTAGCAGCTCGCCAGGCCGCCGTAAATTTCACTGGATTGGAATATGAAGCCTCGTCTCTTGCAAAGCGACACGATGTCGTCAAGTTTGGTGATCTTGCTCATACTTACGTTCCTCTGGGCATAATATTGGTTAAACTGCAATTGGCTAATTATATAGGAGCGGTTGTCGATTACAAGGATATGTGCTATAAAGCGTATAATGAGCTAAATACTGAATGTCACAGTTCTGGTTGATGAGACGACAATACCGGCCAGCGACCCTGATTTTGCGAACGTTGCCAAGACCCCGATTACCGAATACCACGTTATCCGGGCGCTGCGCGGCTTGGGGCACAAGGTGTTGGTGCTGGGCGTTACGGACAACGTTCCGGCGCTCGTGAATACGCTCATGGAACAGAAGCCAGATTTGGTTTTTAGCCTTACCGAGCAATTCGGAGGCGACCGTCGGCTGGACAAGAACATCGCGGCGCTTCTTGAAATCCTGGGTATTCCATTTACAGGCAGCGGCGCTACGGGACTGATGCTGTGTCGAGACAAACGACTGTGCAAGCAACTGCTGAGTCACCACGGGATACGCGTTCCGGGGTTTGTGTCACTGCCATTGAACCAGCCGATTCGTGCGCCCAAGACGCTTGGTTATCCTCTGGTGGTCAAGCCGGCCTTTGAGGATAGTTCGGAGGGTATCTCCAATGCGTCCCTTGTTGCCGGTGAAGCGGCGCTGGCGGAGCGGACGAGATTTGTTCACGAGGGATGGGAGCAGCCGGTGATTGCGGAAGAATACATCGAGGGACGGGAGCTCTACGTCACCATATTGGGCAACAATAAGCTTGTTGTGTATCCGATTCGCGAGTGCTTTTTCAACTACGATGGGGACGAAGGGCCGGCCCTTGCCACCTACCGCGTGAAATGGGTCCGGGAATATCGCGAGAAGTGGAACATCACGTTCGGATTCGCCGAGCTTGACCGGGCGATGGTCAGTCGCATCGAGCGCATCTGCAAAAAGGTGTATCGTGCTTTGCAGATTCGTGACTACGGACGAATAGACCTCCGGCTTACGCCTGATGACAAGCTCGTTGTGCTGGAAGCCAATCCGAATCCGGACCTTGCGTACGGCGAGGACGTGGCCGCGGCGGCCGAGAGAGCGGGCCTCTCTCACGATGAGCATATAGATCGCATCGTGAAGCTCGCGCTGCGTCGATACAAGTAGAAGCGACGATTCAAGGTGGGCTTTGCGGAAGAGCGGCTTGAACACGAAACGGAAGGGCTCAAAAGGTCGTGGGGTAAGTTCCACAGGGAGGCATTGCGAGGCTATCTGGTACAGGGGGTTGAGGACCCGAGAATTAACGTGCAGAGCATTCTGACTCGCCATTTCCTCGTTCGAGCCCTGTTCGGCGAGCACTTCGCCGAGCTTGCCGAACACGAGCTGCGCTTCGCGTTGGTGATGAACTGGCTGCTTGGACTCCTGAAGCGGCGCATACAGAGGTGGCAGTTGCAGGCCGTCCTGAGCTCGCTGATCGTGGGTGAGAGCCGGGCCGATGAAATCCCCATACCGGCGTATGTCTCGCAGACCTTCGCCACACTTGCTCTGCCCAACTACATGTGCGACCTGTTCAACTGGGCGCCGTCCGAAACGGACGATGGATCTATCCCGGACTATCTGATGAACACCTTCCAGACCATTTGGCGCGAGGTACTGGAAGGCGAACAGGCTGAATGTATCTCGGTATTGGAGCCGGCCTGTGGCTCGGCCAACGACTACAGATTCATTGACGGTTACGGAATTGGGCGGTTGATTGACTATGTCGGTTTTGACCTTTGCGAGAAGAACGTTCGCAATGCAAAGGCGCTGTTCCCGGAGGCGTGCTTCAAGGTGGGCAATGTGTTCGAGATAGAAGCAACGGACAACGCCTTTGACTTATGCTTCGCGCACGACTTGTTTGAGCATCTGTCCTTGGATGCGATGGAGACAGCAATTTCAGAGGTATGCCGCGTGACGGGCAAGGGCGTATGTGTCGGCTTCTTCAACATGCACGAGGGATCTGAGCATGTTGTCAAGGCTGTTGATGACTACCACTGGAACATGCTCAGCGCGCCCCGGACGAAAGAGCTTTTTGAGCAGCACGCGTCGTCGGTGGAGGTCATCGGAATACACGAATTCCTGAAGTCAAGATACAAGTGCGGTGACGCGCACAACAAGGGCGATTATACGTTCATAGTCAAGATGTAAGAACAAGGCTTCTTCATGTCTAACAGATTCGTACAGATCTTGCGGGGCCGGCTGGCAAGTCGACACGTACCTATCGTCCTGCCGGTTATGGCGATTGTTGTGATGCTCCCCGCCGTGCGGCATGGGTGGTTCCTTGATGATATGATGTTTCGGGCGAGACTGCTGGAGTCGTCCGAGATGAACGAGCAGTTGGGGCAAGACGGCGGACTCTTCAGGCGTATGGACAGTCTGTGCGAAGTGATGTCCGGGCTTTATGCCTTCTTCAGGCAGAGGGAAAGTGTTGAGGAGGTTATGAATTATGGTGTGGTGCCGTGGTAGGCGGGTGTGAATTCTGTTTGCGGGGGGCTGTAAGGTCCTTTTTATGCTCATCTTATGAGTTCCTGTTTTGGGATTGTATCTCGTATCTCGTATGTCGGATGTCGTATCTCGTGAAGCGTGACGCGGCGGGGCGGGGGCATCCGGCTTCGCTCGGGGCTACGGTGGGACAAATTGGGTTTGATTGGGTTTGTTTTGAATAATGTTGGTTGTCCATTGTTCGTTGTTCTTTGGCATAAGCCTTTGTTTTTGCTGTACTTATGTTTATATTACCCATTTTGAAATTGGCTTTGTTTTGCAAAAAAGAGGCTGATTTGTAGAGGAGTCTCTACAAATGTAGAGCGCAGGCAAGCTGGGCAGGATGGGTGGTTTAGGCAGAAGACGGAATACAGGAGGCAGAATCCAGAAGAGGGATTCCCGATGAATCGAGATGTTGGCTTTACT
>CAYGZM010000289.1:0-3790 GCA_964354365.1 uncultured Pirellulales bacterium
ACCGAGACCAACGAGGGCAGGCTGATTGACGCCAAGGGCGTCAAGGCCCGCTACGTTCGGCTGTACAGCAAGGGCAATACGAGCAACGACTTGAACCACTATATCGAAGTGGCGGTTTACGGCAAACCCGCACAATGAAATGGTCCGTCAAATGTTGCGTCCTGATACTGGCCGCGACAATTATTGCAGCGGCGCTGCGCCTCCCTCGGCTGGCCCTGCGCCCGATGCACGGTGACGAGGCGGTTCACGCCGACAAATTCGGAGAATTGCTTGAACGGGGGGCGTACGTCTATAATCCTCAGGAGTACCACGGTCCGACGCTCAACTACCTGACCTTGATTCCGGCGTGGCTTTGTTCGCAAAAAACGTACGCGCAGGCAACGGAATTTACGTTGCGCGTTGTGCCGGTATTTTTCGGTGTGCTGCTGGTTCTGCTGGTTCTGCTTTTGGCTGACGGACTGGGGTGGCGTGCGAGTGTTTGTGCGGCCCTGCTCACGGCGATTTCCCCGGCTATGGTTTTCTACAGCCGGTACTATATCCAGGAAATGCTCTTAGTGTGTTTTACCTTCGGGGTAATTGCATTCGGCTACCGTTATGCTCAGCGCAAAAGGCTGATCTGGGCGGTGCTGGCCGGGATATGCCTGGGGCTTATGCACGCGACGAAGGAGACGTGCGTTATTGCATTCGGCTGTATGCTGCTTGCTCTTTGGCTTACGCTGCTCATACGGCGGCGGGAAGGCGAGAGCGGCTTAGGCGAGGCCGTCAAATCCGTCAAGCCCCGGCATTTTGTTGCAGCGGTTGTCGCCGGTGCTGTTGTTTCAGTGCTGCTTCATTCATCGTTTCTCGCCAATCTCGGCGGGATTGCCGATTCGTTTCGAACGTACGCGACGTATTTTGAGCGGGCCGGGAACAACCACATCCACGACCACCCATGGTATTACTACCTCAGGATGCTAATCTATTCGAGATATAGCAGCGGCCCCCTCTGGACTGAGGCCCTCATTGTCCTGCTGGCGGCGGTGGGTATCATAGTCGTGCTGACAAAAAAGGGCTTGCCGGCCGTCGTAAATATCGATTTGCTCAGGTTCATTGCATTTTACACGCTGGCTATGGTTGCTCTGTACTCGGCCATCCGGTACAAAACCCCGTGGTGCATGCTGGGATTTCTGCACGGGATGATATTGCTTGCCGGTGTGGGGGCGGTCGTGCTGATAAGGCTGGCACCGAATGTTGTGCCTCGCCTGATAGTTGTATGTCTGCTGTTGGAGGCCTCGGGACATCTGCTCTGGCAGTCTTACCTCGGCAATTACCAGTACCAGGCCGACAGTCGGAATCCTTATGTTTATGCTCATCCGACAATGGAAGTATTTGAAATCGTCAAGCGGGTTGAAGAGTACGCGCGTGTGTGCGGAGACGGTCACAACATGCCGATAGAGGTTATATGTCCCGGGGATGACTACTGGCCCTTACCCTGGTATTTCCGCTCGTTCCCGCACGTGTTGTGGGCGAACAAGGTGGATGACAGGACAGGCCGGGCGCCGCTTATTTTGGCTTCGCCCACTGTCGAAGCGGACCTGGCGGATAGGTTCTACGACGAATCGATTCCTTTCGAGCAGCGCCAGATGTACCTGTGCCTTTTTGACTGGCCGCATTATGTGTGGCTGCGACCGCAGGTTGAATTGCTGGGCTTCGTAAGAAAGGACCTCTGGGAGAGCCTGCAAAGGGGGCCGGACCCGAATGAGTTAATCAGAAAAGCATCCGAAAAATGACTGAGCCGAAACTACAAACGACCTACGTTAAGAGCGATTGTTCTGCGATTGCGGGGATGAAGCGTTTCGCGCACGAGGCGATGGCGACAACGTATGAGGTTATCGTGGTGCACGAAGACGAACGGTATGCCCAGCAGGCTGCCGCCGCTGCATTCGACGAGGTTGATCGGCTGGAAGCGGAGCTGAGCCGCTTCATCGAGAACAGTGACATCTCTCAGATTAATAGCCTTCCTGTTGGCCGGCCCCTGGTTCTTGGGCTCCCGGCGTTCGAGTGTCTGGAAATTAGCCGGCGACTTTACGACCAGACAAACGGTGCTTTTGATGTTACCATCGGCTCGCTGCTTAAGTGCTGGCGGAGCGACGATGGGAAGTCTCGCGCACCTACCGACGAAAAGTTGAATGTTGCGCGTGGGCGCACGGGTATGGACCTGCTCAAATTGGATGCACAGGAGCATACGGTCGAGGTCTTAGTCGAGGGCGTGCAGGTTGATCTGGGAGGCATGGGCAAAGGTTACGCCGTTGACCAAATGGCTAAGCTGCTGCGCGAGTGGAGTATTGATGTTGCGCTTATTCACGGGGGTTATAGTTCGGTGCTTGCCCTCGATGCGCCGCCGGATATGGATGGCTGGCCGGTGACTTTGAGCCATCCCGGTAAGCAGAAAAAGACCCTTGCCAAGCTTTACTTTCACAGCCGGGCGCTGAGCGGCTCAGGCCTGCAAAAGGGCCAGCATATCATTGACCCGCGAACGGGCCGGCCGGTCAAGGCCAAGCGCGCCGCGTGGTCGTCGGCGCCGGATGCGGCCACCGGCGATGCGCTTTCGACCGCCTTTATGGTGATGGACCCGGACGAAATCAAAGAATACTGCCAAAGGCATCCGGACGTGGCGGCGATGATAATTCTACAGGCCGAAGATGGACGCAAAGAGGAGATACTGCGTTTAGGCTCCTGGGAAAACGATGTGCCGCTCTGTTAGCTTCTAAAGGGCAAATGGACCTGCCTGGGTCGAGCATCTGCCTCTGCCATATTTCACGGCGCAGTGGAACGAGGCTTACTTGCCGGAGAGTGCCCGCCTTATGGCAAGCAGCTCACAGAGAACACGGAAAGAGTTGCGTGTTGGCGAGAGCCGACTGTCCGGATCGCAGGTCCAGTCGATGGGGAATTCCTTGATGCGGTAGCCTTCTCTTTGGGCCCGCATTATGATTTCTATATCGAATGTAAATCCGTCGGTGATGCACTCGCCATATAAATGCCTCGCCACGTCGCCTTTGTAAATCTTGAAGCCGCACTGTGTGTCGGTGAGCTCCGCGGGGATTTTCATATCGTGGACAACAAACCAGTGAAAGACCTTGGAGCATATTCGCCGATACAAACTCTGAGGCCTCTCGATGCGACATCCCCGCATTTTTCTTGACCCGTGGGCTATGTCACAGGCATCGGTTTTGAGCAGTTCGAGGCCGCGCAGTGCGTCCTCGTAGGGTACACATAAACCGCTGTCGGCGAACATGGCGTAATCGCCGCTGGATGCCTTCATTCCTGTTCGCACGGCGTAGCCTTTGCCGCGGTGCGGTTCGTAACGAAGGACCTTGAGTGTTGCCGAAGGCGGGACTTTCGTATTTTCGGCGACCCGGGCGGTATTATCGGTGCTGCAGTCATCCACCACTATAATCTCGCCTTCGAAACCGTGGCTGGCGAGGAACTCAGCGGCCTTTTCGATGTCGCGGGCGATCTTTTTGCTTTCTTCATAAGCGGGTATGACAACCGAAATATCCATAGGCTCCATCTTTCTATGACAAAAGCGGCTTTTCGCCGCTCCAATGCATGTGCCTTAATTGGTGCCGCCGCATTATAACCCCTTTTGTATGCGTGGGAAAGCCTAAAGAGTCTAGGAGATTAGCGTGGAAACGGCCCGTGTGAAAGCGAACTTTCCTTGCTATTTGGCGTAAGAAGGCGTATGATATGCTCATCGTGTAAGGGATTGTGGGGGGCGGGGCAGTTTTGAAAAGTGAATATGGGGGCGAAT
>CAYGZM010000290.1:0-3783 GCA_964354365.1 uncultured Pirellulales bacterium
TCACCACAATCATCTTCTGCGCCGTCTGCGCATTCCTAATCTACAAAACCGTATCTTATGCCTGGAACGTCATGCCCAAGGCCTTGTGCCTCCTCGAAGCCGTGCTCCTCGCAGGAATGTTGATCTACTGCGCAACAGACCTCCTCCGCCCAGCCCGCCACGAATGACCCTCACCGCGCATCCGGCAAGTCAAACAACTCTCGAACAGCTTCGTTGACTTCTCCTTCTCTCCTCGCAATCTCCTCTTCACTCTCTTTGGTTCTCAACTGATGCAATTCCACCGTCAACCAAATCCCCGCATCGCCCCGCCTGTACGCCTCGTTTGTTTCCGCCAGATGATTATCGAACGCATTCCCTGCCATACTATTCTCTCAGCCAAACTTACCTGTTCCGTACTACAATCCTTCAATTTGTTGTTTTCTCTGCTTGATATTGGAATCCGGCTGCCATAACCACCGTCGAAATAAGACGTTATGGTTTGTTTTGAATTTTGAGTTTCGGTGATTCGGATTTGTTTAGGATTTCGGATTTAGTGCTTCGGATTTGGTTGCGGCCACAGGCCGCGTCAAGCTCTCTGCTGTCTCTGTGGCTACTTTTTCTTCCCGGCTTCGCGGCCCACCCCTCCGTCGAGATACGCTTCACGCTTCACGCCTGGCCCAAGGGCGAGATATGGACTCCGCCTTGCCCCCACTCACTACTCACCAATTAGCCACTCACCAATCACCATCTTCCAAGTAGGAATTAAAAACCGCTCAATTTTCATTCATTTTCCGTTCATTTCGTATCAAAACGACCGAACATTTTGACAAAAAGTGCAAAAAGGTGCGCATTTTTGACCACTTTTTGCACATTTGTTCTTGCCTATCATGCCCTAATTACCCAAGCCGACATCGCCACCCTCATTTCTGCTTCAAAAACGCATCCCAGCCCCCCGCGACCCCCAAAAAATCCTCAAAATCCTCACGCAATCCCCACGTTTTTTTCAAATCCTACCTCACCACTGGTGAATCTCCGCATCATTTTTAGCACCAAACCGCCGCGTACGGTCCCCTGTACCCGCCTCGGCGCGAGGCTAAAAACACGGTGGCCAAAGCCAGCTCCATCTGGTATAATCCGGTTTTTACTGTTTCATTAGGAGTAAAGAATATGTACAAGCGATTGATAGTGACCGTGGCGACTATGATGACCCTCTCGTCCGGCCTGCTGGCCGATTGGCCGCAGTATCTCGGACCCAACCGCAACGCAACCTCCCCGGAAACCGGCATTGCCCGTTCCTGGCGCGCGGGCGGACCCAACGTCCTCTGGACCATACCGCTCGGCCCCGGATTCGGCGGAGCGGCCATCAGCGACGGCAAAGTCTATGTCCTCGACCGCATTGGAAATCAAAAAGATTCGCTGCGCTGCTTCGACCTGCTCACCAGCAAGGAGCTCTGGTCCTGCGAGTATGACGCCCCCGGCAAACTGGATCACGACGGCTCACGAGCCGTCCCCGTTATCGACGGCAACTGCGTCTATACCTGCGGGCCCTTCGGAGACGTCTATTGCTTCGACAAGACCACCCATAAACCCGTCTGGGGCAAGAACGTCTGGAAGGACTTCACCACGGACAAAGTGCCGATGTGGGGCATCTGCCAGAATCCCCTGATCTACGGCGATACCGTGATACTGGCCTCGCAAACCCCCAAAGCGGGTATCGTAGCCTACAACAAGACCACCGGAGAGGTAAAATGGGCCTCGCCTGCGCTGCCCGACCTGGTTGGTTACGTCACTCCAACGCTTGTCAAAATCGCCGGCGACGATCAATTAGTTATGATAACGGCCTGCTCCAAAGAGGCCTCCCCGGACGGCAGCGGCAACGACCCGCGCAACCCCGGAACGGTCCTCGGAATGGACCCCAAGACCGGCAAGACCCTCTGGGCCTACAAAAACTGGCACTGCCGAATCCCAATCCCCAACGTCACCGATATCGGCGACGGGCGGCTCTTCGTCACAGGCGGCTACGACGCAGGCTCGGCGATGATAAAGGTCGAGAAAAAGGACGGCCAGTTCGCCGTTACCGAGCTTTACAAGACCGACGATTTCGGCACCCACGCCCATCCGCCAATCCTCTACAAAGGCCATCTCTACGGTTACTGCACCACCAACACACGCAGAGACGGTATGGTGTGCATGGACCTCGACGGCAACGTCAAATGGAAGACCGGACGCTCGCCCGTCGTCTTCGACAAAGGCGGCTTCATTTTGGCCGACGGACTCATCCTCAGTGTTGACGGCCCCACAGGCATCCTGAACCTCATTGAGCCGGATCCCGCAGGCTTCAAGAGACTCGCCGACGCAAAACTGCTGGCCACGAAGGAATGTTGGGCGCCGCTGGCCCTGACCGACGGCAAGCTCGTCATCCGCGACCAGGGGCAGATGAAATGCGTCGTCGTCAAATAGCCGCCGCGATGCATAGAAATCATTGCGGCCTCTTATTTCTATTTGGCGGATGTGACGCTCAGCGCTCCCAAGCGATACCGCCGTTGCCCGTCATCCCGCCTCAACGGCAGTGCGATGCGGGGCGTCCCTGTCTGCGTTCCGACTGATATGTAAAGCTCATACGCGCCCGGCTGGCGAACGCCGGGCCGCCAGTTTGCGTGCAAGAGCGGCGAAAGCGCAAAAGTCGCCTCCCGGTCAACCATTTTGGCCTCTCCGGCCGGCCCGACCGGGAGCGAACGAACATCAAATCCCTCATCGACGAACACGCCGACAATGCCGCCCTTGTCGTCTTTCAAAGTCACAGCCGGATAACCGCCCGGCAAACACGGCGCTACACCCGCATTGCGCCATTTGGCGGCAAAACGCAAATCCGAATCGATATCAACCTCGCCCGGCCAGGATGCCTCCACTAATTGCAGCCGATACCCTAATCGAAGGTTCATTCGCCCGATCAGGTCGCGGTTCTCCGCCTGAAACTCACGCGGCCACCAATGAATAGACGCATAGCTGGCGTGATAGTCCTCAACCGCCTGCAGATACAGGCTGCCGTCCTGCCAGCACCCCCTGTTTTTCGACCCGCCGTAATGCTCGCATTCGAGAATGACCGGTAGCTTCGGCCAGAACGTCTGCGCGAGATCCGCGTGAAAATATGCATTGTTGCCGGCCTGCACCAGGATACTGTCGTCCCGCAGCGTCACGCCCTTCGAGAGCGCGTAATCGGTAATCGCCGAATGGCCGCCCTTCGCATCCGGCCCGGCGAAGTCGTCGTTTATCGCAAGCAGCGTCTTCTTGAATTGCTTGCAGTACAGGTCAACGTGAATCTTTCGCGTCTCGTAATCAAAGGGCAGCTTCGAGCTGGCCCAGGTGTGCCCTTCGCCCCAAACGCCGAACGAGCCGATGTCAATGAACGCAACGTCCGGGCCGCCGTCGTATCGCTCAGCCATCGCGGCGAGGAAGCGGTCGAGCTTCTCTATGAAGACCGGGTCCTTGTAGTCCGGCTCCCAGAACGGCCCGTTTGGATCAACGCCTTTGCCGACCGTGAAATTATATCCTTTCGCGCCGGCCTTTTGCACCCACTGCGGCGTCGCGTACCGCATCCACGACTCACTGCACGATATACGAAGCGCAATCTGCTTGCCTTTGCCTATCCATCGCTGGGCAGGCACGTCCAAGGCCGACCAGTCGAATTTGCCCTCCTGCGGCTCGAGATACGACCATGGAATGCGAAGATAGATGTGGCTCAGGCCGGGAAAATCGTCAAGCGTATCCGACGGCGCCAGCTTCGAGCCGTAATTCGTCGGGATG
>CAYGZM010000291.1:0-3783 GCA_964354365.1 uncultured Pirellulales bacterium
TCTTCATTGCTGCGGGGCGCATCAACGATTCCACTTTCGCGCACAGATTCTCAAGTGAACACTCGATCATCTCCAAATCCAGTTTGCCGGCCTCGATTTTAGAGAAGTCCAGGATGTCGTTAATCAGCTCCAGCAGGTGTTCACCGCTATCGCGAATCGTCTTGACCCACTCGGCTTGCTCATCGGCCAAATCCTCACAAGCCAATACCTCGCTGAAGCCAATAATCGCGTTGAGCGGCGTGCGAATTTCGTGACTCATATTGGCAAGAAACTCACTCTTGGCCTCATTCGCAGATTCAGCCTGTGCCTTGGCCTGTCTTAAATTTTCCTCTGCCTGACAGGTCTGCATCACCTGTGCAGCGATGTTGGCGATACTCTCCAGTATGGCATCATCTTCTGGTGAAATGCTGTGCTTTGAAAAGAGTGCAAAAACCCCAATAGTCTCACCACCTGGAGGACGAAGCTGGTAGCCTGCAAAGGATGCCAGCCCAAGTCCAGCGGCCCACTCATGATTGTGCACACGCGGGTCGTGTGTTACATCATTTGTCAGGAACTTCCGGTCCCGATCTGCTGCCACCAGTCCAATTTTATAGCAGCCGAATGGCACACGACGATGCACCTGGCCATCAATATGCGTGTATCGTCCGGAGCTGGCTGTCAGGAAAAGACACTTGTCGCGATGCCTGCACACGTGCGGGCCCTCGGTAACCCCAGCGTGCATACAGCCGGAATCGCAAAGGTCTCCCTTCTTTGTCAGCCAAATGCGGCAAAAGTCGGCATCGAAACTCTCTACAACCGCATCTGTAATTTTCTTTGATTTCTCTGCGGCGGTTCCAGGATTAAGCAGTTCTGTTTGTAGATGGGTCAATTTAATGATATGCTCTTCCGCATGCTTGCGCTCGGTGATATTCTTGGTGATATGGACGGTTCCTACAACCTCTCCCTTTTGATCAATTAGAGGTGAAACAGAGACTTCGATATGAATTCCTAATTTGGGTTCAAAAAACTCCTCTCTATGAGTTTTACCATCGTCGAGTGCTCGCTTATGAGGACACATCGGCCAAGGGTCTTTTCTTCCATGAATCAGTTCATAGCAGGTTTTGCCAACGATTTCTTCGGGTTTCATTCTGAAAGTGTCAGCGAAGGACTTATTTACCCTGATATATCTAAAATCTTTGTCCTGGATAGAAATCAAATCTGCGATGGAGTCAAAAGTGGACGTCCATTCCTCGGCTGCTCTTTCCAACTTCTCTTCCGCATGCTTCTGGTCGGTGATGTCCCTTACAGTGGCCTGAAGAAACTGCCTACCTTCTAAGAGAATACGGGTCAGCAGCACAGTAGCCGGAAATTCTTCTCCGTCCAGCCGCTTGTGCCGCCACTCGAAGAAATTGGAACCTTCCTTCATCGCCTTTTCTATCATATTTTTGGCTTTTTCGCAGGAGAGCTGTCCATCGGGCTGATATTCCGGGGATGTATCCCAAGGACCATTGCTGGTGAACTCTTCTTCATTTCCGGCCCTGAACAACTCGACTGCGGCAGGATTCCCGGCAGTAAACTTCCACGAGGGAGGAGCAAGCAGCATAATTGCGTCGCGTGAAGACTCATAGAGTGTCTTATACTTGGTCTGGCTCTCGCGCAGCGCCCCTGCCGCCTCACACTTTTGCCGGTAGAAACGGGCGCTTTGCTGCTTCCAGATAAAACCCACACCTGCACCTGCTCCTGTGAGCAGGGTGCCGACGAGAATGATAGTCACCCATAGTTCTTTTTGTAGCGGCGCGTACACTTCCGAGGTATCCATACGGGCGACGAGAAACCATGGCGAATCGGGCACGGCGCGCACGGCGGCAATCACAGGCATCCCGCGGTAGTCTATGCCTTGCACAATTCCCTCCTGGCCCATCGCCGCCTTCACGGCGGGCAGTTCTTTTTTCTCTTCCAGCGGGACCCGCAGGTTCAGGGCCGTGTTCTTTTGAAACTTGAGCTCGTTCAGAAACACCGCTTCATTGCCTTCCCTGCGGATAATCAGCGTCTCGGCTGTTCGGCTGGGTGTCGGCCACTGATTGATAAAGGGATAGAGATAAGTCTCGGGGTCAATGCGCAGGGCGAGGATACCTATCGGCCGGTTGTCATTGGGTTCGTCGAGAATGGGAACCAGGACTTTCAGGTAGATTCGCTGATTCTGCTCATTCCGGTAGAAATCCTCAAAGGCTATCTTTCCCGATCGCAGGATTTCCGACGCACGCTGGGAAACAAAGGAAGTGATTCGCTCCGGTCCGTCGGGGACTATCATCTTCTTGGAGTACTGATTGTCCAGCAGCATAACCCGGTCATACTTACAGGCTGCCTGAACCTGGCTTAGCCATGTTCTAATCTGTCCTTGTGCCTCCACGTCATCCGGCGTCTTGAGAAAGCGCTGCACCAGAGCGGAAAAGGCAGCGTTTTTGTAAAATATGCCGGCATCGCTAAAACGCTCGTTTCTCCAACGCACCAGCTCGTTCACTTTCAGCTCCGCAATGGCGGAAAGCCGGCGCTCCACCTCGACCCGGTAATTTTCTTTGTAATGCCGATAGTAGAGGTATCCGGCGGTGACGATGCCAGCGGCCAGAATGACAAAAATCGCCAGAAGTATGTATGGCGCCCTGCGCAGCTCACTTGCGGCGATAGTCTTCATAATGAGAATCTCCTTATCGCCCGCAAATACCTCATATCAGAACACCCCCAAAAACATCCCGCCTCTGGTATCACGTTCTTTAGCAGACAGTGACCACAACCACACAGGCCCTGTCCACGGACCCCCATTGGTCGCGTAGTCCGGTGGGGCAAGCCCCACCCTACCCAAGCTATATCGGTGAAACTGAGGCGGGGCTTTGCCGGAAATACCCTGTATTTGCGCCGTACATATCCCATCCAATAGAGGATTCCTCCGGGTTTGCCACCCCACGGGGCTTGGGATCTGGCGGATTGCAGCTTCTTCAAGGTGTAACCGTATGAAGAGGCAAACGACTGCTCATTATGGGACGGTAGAACTCGGCTGTGCCAACAACTGGCACGGGAGAAGATTTCGCTATTGGAGGAAGGGGTTCTGTGCTTTTTCCCGGGCTATTGTTGTTGAGGGGCCGTGCCCGGGATAGACGACCGTGTCGTCCGGTAACGTGCAGAGCTTCTCCTTGATACATCCGACCAGCCGGGACATACTTCCGCCCGGAAAGTCGGTTCGCCCGATTGACTCGGCAAAGAGCGCATCATCTGTGAAAACGACGCCCTCCCCGCTTGAATACAGACATAAGCCGCCCGGTGTATGGCCGGGCGTGTGGAGCACCTGCAATTTCACGCCGGCCTGCTCGATGCAATCTCCATCCTCCACGCAGACATCAGCCGGCTCGGCGGTGAACGCACGTCCCATCAAACCCGAGAGGTTGGCGACAGGCTCCAGGAGCATCTCGGCATCGAGCGCGTGGATGAATACCTCAATATCCGGGAAGCTACGGCGCAATGCCCCCAGTCCTGCGATATGGTCTATATGGCCGTGCGTGAGGACCACGGCAACCGGGGTGATTTGCTGCTCCCGGAGAAATCCAATCAGCTCTTCGGACCCAAGGCCGGGATCCACGACCAGACAATCCTTTGCCGCGTCGCTGCTGCGCAGGACATAACAGTTGGTCTCGTACCCACCCAGCACCAAACAGTCTATTTTCATTTTGTAGCTCCTGGCAAAGGCACGTAGGCTAACACAAACGCCATTTGCCGTCAATGACGTCTTAGGACTTGACCAACAGTCGCAAT
>CAYGZM010000292.1:0-3779 GCA_964354365.1 uncultured Pirellulales bacterium
ACAAAATAGAGGTGATCAATGTTTAAGCGAAGTCGCAGTAAACCGGCCATCCCGATTCATCGGGAATCCCTCTTCTGGATTCTGTCTCCTGTCTCCTCCCAACCGCCCATCCTGCCCAGCTTACCACGAATTCATGAGTCAATTATGCAAAACAAACCCAATTCCTACAACGGCAAAACCAATACAACCTCCTGTGCCACAAGGACTTATGGCAGCAAACCGCCCCTGTCCCACTCGAAAAAACAAACCCAATCAAACCCACTTCCTTCAAGGAAAAAACCAACGCAACGTCCTGTACACGCTGTCATTCCGACCGAAGGCACGCTACCAGCGTGCCGAAGCGGAGAAATCTACTTCAATACTGTCGCCATCTCCCAAATCGCGTATTTACCCCAATTTCCCAAAGAATCATGGCCTGTATTATGCAAAACAAACCCAATTTCAAAATGGGCAAAATGACCATAAGTACAACAACACTAAAGGCTTATGCTAAAGAACAACGAACAATGAACAACGAACATTACTCAAAACAAAGCCAAACAAAGCCAATTTCAAACGGGGCGCCTGATGGAGCGGTGATCTCCGGCAGCACCCTATGTGTAGGAAGACTTTGCATAGTCTTCTCGTCCTACTTTTGCGACCTTTCGATGGCCATACGGTAATAGGCGTCATCGTGCTCTTGTTTCCACCCGTCGGTTGGCGCCGGGAGAGTCGGGCGGTGCTTTGCCCACATTTCGTTGACGAACACGTCCCAGGCCTGGCCCTGTCGCGCCCATTCTTTGTCGTGGTCGCGGCCGGTCGCCTCCTTGACGGTCTTCACGAAGGCCGCGTCGTCCTCGTACATCCAGCGGTCCACGTAATCGAAAAAGGCCTCGTGGTTCCAGAAGTTCTCGGCGTGCATGAGCCACAGGGCCAGGGACTGCGCGACCCAGCCGACGCTCGTACAGCACCGGCGATAACTCTCGCTGGTGTTCTGGCCGTCCTTCCACTGCGAAGGCGGCGTATGCTCGTAGGGCCCCCAGCCGCTGCCCCGCGACCGGCCCGCCCCGGTGGCCGCGTCGATTCCCGAATGCCCCGCAAAGACGACCTTGGCCCCCGTCCAGCAATCGCCGTAGGCGGTCTGCTCATCCTCGCCAAAGCTCACTTTGGGGAAGGATTTGTTGACGTTGGCCAGCTCATCATCGCCCAGAAGGAGTCCGGCAAAGACAATAGGCAATTTGCGCCCGCTGCCGTGCCCGCCCCAGGCCGTCCAGCCGGTATGGCCCGCGCGGACGATACCGCCCAGGTCGATGCCCACCTGGACGAAGCTCACCAACAGCGGCTCTTTCGTCTGCGGCTCGATGTCGGTGCAGAGCAGCAATGCGGAGATGCCGACTACCCGGCCGTACTCCAGACCATACTGCGGCATATTCTCCACAGGCTCTTCGAAGCCAAAGAAGCACGTTCCCACCCAGGGCCGCTGGGTAAAGCGGATATACTGCTGGACCTTGGGCATGCTCTTGGGCGCGGCAGCCACCGGCAACAGGTCCCGCTTGAGGTTCCGGGCCAGGTATATCCTCTGCCGGCGGTCGCAGAAGCCCGGCCGGAAGGCATCTGCCGGCTGGGGCTCGTTCACGCAGGTCAAAATCGCGGCCGTGCGGATCGGACTGCTGTCGTCCACGCCGCGTTCGATCTTGTTCCGCAATTGGGCATGGAGCACCAGGTTCTTGGGCATGCTGATCGTGGAGACAAGCGAATCGCCGG
The DNA here is from genome assembly GCA_964354365.1 of uncultured Pirellulales bacterium. GTDB lineage: Bacteria > Planctomycetota > Phycisphaerae > Sedimentisphaerales > Anaerobacaceae > CAYGZM01. Next base: position 1,744 of record CAYGZM010000292.1, read on the forward strand.
GCTTCATCGTTACGGGCAGCCTCTGAATGAGCGATGGGGTGAACCAGTTTCGCACGCCGCTGTCGTATGCGACTTCCATTTTGGCCGGCGGGTTGAGCATGAAGCCGTTGCGGATGCGCTGAGCTTCCGGGCGTTCCTTGTCCATGCGGTCCAATTGGCGTCTCGGTATCTCGCTGCCGTAGAGCGGGCAGGGATCTATCGTCGTGATCGTCACAAGGCCGACGACATACCAGTCGCCGTTAACGAACTGCCCGACGCGCGCCGGTCGCTCGAACGTCCAGGTGATGCCATATTGTGAAACGCTTTCCCGCAGCGGCAGCTCTTCGAGCTTGGGCGCCGGGGGCGCGTTGTCCTGGGAATAAATGATTGCCGGCCGGCGGACGGTCTGGTCCGCCACGAGCGCCTTCTCGTCGTACGGATCGGCCTCCCCCGGGTTGGGGGCGATCTTCACCGGCCCGCCCAACGTGACGGACAGGTCATCCACCCAGGCCGTCTGTTCGTTGCCCTGGCCGGTATCGCCCCAGATAGCGATGGCGTTAAAGCCCTGCAAGCTGATCTTGTCGGAATCCACCGCGGTGACCTCCTGGTCATTGTGAAGGACCCGGAGGCCATCCTCTGCATCAAAGTCGAACGTCCACTTGTGCCAGCCGGCCGGCGCGCGATTCACATCGAGCCAGAACAACTGGCCGAACCAGTCCTGGCCGTCACAGGCAGTGGCGGTGTAACCTTCGGCGCCACCCAGGTAGCTGGCGTAGAGGACGCCGACGGCCAGCAGTTTCCCATCGCCCTGGACAATGCCCCAGCGCGGACCGAGACGATGGGCCTTGGGGTCTTCGGGCCTGGCGCCGTCGTCATAGACCCAGAACTCGACTTTGCCCGACTCGTCCCCGGCCCGGAGCTTCAGCAGGGCCTTGCCGTTGGGACCGACCTTTAGCGAGCCGTTCCCACCCTCGCGGCCTTTTGTCATGTCGATGGTCACGCCGCCCGTGATCGTCCAGCCGGCCAGGGCTTCGTTGCCGTCAAAGGCAACCGTTTTGGCTTGCTCACCGGCAGGCTGCGGGATGGCGCGCTGCTGCCCGCTCCATACGGGGACCGACAGAACCGCAATGGCCGCAACGCACAAACCGAATACTGATACGTGTTTCAACATGAGTCTTTCCTTTCCTAATTGCCAAACGCTGAATCAAAAGCAACCTGCGACGGCTCAAAATTGATCTTCCTGACGAATTCGAGAGCTTCCTTTGCGCCATACTCGCGTTCCATACCGCAATCCTCCCACTCCACGGAAAGCGGGCCTTGATAATTGATGTGGTTGAGGGCACGGATGATTTCTTCGAAATTCACATCACCGCGACCAAGTGAACGGAAGTCCCAGCCTCTCTCGGCCGATCCAAAGCTGAGGTGTGAGCCCAAGATACTGTTCCTGCCGGTCAACTGTATGGCTGCATCTTTCATGTGAACGTGATAGATTCGGTCGGGGAATTCAAGGATGAATTGTGCCGGATTCACCATCTGCCACTGTAGATGACTGGGGTCGAAATTGATTCCAAAGGCTTCACGGCGTCCAACAGCTTCCATCGCACGCTTTGTGGTAATTGCATCGAAGGCTATTTCGGTTGGGTGAACCTCCAGGGCGAACTTTACTCCACATTCGTCAAACACGTCGAAAATCGGGTTCCACATCTCTGCAAAATAGCGGAAACCCTGCTCAATCATTTCTTCCGTAACCGGAGGCCAACTGTATATAAGGTGCCAGATGGATGAACCAACAAAACCGGTTACGAGCTCAATACCCAGATTTCTGGCTGCCCGGGCGGCGTCTTTCATAGTTGCTACAGCCCATTTCCTTTTCTCTCCCGGCTTTCCTGCAAACTCCGGCGGAGCAAATGCGTCGGAGCGGCAATCGTTGGGGTCGCACACCTGCTGGCCAACTATATGGCCGCTTATGGCCCAGACCTTGAGATTGTATCTGTCGAGCAGTGCCAATATTCCGTCGCAATACTTCCTGTCTTGTGCCCCTCTGGTTATGTCGAAAT
>CAYGZM010000293.1:0-3716 GCA_964354365.1 uncultured Pirellulales bacterium
GGAATTGATCAATCCTGCTGTATCCAACGAGTACGGCCAGAACTGGTCGGCAAGCGACATTGACAGTGGTACGCCGGGCAGGGCCAACTCGGTGTACGACAGTGATATTGCTCCTCTAATTCTGGATGTGCAGCATTTTCCGATTATTCCCGGGCCGAGTGACCCCGTGACGGTGACGGCTCGTATCATGGACGAGCAGCCGGCAGTTACGGCGGTTCGACTGCACTATCGCGTTGACCGGTCGGTTTATACAGGCAACGAGAGCATTTATCCACATTATAACCTGATCGATTACAACGATGTTCTGATGTTTGACGACGGGGTGCATGGCGACGGCGCTGCGGGTGACGGTTTGTACGGTGCACAGATACCTGCTTACGCACACGGCGCAATTGTCGAGTTTTTCGTTGAGGCCAGAGACCTCACGGCGAATTCTCGCACCTGGCCTGCACCAAGTATTATCGACGGGGTGCCGGAGCAGGTGACCAATTTGCTCTATCAGGTGGACAGTTCGTTTGACCCCGAAGCATGGGTGGCGGACGACCAGCCGATATACTACATCATCATGACCGAGATGGAGCGAGCCAGGCTGGAGGACATTGTGAGGAATCACAGCAACCTCGAAGGACCCAATTCGCAGATGAACGGCACCTTCATCAGCGTCGATGGTGTTGATATGAAGGTGCGCTACATTGTGGGCGTGCGAAATCGCGGACACGGCACCCGACAGCGTTGGCCCAACAACTACCATGTGAACTTCGCACACGACCGCCCGTGGAACGATGTTACGGCAATCAATTTGAACACTGCATATACATATCTCCAATCCGCCGGCAGCGCCGTCTTTCGCTTGTCGGGGCTGGCGCAGTGTGAGGCCGGCGCTGTACAGGTAAGGACCAACGGACAGAACCTGGCTGAGTCCGGCCAGCAGATGTATAGCTCGTATGTTCACGTCGAGGCTGTGGACAACGATTTTGCAGCCAACCATTTCCCCGACGACGGCGAAGGCAATACCTACAAGGCAATGCGGGTGACACACCAGGCGGACCTGCGCTATGAAGGCGCTGCCCCCGGCCCCTATCGCCAGAACTACTTCAAGGAAACAAACGCAAGCGCCGATGATTGGTCCGACCTGATCGAGCTGTGTTATGTTCTCGACACCACGCCGGAGGCCAACTACGTCGAAGAGGTCAATCGTGTTCTGGACGCGGAACAGTGGCTGCGGCTGATTGCCGTCAACGTTCTGCTGAGCAATGCCGAGACCACTCTGGCCAACGGCAACGGCGACGACTACTATCTCTATCGAGGCTTCAATGACACACGGTTTATACTGGTGCAGCACGATTTGGACTCGGTCTTCGGCATGGGGCAGAACCCGGGCAGCGTAAGCGCCGATATTTTTCTGGCCGCCAATATCCCAACGATAAATCGCTTCATCAAGCATCCTCAGTTTGTGCCGCGATATTACTACCATTTGAAGGGCTTGATTGAGACGACGTTCTCGCCCGAGCAGATGAATCCGTTCCTGGATGAGTTTTTAGGCGACTTTGTGCCCGCCAGCAGGATCCAGCAAATGAAAGACTTCGTCGTGCGGCGCAATGCGTATGTTCTTTTGCACATACCGTCTGCATTTACCATCAATAGCGACCTGCCGTTGGTTAGCGGCTATCATCGTACAACCATTAACACATGTACACTGTCCGGCACTGCCGAAGCCATCAAGACTCGCTCTGTTCTGGTGAACGGCGAGCCGGCGGGCTGGCTGCCCGTTGATGGCCAGTGGTCGATCAGCGGCACGGGCTTGAACCCAGGCATCAACCGTATTATCGTTCAGACCTTTGACGGTCCCAACGGAACCGGCAATGAGCTTGAAAACGGATATATCGATATATGGTATGACACCGGCTCGACCAACGACTACCCGAAGGAGGCCGGTGGAGGATTACCCGCCGCCGGGCCGCTCGATGCGGACCCGGGTCTTAACCTCCACGTAATCGTTCGTGACAGTTACCTGCCGGGCGTTCCGGTTCTGGTTCGTGTTGAGCTTCTGGCCGATGACGGCACTGTCCGGCGCGATATCTGGAATGCGGTCGCGATGCTCTCCGACAATAATCCGGCTGTTAATATGTCCGCAAATCAGGTCACCTTATACAACGGCATGGGAAGCGCCTTCGTGACATTTACCGGCAGCGGCGACTTCACCCTGACGGCGGATGTAATGGGTATTCAGGTGAACAAAGCCCTGACGGACTGGAGCGGCCGGCCGGTCAATGCCGTATCGGGGACACTTGGAAGCTCGGCAGCTTGGAGCGGCATCTATCACATCACCGGGGGCGACTACACGATTCCCGCCGGGGTGACTCTGACGCTGCAGCCGGGCGCCCTTGTCTTGATCGACGGCGTTTCTTCGGGTGAGAACGCGACGGACATCGATGTTGGCGGGGCCATCCAGTCGCTCGGCACGGCGAATTCGCCGGTTACCATTACCGCCTATACCGCCGGCCGGAACTGGGGCGAAATCGATTTCACCAATGCCGCGTCCTCGACGTTCCGCTATACGAACATTTCACAGGCAAACCGTTCGCCGCGGATCGGCCACTCCGACACCGGACCGACCATCCGCGCGTCGAATACGACCCTGGTCTTCGACCATGCATCGTTGACCGACAATGCGGGCAAGCTCATGCACGCCACCTCCGGCTGCGATCTTACCTTCCGCAACTGTCTGTTTGCGCGGTCGATTATGGGGCCGGAGATATCCGGCACCGCGATTCTCTTTGAAGACGGCTGGATTACGGATATGCACGCCGGCAACGATGCCGACGGCATCTATATTAACCCGCAGGGGTCCGGGCGGAGTTGTATTCTGCGGCGAGGCGTGGCGGCAAATATGGACGACGACGGCATTGATTTGAATGGCGGGAACGTCACCATCGAGGACTTCATCATCCGCGACTGCAAAGACAAGGGCATCAGCGCTTTCGGTGGGCAGACCACCATTACGCGCTGTCTCGTGGTTGAAAACAACAAGGCGCCTGAGGACCCGACAGTCGCCAGCATTGCCGCCAAGGCTCAACAAGGCTCGACGGCTGTCGTCAATATCGACCACACGACAATTGTCGCGTCCAGAATCTCAGGCTACACAGATTACGGCATCCAGTCCCACAACAAATACGGCTATACGAGCGGCACAATCACCTGGAATGTCACCAATTCCATTATCGACGCCACCAATCCCATTGACGTCCAGACCCCATACCTTGCGTCGGACGTCCATGTGGCCTACTCCAATGTATTTGGCGAGGTATGGCCCGGCGCCGGCAATATCAACAGCGACCCCTTGTTCGTTGATTCGGGTAATCACGATTACCGGCTCCAAGCAAGCTCTCCATGCATTGACGCAGGTAATCCGGCGGCTCAGGCCGACCCTGACCTGACGGTAACCGACCAGGGATACTTCTGGTTTAACCAGGACCCGCCTGATATGGTCTGGACGCCGCAAGAGGGCCCATACCGTATTACGGGTGAAATGACCATACCATTTGGCGCCACGCTTACCATAATGCCCGGCACCACGGTCTTCTTCGAGGCGAACGCGAAAATGGTCATCAGAGGTCGCCTTGTGGCGCAAGGTTTGCAGTATGAGCTGCTTCGCTTCACGCGCACGCCGGGCGTCTCCGGCACGTGGAACGGCCTGCAGTTCGCCGATACCGTTC
>CAYGZM010000294.1:0-3710 GCA_964354365.1 uncultured Pirellulales bacterium
TAATGGCAATAGGCGGGTCTTACAAGGCATAAAAAAAGGACGGCGATAACCGTCCAAACCGGAAGAATATGTTGTTGCCGATTTTCCTCCCTTGCGGAAAACACCGGCGATGGATACTGCCATCCGTGGCCGCCTGTCTCCTCCCCAGCCATGTGTTTCTGATAAAAATATACTAATAGAACCGGCCAAAGCCAAACATCATCTGGAAAAAACTTTGCTTTTTTATCGTATTGCTGCTAATCAGTTATGAATGAACCGGCAGATAATCACCAAGCGCATCGCCGCGATTCGGTGCGAGCTGAACCGAAGAAAGATAAGCTGTCTTATCATAACAAAGCCGGCCAATGTCACCTACACGACGGGCTTTATGGGCGAGGATAGCTGGGCGGCAATAACCAGGAGCCGCACGTATCTGCTGACCGACAGCAGATACACCGAGCAGGCCCGCAAGGAATGTCCGAGCTGCCCCATCGTTGAGCGGACAGCCTCGATGGCCCAGGCCGTCGCAAAGCTCGCCGCAAGGCTAAGATCGGTGCGGACGATAACCGTTGAGAAGTCCATCTCGCTTGCCGATTTTGAGGCGTTGACAAAGCACGTCAAGGCCCGGCTCAAATCGGTTGCGGGCGTCATTGAAGCCGTGCGCAGCCGCAAACATGGCGCCGAAGTGGCCGCCATCAGGGCTTCTGTTTCCATAGCGGCCCAGGCCTTGCGCCGGACCCTGCCTCACGCCAAGCCCGGCATAACCGAGATCGAGCTGGCCGGCGCGCTCGATTTTCAGATTCGCAAGGCCGGGGCGACCAACAGCTTCGCCACAATTATCGCCTTCGGTCCGAACGCATCCCGGCCCCATCATCAGCCCGGCAAAAGAAAGCTCAAGCGGAAGGACACCGTATTGATAGACTTCGGCGCCAAATACAAAGGCTACTGCAGCGATATTACCAGATGTTTCGCGCTTGGTGAGCCGATTGCTTTTTACCGTAGGGTCTTCGAGGTTGTTGAGCGTGCCCAGGCCGCCGCCATAAAGGCGATACGGGCGGGCATCAAGCTCACCGCCGTTGATGCCGCCGCACGAGATGTCATTCGCGCCGCCGGCCTGCCCGTTTACGGTCACGGCACAGGACACGGTCTCGGTCTGGAAATTCACGAATTGCCCTTCCTCAAGGCCGATAGCAAGGCAGAAAAGCTCGAGGCCAGCCAGGTCATTACCGTAGAGCCCGGCGTATATATCCCCGGCAAACTCGGTGTACGGATCGAAGACGATGTCCTCGTTACCCAAACCGGCTGCCGGGTGCTAACCCGCCGATGCCCACATTCACCCCCATTGCCCGGCGGGAACTCTTGAATATCTCTTTCCTCGTTCTTTCCGCCACGTTATAATAGGGCGGTTTTCAAACACGATCTGGTATAGGAGATTATTATGAAGACAAGACTGATTGTGGTGATATTGCCGGTGCTGTTGCTTGCCGTACCGGCTCCGGCCGCTCAGGTCGGCTTCCAGAAAATCGTACTCGACAAAACCTTCCGCTCAGAAGGCGTCGCGGTCGGTGACGTCAACCACGATGGCAAAATGGATGTCATCGCCGGCGACGTCTGGTATGAAGCCCCCGACTGGAAGATGCACGAGCTTCGCCCCGTCGGCCAGTATGATGGCGCAAAAGGCTATAGCCAATGCTTCGCTAATTTCGCCCAGGATGTCAATGGCGACGGCTGGGTCGATTCAATCGTCATCGGAATGCCGGGCGAACCCTGCCGATGGTATGAAAACCCAAAAAATAACCCGGGCCGCTGGAAAGAACGCATAGTCGTCGATAGCGCCTGCAATGAAACGCCTATTATGGTCGATTTGCTCGGCGATGGCCGACCGGTCCTGCTCTTTGCAGTCCGACCACAGGGAATAATGGCGTGGTTTAGCATCCCGAAAGACCTCGAAGGTTTGTGGAATATGCACGCAATTGCCGGCCCCAACGCCCCCGGAACGGAAAGATACAGCCACGGCCTGGGCGCCGGCGACATCAACGGCGACGGGCGAAATGATGTGCTCTTTACCAATGGCTGGTGGGAAGCCCCGCAGGACCGCACCAAAACCAATTGGACATTCCATCCCGCAAATCTCGGCCCGGGTTGTGCCGATATGCTCGTCTATGATATTGATGGTGACGGTGACGGCGACGTCATTACCAGCTCGGCCCACAGTTATGGTATATGGTGGTTTGAGCAGGCCGGGACCGACAAAGGCATCGAGTGGAAACAGCACGATATCGCCCCCAAGCTGTTCTCCCAGAGTCACGCGATGGTCCTGGTTGACATCAACGGCGATGGTGTGAAAGACTTCGTGGTCGGCAAGCGTTTCTGGGCCCACGGGCCCACGGGCGACGTTGACCCGGACAAACCGGCTGTGATCTACTGGTTCGAATTGCGCCGGCCTCAGAAAGGAACCGTCGAATTCATCCCGCACCAAATCGACGATGACTCCGGCGTCGGAACTCAGTTCGAGGTCGTCGATATCAACGCCGACCGGAAGCTCGACGTCGTTGCATCGAATAAGAAAGGCGTCCACGTCTTCTTGCAAAAGTGATAAGCCACGAGCAGACAAAGAGAGTTAAGAGTGAGCTAAAGTGAGCTAAAGTGAGCTAAAGTGAACTAAAGTTGGTTGGAAGCGAGCCTGCAGTATTTTAGGCACTTTAGTCACTTTGAACTATAGACACTTAACATTCCCCACTTTCTCTGTGGCGAAAACCAGGAAATGCCGAATGGCGACGCAGTTACAGATTGCACGAACAGTGGTAATAAGCGACGAAGTGAGATTTGTCGCGGAGGCCGAGAACATCGAGGCCGAGCTTATCCGCACAGAGCTTGCAGACGGACGCCTCGTGATACCCGCCAACAAGCTCCACCTCAAGACCAACCTCAGACCGGCTGGCATAGGCCGAGTCCTAAGCACAAAGGTAAACGCAAATATCGGCACAAGCAGCGTGCGCTCATCCATAGAAGCGGAAATCGAAAAGATGGAAGTTGCGCTGGCCGTCGGCGCCGATGCGATTATGGACCTGAGCACCGGCGGCAATCTCGACCGGACGCGAGAGCAGTTGCTTGCCCGGTGCCCCGTTCCCTTTGGAACGGTCCCGATATATCAGGTCATAGAGGGCAGGGATGTTGAGGACATTGATAACAAGATGATCCTCGATATTGTCGAGAAACAGGCTGCACAAGGCGTCGATTTCTTCACCATTCACGCAGGGGTGTTGAAAGAGCATTTGCCCCTGCTCGAGAGTCGAGTTGCCGGCATCGTCAGCCGGGGCGGAGCGCTTCTGGCCAAATGGATGCTGCACCACAACAGGCAGAATCCCTTCTACGAAATGTTCGACGATTTGTGTGATACACTGGCAGACTGCGATGTTTGCTTTTCTCTCGGTGACGGTCTTCGCCCGGGCGCAATCGCCGACGCCACCGACCAGGCCCAGCTCGCAGAGCTAAGGACGCTCGGAGAGCTGACGCAGAGGGCGCAGGAGAAAGGCTGTCAGGTTATGGTCGAAGGCCCGGGCCATGTGCCCTTCGACCAGATACAATATAATATGGAAATCCAGCAGGAGATTTGCCGCGGCGCTCCGTTCTACGTCCTCGGCCCGCTCGTGACGGACATCGCGCCAGGCTACGACCACATTACCTCGGCAATCGGCGGCGCCGCCGCCGCTTTTTACGGCGCATCGTTT
>CAYGZM010000295.1:0-3702 GCA_964354365.1 uncultured Pirellulales bacterium
ACGAGAGGACCACCCTCGTATTCATAGAGATAGCCGGTGACATAGACAGGATTGGCGCCTATGACATCCAACGCAGCGTAGAAGCTGCGCGCGTTATTCAGGCCAGGAACCCTGACGTCGAAACCCTGCCTCATAATGTTCTCGTTATCAACTACCTTCTCAATGTCAATCGACAGGTACGGCGGCCAATCCTCCCAGTTGATGTGCATTACGTAAGCCTGAGTCGCTAGTATGCCGGGAGCAGGATAAGGAGCGGGCGGAGGGAACGGAATAATTATGTAGTCTGCTCTGGCTCCCAGCCCGTGATAGAAGGATGAGGCGCCACCGGTAACATTGACGACTGTGGCGACCCGCACATCGGCAAAGGTCTGAGACTGAACAAAGCCGATGCCGAAGGCCGAGCCGAAGCTCCCGGCGCCCTGATTGAATGGAGTGGTCTCATCCATACTGAGGTAATCATCGTCATCCGGGCCATCTTTGGTGGTGTGAGTGAAGGTCTTGGTTAAGTCCGGATAGCACCCCCACACCCAGGTCTGGTCGAAGGCGTTGCCGCCGAATGTTTCGCTCCAATTGGCCTGTGCGCGATTACTCAAGACTGCAATGAACCCTACTAGTATAGAGATCTTTACCAGAATTGTGATTTTCTTCGACATGATTTTTCTCCTTTCACTTGTCGCATCATCAGAAATGACCAACCTCCAAACGTATCTGGAGATACTAACCGGGTATTCCAAACTAATCTATTATACCAAGCCCGTCCGAGTAAGGTCAAGTAATCTTTGGGAAGTTCCAATAATTTCGGCATTTTCCGGCCACAGGGCGGGTTTTTAGGGGGGAGACGCGAAAGTTTTTGGGGTAGAATGTGCCGTCGGGGTCAATAGTTGTATGTACTGGCTGAATCGTGACTTACGGGTCCCTGCTGTGGGATAACTCGTGGGCAAGCGCCTGGAACGGAGGGCCGAGTACTGCCTGGCCGACGAGCCGGCCCCTGCGGCGGGGGAATTTTGGGGATGAGCCTATTCCCAGTGGGGCGCGGGTTTTTCATTTACAGCCTGGGTCCACTTCGCGCCGTCCTTTTCAAATTGCACTTTGTCTCTGTAGATTCTGACGACCGTTACCCCCTGCGTTGTGTCCCCCTCATATAGGACCTGCGAGCCGATTACGGCAGACGGCCTGTCCTGGCTGAAGACTATGCCGGTCACCATTCTGTCGGTGGCCGGTAGAGCTTCGGAGGAACGTGGGAGAACGGAATTCGACTCCGGCGTCCGTTGGACGGCGGGGGCGGGCGGTCTTGCCGGAAGCGCCAATGACAGGGACAAGACTATGATGATAAGGGCAGCGGCGATTAGGGTCCTGCCGTATCTCTGCTTGAAGTGCAACCAGGCGACCAGGCTCAAGGCAACGGCGCCGAGACCGAGCACGGTTAGGTGAATCAGATACCCCAGAGCTATTTCGACCGTTCCCTGTCCCAGACGGGCGCGGTATCCGTAGTAAGGGTTGGTCAGCGCCGCCCAGATATTCAAGGCCAGCAGGACCCAGCCTGCGATAATGAGTGTGCCGGCAAGGACCTTATTCTTGGACGATGTATCGCGCACGTTACGGCTCACTTTGTCCTGCAAATCAAGTTGTCCGGTCGTAAAGGCAGGGTGCTACTTGAATGCACGCCGCCTCTGGACTGAGAACAACGATCCCTGTTCAAAGTGACGAAAACCCGACAGGAAGAAAAGTCTTCTCACCATACCTCCTTGAACAACACAATGATACACAGAATCGCCGGATACTGTCAAGGAAGAAATCCGGCAAGGCGTTGGTATCGTCCCAAGGTCTGTGGGGAAAACACTATCGGGTAAGAAAGCGTTTATCGCATTAGGGCTGCCAGCAGGTAATAAAACGGCTCCCAGAATCTCCCAGAGCCGTTGTGCTGGTAGCGGATAAAGCGATAAACGCTATTGCCTGTTGCGGAACTGAACAACCAGATTGCCCCCAACCTTTGGGACGTTAATCTTTTTTTTGAGAATTTGAGACATTTCTTGTGGGAGCAAGCCGACAAGGGGCAGTAGCGAGTAAACGAGCAGAACAAGGATTAAGGCGAAAGGATTTCGAGTGATTGTGGGTGGAGGCTGTTTAGTGCTGGGAGCTGGTTTCTGCCGAGGGTTGCCTCAATGATGACGTGGCTGTCGGTATATTGCTCGCTTAAGATTCGCCCGTGTGCGCGGAGGAAGTGCTGGATTTTACCGTCGGCTTGGCTGGCGGTGAGGCGGAGGGTGACCTGGCCTCCACTATAGCGGTCTGCGACGGCGCGGCTTAGCTGGTCGAGGCCGAGGCCGGTTTTGGCTGAGATGCTTATGGCGTCTGGAAAGAGGGTCTGCAGCATCTCAAGCTGGCCGAACTTTGCGACAATATCAATTTTATTGATGAGCTTCAGAATGGGCTTCTCGCCGCAGCCGATCTCTGCAAGGACGGCGTTGACGGATTCAATCTGCTTTAGGGCGTCGGGATTGGAGACGTCGATGACATGCAGGAGCAAGTCGGCGTTGACGGCCTCTTCGAGGGTTGCCTTAAAGGATGCGACTAATTGATGGGGCAGATTCCTTACGAAACCGACGGTGTCGCTGATAAGGACCTCGGCGCCTTTTTCCGGGGACCATTTTTTCGTGCGGGTGTCGAGGGTTGCGAAGAGCCTGTCCTCGACGAGGACGCCCGCATCGGTGAGCGTGTTCAGGAGGGTGCTCTTGCCGGCATTTGTGTATCCGACGATGCAGATTTTGAACAGGCCTCTTCGGCCGTCAATCTCTCGCATCCTGCGCCTGTCGATGTTTGCAAGCTCATCTTTCAAGTCGGCGATTCTCCTGGTAACGAGCCGGCGGTCGATTTCGAGCTGCTGCTCGCCCGGGCCTCTGGTGCCTATGCCTCCGACGGCGCCTGCGGCGGTTGCTCCGCCTGCGCCTGCAACGGCGTCGAGATGAGACCACATGCGAACCAATCTCGGGTACGTGTACTCGAGCTGGGCGAGCTCGACCTGCAGCTTGGCCTGTTTGGTCTTCGCGCGGGTGGCGAAGATGTCCAGAATGAGCTCGCTTCGGTCGAGGACCTTTATTTCGGTAATCTCTTCGAGTCCGCGGATCTGGCCTGGGGAAAGATTGTTGTCGAATATGACGACGTCGGCATCGAAACGCTTGACGCGTTCCCGGAGCTGGTCTGCCTTGCCTTTGCCTATGTACGTGGAGGCGTTGATGGAGCGGACTTTCTGCTGGAACTTGTCAACAACGACGGCGCCGGCACTTTCAGCCAGTGCAGTAAGCTCGGCCAAGTCGTCCGCGTAGGCGTAGTTGCGGGGGAAGGCGGCCACCAGGATGGCCCGCTCTTTTCTGACCTGGAGCGTCTGACGCAGTTTGTCCAACCCAAAAATACCTCCAAAAACGACTTTGTATTTTAGCATATTCTCGCGGGCTGCTCAAGAAAAGTCAAATATTTGCGAAATATGCGGATATTTCAGATGAAGTGCGGTTTTTATGGGATAGGCGTGGCGGTTTTCAGGTAACTCAAACTGACCACTTTTCAAGAAAACGGTACGATAAGTCCTTATGCGACAGCAATATAGCGCAGTGTGTCATTCCCGCGAAACTTGTCCTCGACTCCGATCTGGGAGCGGGAATCCACTCACCCGCCACACTACTGGATACCTGCTTTCGCAGGTATGAC
>CAYGZM010000296.1:0-3682 GCA_964354365.1 uncultured Pirellulales bacterium
GACTTGCTGCGATTGTGCCCTCCGCGGCTGCTGCATACATAGTGGCGGCAAAACTTCTGCGAGTGAAGATGCTTTCTATGCTGAGAGGCGGCAAACGCCACAGCCAATAGACCATCAGCGGTGGTCTGTTCCGAGTGCGAGAAGGGCGCAAATCGACGCCTTGAGGCCCGGGGAAGTGATTCCCGGACGAGCTGTCTGGGAACCAATCCTCGGTACAAGTGTCATTTGAAACGAGAGTACCGCATCTGGCCCCGGCGACAAGGCGGGGCTGGCGGTTTTTTGGCAGACCGTTCTTTTACGAGGTCCAGATGGCTATTCCAGGGTAGATCTGCGGATGTGCGATGAGACTTGTGGCTCAGTATTCTGACAAGATGAGCCGGATGTTATAGGACTTGGCCAGAGTGTTATTCTCGGTTCAAGCCGGAGATTGGCTGGCTCGGTTGATACACGGCAGGCGTGGTTCCGGCGAGAGCAACGAGTGTCGGATGCCGGTGTGAGCCGGGATCGGTGTGCTAAACTGTCGAAAATACATAAGTTAAGCTCTCATTATGTCTAAAGCCGAAAATGACAATTGCCCGAAATATAGTAATAATAAACAATTTCGTTGCTATTGCTCTGTGGAACACGCTCTGATGAGCTGTTATGCTGAATCCGCCTGAGGTCCGCTGCAGGCGGAAGGCATCCGGGCTGCGTAGGCCAGATTCTTCGTCCGCCTGTGGCGGACTCAGAATGACGCGTATCATTATGGGCTGTCCCAGACTGCTTTAACGGGAGAAAAAGATGCGCAAAGTCGTTTTTTTTCTAATGTTTTCGCCGTTCGTGGTGTGCTCGTTATCGCTTTGGGCGCAGGACCCAAAGGTCGATGGTGAGCTGAAATCAACACTTGAGCCTGGTCTGAGCGGGCCAATTGATTCAGGGGGCGCTGCACCGGAGCAGGGGCGGCTTTATTCACCGTCGGTTGCCCAGAAGCTTCACGACGCGGCCTATGAGCTGGCCAACTTAGAGGGTGCCGGTGCGGCCGAGATTGAGCAGGCGATAGTGTTATTGAAGGCGGCCATGGAGCTGGACAGCGGTGCTGACTACGTCCGCCCGACGCTGATTGAGCAGGCCTGTCGGGATTCCCGCAACGACCATTCAGAGCTAGTGCGAGGCCTGCTCCCGGATTATGTCGATCAATCCGCAGACGTTGGGGTCGTGCGTAAGGCGGTTACGTACCTGCTTGAGAGGCAGAACTCCCGCGAGGGGCGGGAGAAAGCTCTCGAGGAGCTGTTAATGACCGCCGGCAACAAGAACACCGTAGTCGGCTCCGAGCTGATTGCTCAACTCGGTATGTTAATGGCTGAGAAGCCTGACCTGGCCGCAGCGGGCTTCTACCTCACGCAGGCCTACAAGGGCAACAAATATAACAGAAGGGCATTTGAAAAGCTGGCGGAGCTGTTCACCGACAAATTAGGACCGGAGTACTATCTCGAACACCTCAGACTCGTTCTGCGCGAAGATCCGTCCAGTATTGACGCGGCCTTGGCGCTGGGGCGGTATGCTGAGCGGCTGGAGCTTTACGACACAGCGGCGAACGCGTATCAATACGCTGCCGATTTGTTCAACTATCTCTATCCGTCTGAGCCGTTGCCGGCGGCTATATATATCCCCTGGGCGATGAGCAGCTACAATACGAAAAGCAGCCAAGCCAAGTGCCTGGAGATAGCCGGTATGGTGCGTCAAAGCGGTCGGTTCAGCCTGCCCTTAGAGGCGCTCGCCGGCAAGGCCGCTGCGAAATTGGGCGATGGCGAGCGGGCCACCCAGATACTGCAGGCCGCTGAGGAAAAGGCCAGGCAGCTACTTATGGTAGTTCGGGGAGCAAACGGTTCGGGGGCCGCGGTTAACGGCGGTCCGCAGGAAGTTACTGCCAAGCATTTTGCCTGGTTCTACTGCTTCGCATTGCCGAATCCCCAGAAGGTCTTTGACTGGGCAAATAAGGCGTACGCAATGGAGCCCAATACGCCGTCGGCGGCCAGTATTCTGGCATACGCGCTTATGATGAATGAGCAGCCCGAGCAGTATGCCAAGGCCCTGATTGAGAAGAACGAGCCAAGCCAGATTTCGGAATTGGTGCTGGCGCAAATTCAGATAGCTCACGGCGACAAGGATGCTGCGAAAGACACTCTAAAGTCGGCAATTGCCAGGGACCCGGGTTCGTTTGAGGCCGAACGGGCCAAAGTGGTGCTCACCGAGCAGGGCGGCGAGTACATCCCGCCGGTTGATGCCGACGTTTTGCTCAATATGCTCGAGCAGGCCTTCGGCAAATCGTTTGTTCCGCAGTTTACTCCGCCGGAGCAGATATTCTCGATTCAATTCAACATGCGCGGCAATAAGTTTCCCTATGGCAGCGAATTTGGCGCTTTAGTCGCGGTAATAAACAACTCATCCGAGCCTCTTATTGTGAGCGATGACGGCTTGTTCGCAGGCAATATCAGGGTCGATGCCGATGTTAGCGGAGATTTGGCGATGAAGATACCGGGACTTGTGTCCAAAGAGGTCCGCAGCCATTACCTTATCAGCCCCGGTGGAAACGTCCTGATCCCGGTTAAGCTCGTTACAGGCAAGCTGAGGCGGATTCTGCAAACCTACCCGCAGGCCTCTCTGGATATAGAGTTCACCCTTTACATAGATCCGGTAGTCGCCGCTCCGGGGCAGGTAGCCAACAGGCTGGCAAAGATCGAGCCGATCAAGCTGCTTGTCAAGCGCCCGGGCATAGAACTTACCAGCAAATACCTCAGAAACCGCTTCAATCTCATCTCCGAAGGGCAGGAAGGCCAGAAAATCAAAACCGCGGAGCTTTTCATCGGCCTGCTGATGGAAGAGTACGCCATGTCCAATCGTAAGCCTCCTTACGAGCTTATGTATGCCGACTGGATGCCGACAATGTTCAAGAATTCGCTCGTACACGAGTCGGGGCTGCTGCGCAACCCAGGCGACGGCGAGTGGGTTGTCAAGGTGCATACGATGGCCGACATGCTCTACCTTCCTATGGACCGCGAGATTGCCGCTGCGGTTGCCGAGAACCTGAATAACAGCAACTGGCCGGTTCGCATGATGGCCATATACCTGCTGGCAAGGACGCAGAAAGGAAAGTTCGACAAGGTTCTTGAATGGTCGGCCACCTACGATCCGGACAAACACGTTCGCGCGATGGCGGTCGCACTTGGGGCTGCCGGTCCGAAATCACCGGGGCCTGAAAATCCATCAACCCCGGCCGAATCTGTCAAACCACCGCGTGTGAAAGAGAAATAGGACGATCGGGAGCGATGTTTTGCCATCTCCCTCCCGCTCGCTCAAGATTTTTCTTGTAAAATCATCGTACCCTTGTATCATTCCCTGCTCCGTTGTTGGCAGGTGCTTGGTTTTTTGAAAGGGATACGTAGATGCCGGCTAAGGTTGATCAGCAGAAATGTACTGGTTGCGAGACGTGTGTGTCAGAGTGCCCAAGCGAGGCCATAAGCATTTCGAAAGGAAAGGCGGTTGTTGATGCGGAAGCCTGCGTTGATTGCGGGGTCTGCGTCGATGCCTGTCCGGAAGAAGCGATCAGTATGGAGTAAACTCGGTTGGCCCCATCGTCTAGGCAGGTCTAGGACACCGGGTTTTCAACCCGGCAACAGGGGTTCGAATCCCCTTGGGGCTATTC
>CAYGZM010000297.1:0-3673 GCA_964354365.1 uncultured Pirellulales bacterium
GACCAGCCGGCCTTGAACAACGATCTCGGCTGTTCCCAGACCGTCTCACCGGTGTCTCTATGGACCGCCAGCAAACGGGAGGAACCACCGTCGCCGTCCAAAACCAGGATCACTGTGTCCTTATACAATATGGGCGAGGTCGCCATTCCATACTTGCTTTCCGGCGTGTCGATTCTACGCTGCCAGACCTTGTTTCCCCCATGGTCGTAACAAAGCAGCCCGTAGGTCCCGAAATAGACATAAACGTGCTTATCGTCCACGGCCGGCGTGGAAGATGCCGGATTATTCAGTGGATGAAACCTTCCTTGTGTTTCGGCCTGGACAACCTGTCGCCACAGGATTTTGCCCTTCTCACGATTGATGGCTAACGTAACAAGTTCCTTTGGGTTAACTGGGTCGCTGGCGGTAAAAAAGATGTGATTATCCCAAATGACGGGAGACGAGTGACCCGGAGGAACCGTGGTTCTCCACAAAACATTCGTGTCCGGACCGAAATGAAACGGAATGCGATCGGATTGCGCTACTCCCTGTCCATTGGGGCCGCGAAATTGATTCCAGTTGACCTTTTCCTGCTCACCGTTTACTGCAAAGTTGGACATAAGCATAATAGTCGCACAGATACCCGCGTGTGCCGTTAATCCGTGTCTACACCCGAATGACATGAACTCTCCTGTACTATGTAGCACGCTTGGTCAAGCTGCATTTGGCATGTATCTTGACGAACTTCATGCTTGCATACTACTCCAAACCACCGTATGTGCACGATAGCCTCATGTCAATGGACTCTCCAAGTACAAATGCGGATTTCCGCTCGGTGTGCCTGGGATGTTGGGGCGGCGGAAAACTCTTCCCCAGGTATGATAATCCTCCGTCTCATCGCCAGATTGTATTCGTGATCGCTCATTTCGGCTCTTCCTTCTGAGCTTGTCTACTCGTCCTGATACAATAGAGCCGCGTGGCGGTGCGGATGAGAAGTCGATCGCCGGCCAGCGCGGGCGTGGCCAAGCACATGTCATCGTCGGCCAGTCTGTTGGTGTGCAGCAGTTCGAAGTTCTCGCCGGCGCGGAGCACGAAGCAAACACCGTCTTCATTCAGGCAGAAGATTTGCCCGCCCGCTGCCCACGGGGACGAGGTGAAGGCCAAACCGTCTGGTAACTGTTGGCGATCGTAAAGGACCTGGCCGCTCTTGGCGTCAAAACAACTTATCGAACCACGATCGTAGAGTACATAGAGGCATCCTTCGTAGAAGAGCGGAGAAGGATTGTACGGCCCGGAGATCGGATTCGACCAGACAATGAATTCGTTGCTGGTTTCACCGGGTTGGAGCGTGATGTCGCCGTTAGCGCCGGGGCGGATGGCGTAGAGCGGACGGAGCTTGTCTCCAACATAACCGGAGCTGATGAACAGCAAACCGCCGCCCGCAAACGATGTCGGGATGGCGATGTTTGACATGCCCCGGAACGACCAGAGCAGTCTGCCGTCGAGGTCGTAGCTGCGGACGGCGCGGCTGCCGGGCGTGATGAGTTCGGCGCGCTGGCCATTTTCCCAGACCAACGGGGTGGCCCAGTTGCTCTTCTCGTCACGATCCATGCGCCAGAGTTCCTTGCCGGTTTTCGCATCGAGGGCAAACAGTTCTGCTTGGTCCTCGTTGTCGTTCACGATGAACAGCCGCCCCCCGTGCAATACCGGTGACGCCGCGGTGCCCCAGCCGTAGCGCGTCTTACGCGGCTCCAGACGCTTGAACCAAATCTCCCCGCCTTCGAGCGTGAAGGTGAACACACCCAGGTTGCCGAACAAGGCGTAAACCCGCTCGCCATCCGTCACGGGGGTCTCCGCGCCATAGCTGTTCTTGAGATGGATGGATGTTTGGGGCGCGCCTCGATAAACCGTCTTTTCCCATTGCAGTGTACCCGTCGCGAGGTCGAGACAGACCACCTTCCAATGATGCTCCGACTTGGGTGACTCAGGACGTTCGCCCCCCCAATAGAGCCCCTTCTTCGGCGGCTCGGACTCGCCCATGTTCACGACGGTGGTGAGGAACACGCGGTGGCCCCAGACGATCGGTGACGACCAGCTCCGTCCCGGCAGATCCGTCTTCCACGCCACGTTTTCCGTGGCGGACCACTTGTCCGGCAGGTTGGCGTTGATACTGACGCCGGAGGCGTTTGGTCCGCGGAACTGCGGCCAGTTCGAGTCCTCGGTTGCTGGGTGCGACTGGCTTGGCGCAACGAGGCAAATGAGTAAGGTAAAAATGATTCGTGTTCTCATATGATAATATTCTGACACCTGTGTTCCTTTTCTGGTCAATCAATTCTCATCTTCTTGATCGGATCGCTATCATACAATTTGGAGGAGTACTCCGCAAGCAGCAACCGATAAGGCCTTTTCATGCATGTCAAAGCCGTAATTGCTGCACTGGCGCACGCCTGCTACAAGCCGCCAGGGATGGATTATGCAGACGTTTTGTTGGAGACCACGCATGCCTGCAAAACAAGGAAATGTGATGCCGACCGGAGCGCATTATAGCCCAAACGCACATTTCTATCGCAGCTGGTAGCGTGAATTGGTGACGCCGATGGGCCTTTCTGGTCGGATATTCCTTCAACGCCGCACATTCATTTAGCAAGGCGTCAAGAATCTTTGAAGAAATACTCGTTCTCTTAGACTAAAATAGCGGCTCGCGTGTACTACAGGATGAAACAAGAGCCGGTTCGAAAGCAAGTACATAAGATTCTGATGGTAGAGGATAGCCTGCTACTATGGCGGTTTAAGAACGGCAGCGAGGACGCTCTCTGCCGGATATACGAAAAGTACAGAAGCACTCTGCTCAAGCTTGCGGTTGCCCTCGTGAATGACACGGCGGC
Source organism: uncultured Pirellulales bacterium (assembly GCA_964354365.1). GTDB lineage: Bacteria > Planctomycetota > Phycisphaerae > Sedimentisphaerales > Anaerobacaceae > CAYGZM01. The sequence goes on from CAYGZM010000297.1 coordinate 2,865, forward strand.
CGCAGAGGATATAGTCCAGGATGTCTTCGTATCCTTTGCCCAGTCTGGTGAAAGGCTAAGAGTCAGCGGCAATCTCCATGGCTACCTGGCCACAAGCGTCGCAAACCGGGTGCGCAACAGATACAGGGCCGGGCGAAGGCAGCAGAAGGTTGGAACTGACAAAGGCGCTGGGGTGCCTTCGGATTCGAAGACGCCTGAGCAGTGGGCAAGTTACAGCGAAGAATTTAAGAAGTTAAACGACGCACTTGCACAGCTTCCGTACGAACAACGTGAGGTAATCTTACTGCATGTGCACGGAGCGATGAGATTCAGGGCAATAGCCCAATCACAGAAAGTATCTTTGAACACCGTCCAGAGCAGGTACCGGTATGGAATCGAGAAGCTGCGTTCAATCTTGGATAGTGAGCCGGACGAATGAAACGTGCCAAAGACATAGAGAATCTGATTAGAGGCGTCGATATCTTCATCAATCCCGACGCAGACAAGAAGGTGCTTGCGAGGGTGCTGGAGGCGCGGAGAACCGCTGAAACATATGTTCGGCGCAGTTCTATCAAGAAGGCTATTTGGGGCAAGCCGATATACAAACTGACTGCCGTGGCAGCGGCGCTAGTTGTTATGGCCGGTGCGGTTTTCTATCTGCCTCTTCTTCGCAAGACGCAGGAGCGACGAGCGCATCAACCAGATACGGTATCAGACATAGCGATTGCCACAAGCGGGCCCGCTCTGGCGGAACCGGGGCCTGGAGAGGTACGTTTTGTCAAGGACCTGGAAGGGATGCAAACGAACGAACGCATTCTCGATAGCGGTTT
>CAYGZM010000298.1:0-3623 GCA_964354365.1 uncultured Pirellulales bacterium
CCCAGCTCATTGAAGAAGCCGTTGAACCTGTGCTGCTTGGCGCTGCAAAGCTCCTTCATAAACGGCAGAATAGACTTCACGCTTACCACCACCGCCGCCTTGAAATGTATAACGTCAACATTATTCCCGTCGCTCACCCTCCCCGTGCACGAATCAACCGCCAGTCCCGGTTGCAGCCCAGTAACATAACTCGGTCTCTCGCCCCCAACCATCGTTCCGGAGGACATTGTTGGCCGGCCCCCGTACGGCGAATACGGTGAGCCAGACCTCGTGCCGCCAATAGAGCCGCCCCCGAATCCAATGCTCAACACGCGCTTCACCGGCGCCGTCAGAACGTCGCTCGAACCCGAATTCATCGAGCTTATTGTGGCAAAAACATCTTCGATCACCCAGTAACCAAGCTGGTAATACCAGCAATCCTGAATCGCGTCTTCCGGCCGGACGTCGTATTTGTATTCTCCCCAGAACGCATAACCGGCCACGTCTAACGGATTTCCATAAACCGAGCACGATTTCGCCCTGCTCAGGCAAATCTCGTCACGGATAGTGGACTCGACGCCGCCCGCCGCACCCGATGACATATCATAAGCGCTCACGCCGGGCCGGGAATATGGGCTGCGCGCCGAACTCGAATAAGGATTGCCCGCTGAGCTCGAATAAGGATTGCGCGCCGAGCTCGAATAAGGATTGCGCGACGGAACGGAATAAAAAGATGGCGGCATGGCCCCGCCGGATGACGGGCTCGCAGAAGCATTCGTCACGCCCCGGCTCAGCTCCGCCTCCGTGGGGCAGTCATTCGCGTTCATACGCTTCAACGTCCCATCAATGCCCTCTCGATACCGCTCTCCAAATACCTTGAAAATCAACGCCGACGAGTCCTTGCGCGACGGAAATATGTCGTAGCTCAGCAGCTCGCGCTCCGTGCTCTGCCTGGCAAGAATAGCTATCTGGTTCGCATCGCTCTGATACACCGCCTCGCGCTTGGCAACCTCTTTGCCCTGCTCGCGGGAAACCGCATCCCTCAGCTCGGACCTTACCTTGTTGCCCATCATAACGCTCGTCCGGCTCACGCGCTCTTTCAGGCTGCTGCTCCACAGCTTCGCCGGTATGAAGAGCAGCACCGCAATCAACGCTATGATTATCGACACCAACAGCGAAACGTTGTTCTTCAGAACACTCAGCTTCTGCAGGATGATCTTGATATCAGGTATATCCATCGGGGTCCACCAACCTAAAAGTCTATATCAGGTGACGTCTTTCTCTTGCTCGGCGCCTTGGGAGTCGTCGGCGTGTACGAAGTGCTCGGAACCGGGGCCATAGACGGCCCCATTGTGCCCTCCGGGTACATCGAATCCCCAAATCCGGGCGCAACCTCCGGCGCCTTCGGCGCATCTCGCCAGGCAAACTTCATATTCAGCACAAACCAATGGTCGTTCACTTGATAAACAGGCTTGCCCCGAACGAGCTTCAGATTGCCGTTCGCGTCAAGCTCGGGCACCCTGCTGATGGTCTCCTTGGTCATCGGGTCAACAAGAACTACGTTGGCCTGCTCATTGCCGTAGCCGGGCCTTACCGCGACCGCCGGTGCGTATCTCACGGTCGGCTCGCCAATCCCCGCCGGCATCATTGTTGTCCCGCCCAATCCGCTCGCCCCATCCACCTCAACTTCACCCACCTCCGGCAGGAAGTGCTCCGGGTTACCCTTTCCGTAAAGCTCGAAGAGGCTGTTCCCGTCGGCAACAAGGTCGCCGAGGTGCAGCAGGCGAGTCACAAATCCCCACTGGTCCGGCTGATCCCCTGCCCCGGGAGGATCTATCAGCGCCTCGATGCTCTGGTATGGACTGTAACCCGAAATAGTCACCACAAACCCGGCCTTCTTCTCCTCAACAACCGGCTGGCCCTGGCCAAGTCCCGGCCCCACCGGATACGATGGGCTGTAGCTCGGCCCAGGCCGCGCCAAAGGAGAATACGGGTCCCACCCCCTCATCGGGATATTATCCTCTCCCCCTCGCCCGATGCCGCTCAGAGTGCGCTGGCTCGTCGTCTGACGCATCTCCGCGCCGCCGAATTGCGCCGTCGAAAGATCCTTTGTGAAATACGCCGACATATTCGTCACGAACAACTGCCTTCGCTCCTTGCGAGGAACACGCGTTACCCCTTCGACGTCGCCCCTGCTGAACGCCTCGTAAAGCTGGGCCTGGGCGCGGTTGTTCCGCGCGTTCGGCAGGGCCGACAGTATTGTCTCATGCAAAAGCGGCACCACCTCACGATACTTGAAACGCTCAAACTCATTCTTTATTGCGGCTTCATGGGCGTCGATTTTCGCCTGCGCATCCTGCAAATCCTGGCTGGCCCGCTTGGAATCCTCGAGACCCATATTGATTTCCTGCCGAACCGAGTTGTTCCTCGTGTGACTCATTCTGTCATAAAGAGTCCTGCCCAGGGCCATCACTGAAACCGCCAGCAGCATACACGCCGCCCCGATGAACCACCGGCTCTTGCCCGCCCACGCCATCGAACGAACCAGGCTCTGCGGAAGCAGGTTGCTCTCTATGCCGCCAAGACCAAGACCCTGAACGCCAAGACCATACACAACACCGAAGTCGCAAACGTTCTCACCGAACTTCGCCGCCGGCACGCCCGGCCCTATCGCCAGTTTCTTGAACGAATCAGGCCTTTCAACCGGCATCTGCACCGTCTGCTGGAGGTACTTCAGCAGACCGCGAAGCTTTGTGCCCCCGCCCATCCCCACAATCTTAACCACCTTCGTGTTCGGGTTCGCGCTCTTGTAGAATCCCAGCGACCGCTGAACCTCGGCCGCCAAATCCGCGAAAACAGGACGCATCGCCTGGAATATCTGCCGGGCATACTTGCTCACGGGCGCCGTACGCTTGAGCTTCTCGGCCTTTTCAAAATCCAGCCGGAACGTATCGCCAATCGCCCGCGTAAAGTTGTTCCCGCCTATCAGTATGCACCTCTGCCACACCGAAGACTTCGTGCACACAACCAGGTCCGTTATTTCCGCTCCAACATTAAGAACCACCGTCGCACGGCTGTCGGAATTGACCAGGTCCGGACGGTCGTGGAGTATGTAGTTGTATAGCGCCATAGGGGCCATCTGCACGCAGCCTACGTTAATGTCCTCACGGTTGAAATGCTCCAATACAGCCTTGACAATCTCGTTCTTGATCGCAAATATCCCCACCTTCAGCTCCGTGCTGTCATCGTCCGTCATCTGCTGCCATGACCACTGGACCTCGTTGATGTCGAAGGGAATCTGCTGGACGGCCTCAAACTTCACAATCTCCGGAATCCGTTTCCGCTCGACCGGAGGAAGTGTCACGAAACGCGCAAAGCTATTCTGGCTCGGCACAGATACCACAACATCATCCGTGCTCAAGTCATGCTTGGTCACAAATCTGCGCAGGCTTAGCGCGACAAGCTCATCCCTCTCGGCGTCGGTTACGCCGGTTCCCGTCAGAATCTTGCCGTGCCGGATATTCTCGAACCCGACCACTTCCGGCGCCCCACGCTCCGTGCTCAGACGCAGCGCCTTCAGGGAGTTGCTGCCTATGTCAATCGCCCAAACGCTTTCGGTTCCTGCGGCCATTCCAAACCTCCCA
>CAYGZM010000299.1:0-3611 GCA_964354365.1 uncultured Pirellulales bacterium
TAGGCGAAGTTGGGCTTGAGATTCGTCGCGGTCAGCGTGCCGCTCAGTTCGGTCCCAGCCGTATCGAAGCTCACCTGTACGTGAGCCTCGCCATAGGTGTAGCTGCTGCGATATGCCTCGCTGTACAACTGACCGGCCAGGTCTTTCCATCTGTAGTCGCTGTTCGGCCCGTAGTTGCTCAGGACGACCGTCATCTGATTCGCCGCGGTATTTATCGCACCGACGCGCAGGGTTGCCTGCCGGCCTTCCATAACAGCGTCGTGCGCTTCGACCACGACTCCCACCTTCACCATTCGCGTAATGTCCGGCGCCGCCGTCAGGTCGATCTTCAAAACGGCGGACTGGCCCTGATTCAGAGTCACCACCTGCGAATCCAACTGTGTCTCGACCCACGACCCGCTTGAAGTTCCCGTCACGCAGAATGCCCGAACATCCAGCGCGCCTGCGCCGTTGACATACCAAACGGGGATTTCCACGCTCTCGAAAGGGGAGGCGTCCATATTCAGCATAGTCGCCCACTGCTCTACGAGCCTCAGGCCGCTGGCCGGCCCCTGTCCCAGCCAGTTGGCCCCATCGGGCTTCCAGACCTCCAGACCGGCCACCGAGTTATCCACGGGAGCGCCAAGACTATCCACCAGCGAATAGACTATCTCCACACCCGGCCCGGCCACATCTGTCACCGACAATACCTGACCGTCAAACTGCTCACCAGGATATGTGGAGCCTGGATGTCGATTGATACCCTCGGCATCGACAAACACCGCGATAAAATCATCATTCCATCGCCACGTCGCACCGTAATAATCCTCAAGCGTCTGCTCGGCGGGCTTATTCTGCGGCGTCCAGTACGGGTCGCTCAGGCCGCCGGCGTTTGGATCGGTCTGCCAGTTCCGCCAGAACGCGCCAAGCCACCAATTGCGCTGCTTGCACTGATTGAGCAGGGCCTCGTAGCAGTCGGCCTGCTCCTGAAAATCAAGCGGATTAGCAGCAGGGTCAGTGTACCACGGAGTCTTATTCGTCCCGTCCGTGCTCTGATAGCCAACCTCTGTAAAGATGATGTTCGTCCCCGGCCAATCCGTATTGCGCCAAGCCTCGAGCGTATCGAGCCGGCTGTTCCACGCCGCCTTCAGCTCATCCAGCGTGGGATTATTCTTGCTGGTCAGCGAATAGTAAGCATCAATTCCGATATAGTCCAGTGCGTCCCACCAGTCTATACCCTGCTCGTTGCCGTGGTTGGCCGCATAGACAACCGGCCCAGAGTATATAGTCCGCGCGTTCGCAATCACGCTTCGCCACGATGCCGACCACGACTCGGTATCACGCAGCTCGCAGCCTACGCAGAACATCTCCGCGCTGTTATCGTGTGCAATCTGGGCCCAGCGGTTGACAAAGGCCTGATATGCCGCAAACCAAGCCGCCGAGGGCTGAATCTCTCCGCGCCACGAACAACTCCTGCAGTCAATCATCGGCTTGAGCATCACGTTCATCCCAAGCTCGTGGCATCGCCGGATGGCCTCGACTACGGACTGCGGCGTCGCGGAATAACTGGTATAGTCGGGCGCTATGACCGTCGATGTGGCCGAGTCCTGGAACTCCCATACGCAAATCGCGATCCAGTTGCACCCGTCATTGTGGGCCTGCGCTATGGAAGCGTCGGACGTCGGTGTGGATAGCGCGTTGGGCTCCCACGCGGTGTAGCTAACGCCCTTCATCGCAGTCGGCGTGACCGTTGGAGAGTTGCCCTCTTCGATCGCCGCGAACGCATCAAGCAGGCCGTAGCCGACTGAATAATCCGGCGCGTGTGCCGAAGAAGCCGTTGAGGTCAGCGTCTGTCTTAGCTCAGCGGGAGTCAGAGACGGCTTGGCTTCGAGCACAAGGGCGGCCAGACCGGCCGCATAAGGACTGGCCATACTCGTACCCGAGCTAATGTAGTAGTTGGCCGGCCCGCTGCCGTTTAGGTTTAAGCCATCGTTGTCGATAATCCGGCTGGCCGTGGACGTCAGGGCCGTATTGGAATCCCGCGTCGAAATCGTGGCGGCCCCCGGGGCGACAACATCGGGTTTGAGCACGCCGTCTATGCGCGGCCCCAGGCTGCTGAACGGCGCCAGTGTGCCCACCGTGAAACTCGGGTAATAGTAGCCGAGACCCTGATAATTCGTCCAGGACCTGCGCTGTGTCCAGGCGCCGACTGCAATTGCACCGTCGGCCAGAGCCGGATGCAACACGGTATATGACGGGTCCGCGCTATCAAACGTCCCCAACCCGACCACCATGTAGATATGTACCCGTGGCGTGGCCCCGCTGGCCGCCGAATTTGTCAACGTCAGGTTGTACGTCTTGGATGAATTGCCCGGCACTTTTGGCGTAAGAACGAACCTTTTGCCTTCGGTCCCGCGTGGGCTAACACCGCTGTACGCCTTGATGAGCGACTCGCCCGGCCCAAGATTCGAACAGCTCAGCACAATATTCTCATCGGCGGCCCCGTCGATCCAAATCACACGAAGCCACTCTTCGGATGTGTAGGCGCTCGAATCGCCGTTATGAATCGTAAAGGCGAAGACGGACGATGTCGCACCGGGCGCCACTTCGGCCGAATAATGATAGTCTCCATCCTGCTCATTTCCCGCCGAGACAAAACACGCCATCCCCGCGGCAACGGCGGCGTCAATCGCCTGGCCCACCGCATCGGACCCGTCCATAAACGTGCTGATTCCGCCGTAGCTCATAGAGAAGATGTCACAGCCCACGGTCTGCGCCCTGTTTATCGCCTCAATCATATCCGTGTCGGTCGCCGAGCCTGTGCTGTCGTCGCCGATCTTGTAGAAAAACAGCTTCGCTCCGGGCGCAGCCCCGGCGTACGTCCCGCCCGACAGAACGCCCCTGCCGACAGCCGAACCGGTCACGTGCGTCCCATGATGCGTAACCGTATTGGCAACGTCGCTGGCCCAAGTGCTCGGGCCGGTGCCGTCGGTCATATCGTATTTCTCCACCGGCGTTGGTATGTCGGGGTGTGTTAGATCCAGCCCCGAATCTGCAATTGCAATCTTGACCCCCAGCCCCGTACGAGCATCCACGCCGATACCGGCGTGGACCTTATCAACGTTCGTCTGCACCGCGGCAAGGTCGTTCAATGGCTTACTTGCGAACTCCGTCGATTCAAGCCGAACAAAACGCGGGTCATTCTCGATAAAGTCAAGGCTCGAATAAGCAACCGTCGCCAGATAGAAACCCTTCGCATGCATAGGCGGAACGGGCGGAATGTATGTATCATGCACTACGACGCCCTGCATAGCCAGTTTCGCTGTCTCCGGCGGCGTCAGAGGCCGCTCGACATACAGCGCGCAGTCCTCGCCGCCGGGATTCTCAGGATTCAGACCCAACGGCCTGAGTTTGCGGCTGCGTTCGGCCTGCGATCCGCCCTTGCGGACCGCACGCTCTTTCTCCGCTTGATGCGCGCGGATCGCCCCGGATATCTTGCCTGGCGCGGCAAAGCAAGCGGCCGGGTAGAGAAGTGCGAAAAGAACGAATACCTGTAAACTCTTACGTAGTCTTGACTTAAACACGCCTCCTCCTTTTCGGACTATAACTGAGGCTTCTGCAAAATTGCAGGT
>CAYGZM010000300.1:0-3593 GCA_964354365.1 uncultured Pirellulales bacterium
TTCAGATAGGTTTTTCTGTTGTTCAGCACCTCGGCCGTCAGCAGCACCTGGGCGATGGTCACGCCGTACTGGAGGAACGACTTTCGATATTCCTGCATCAGCAGGGGCTGGCCGATGGCCGCGCAGGCCTGCCGCATCTTCATCCCCTTGACCTCGCCTTCCAGCTCCAATTGGCCCGCGCCCATACCGATAGCGCCGGATGTGACGATCACGACCTGCCTGCCGCCCTTGAGCAGTTCGTTTATCTGCCCCGCCACCTGCCGGACGTAGGCGGCGTCGATGCCCTCGTCCTTCGTCAGGACGTTCGTGCCGATCTTCACGACTATTCGTTTTGCCTTGCTGAAATCACGCATAATACTCTTGCATCTCGTATTTTGCTTCGCGCTTCACGCTGCACGAATCAAGCCCTCCCATTATACTCATTCTCCCCCAACGCAGCAACAGAATGCGAATCGGGAAAGAGCATTGTATCCGCTGTCGTCAGCTCGCTTACAGCCTCGGACGGATAGCGATGCCAGCAGGCCAAATTGATATGAAAATCCATCGGAACATAATCCGCCCCCTCAAACCGAACCACCCACATCAGATTCTCACAAGCATCAATCGCAACCGGTCTCCGCCCTCAGTTCGCAAATAAGGTCAGGAACCGTAATCGTATTAGAACTGCCAGCGCTCTCTCTCCATAAAACCTTGCAAGTTCGTGTACTGCACGTCGAAGTGCTCGCACACATTGGGCAGCTTGGCGGCATTGTCCCGCCGTTCCTCTTGGGTAACCAGAATTCCATTCTCCAGGTTCGCTTTTGCAACCAGAAACGGGTCAGCCACCGGGTGCCCTTGCAGCATTTGTTTCCGGCGTATCAGGTTCCTGAAGTGGGGCACAGAGAAAATCTCTGCCACAAATTCCATCTCTTTGGCAGCGGGCTGTGCGAACAAATTGCGATGATCCTTCGCCCATTGTAGCAGCCTGGATTCTCCACCCTCGTAGGCCATGATCTCATTGTACACTTCGCGTACAGACACAATCCTCTGCACTACAATCAAATCGTCGAAACGTGCCCAGAGCGATGGGAACCGGTCAAGATAGAAATGGTTGAACAGAACAATGAGGCTGTTGGTGTCAAACACGTACATTATCGCAGCTATCCTCTTTCCATGAAGGCGATTTCCAACCCAGCAATGCTCGTAACCTTTACACCAAGATATTCTGCCAATTGATCCACCGAGAACCTCTTTTGGTAGTAGTTCTTGAACACTAGGCTCAGATAGTTTGGGCCTAAGTAGGTGGCTTTGTTGCTGTAGTAGTTGCCTCCAACTCGCTCGGCAGCACGTTCTCTGGCCTCCTTTATCCAACGTTGGCTTTGTTCTTCGTAGTAGGCCTGGTCCACGAGCCTTCTTTCGAGGCATTTTCTCAGTATGACTTCTCTGCTAACATTGTATCTTTTTGCGAGCTTCTCTACGGCCTGTTCATTGATTTGAACGCTGGCAATGACCTTGTCAAAGTCATATTTCGGTACCAGGAACTCTCCTGCGAAACGGTTGCAGAGGACTTCTATCCTCCTGTTGTCTCCCTTGATCCGTCTGAGAAACGCATCATTCTCCTTGTCAACTCCTCCTGTCTTGAAAAACAAATGGGGCAGTTCATGGAATAGAGTGAATATCTGACGAGTTTTGGGCATGCTGTTGTTGATATATACGACGGGGAACTCGTCATCATAAAGGCAGAACCCGGAAATCTCATTGTCTCGGAACGCCTCTTTGAAGACGAAGATACCCGTGTCTTCCACTGCCCCGCGCCACCCGTCGAGGGCTTCTTCATCGTTTGTCCAGGCGACTTGGTCATCAAGGCTTACCCCCACATATTTTCTGACGCTCTCTACCATCTCTCGGATGTCACCATGGATGTCGAACGTCAGATCCTGGATCATCTTTTTCGGGGCAGGATTCTGGCCGTCTGTTAACTCCTCTAAATTGATTTGCATCGCTTGGGCCCGTCTGAACACACGTAGGAACGTCGGCGCAAGTTCCTCCACTTCACTTTCGGGGAGGGTCCTGAAAGACTTCTTCGGTGTTACTTCCTCCGGCGGTTCCGGAAAGAAAAAGACCGCGACCGGGCGTTTGAACACTGTGTATGCCAGAGTCTCTAATTGAACGTAAGTTGGAGAATCATCTCCCTTCTCCCATGCCTCTACTGCATCGGGGGATTTGTTCATCTTCTGCGCAACATCCTCTACAAGCAGATTTGCGCTTTCCCTCGCCCATCTTAGAACAACGGGATTTATCGGCAGTTTTGCTGTCATGTTAGTATGCACATCATCCTTTACAGTTGTGTTGCTCTTCTCTATTATACCAAAGATGCGAGGAAGTCGGCGAAGAAATAATCGCGGCCATCAATATCAAGAAATCACATTGCCACTGGCTGTCTAAGGCCGTGCACGAAGCCCGAGGTCCCCGGTTGTTCCATGTTGCTGAACGAGATACAGCGAAACGCCCCGAGCGTCAGGCAAACCGGCAGAAAGCCCCACCCCTATTTCCGTCGACTAACGACTGCCCATTCACACATCACCATTCACCAATCTTCTTGTGTGTGAATTGTTTTGGGCTTTGGCCGGAGTAGTCGGCGACGATATGGCCTGAGCCGCGGAGCTTGTACTTGTAAATGACGAGTCCTTCGAGACCGACGGGGCCGCGGGCGTGGACCTTGCTGGTGCTGATTCCGACCTCGGCGCCGAGGCCGTAGCGGAAGCCGTCGCTGAAGCGCGTGCTGCAGTTCCAAAAGACGTTGCCGGAATCGACGAGGTCCATAAACTTTTCGGCTGCGGTCTTGTCGGCGGTGACAATCGCGTCGGTATGGCCTGAGCCGTAGCGGTTGACGTGCTCGATTGCCTCATCGACGCCATCGACCACCTTTATCGAGAGGATGTAGTCTAAGTACTCGGTTGACCAGTCATCTTCGGTGGCGGGCTTAACGCTTATTATCGAACCTGTTCTTTCGCAGCCGCGAAGCTCCACGTTCTTCCGGTCCAGGGCCGTCTTGACCTTAGGCAGGAGTGTTTTGGCAATCCTGCTATCGACAAGCAGCATCTCCGCGGCATTGCACGCCGCAACGTACTGGCACTTGGAATCGACCGTGATATTTACCGCCATATCCAGGTCCGCATCGCCGTCGATATAGACGTGACATATTCCTTCGGCGTGGCCGAGGACGGGGATATTGGTATTATCCATTATGTACCGGACGAATCGATTCGAGCCGCGGGGGATAACCAAGTCGATAAGCTCATCCTGCGCCAGCATCTCGGCGACGTCCTGACGGGTTTCCAATAGTTGTATCCAGCCTTTGGGCATCCCTGCCTTTTCGGTCGCTTCGGCAATCACCTCGGTTAGGATTCTATTGGTATTTGCCGCCTCGCTGCCGCCTTTGAGCAGCACAGCGTTGCCGCTTTTGAGGCACAGGGTTGAGATTTGCACCAGCGCATCCGGCCGCGATTCGAAGATGACCCCGATGACCCCGATAGGACAGCTAACCTTGTAAAGCTCAAGCCCCTTATCCAGCTCCGTTGCGCTTAATGTCCTGCCCACAGGGTCCTCAAGCT
>CAYGZM010000301.1:0-3591 GCA_964354365.1 uncultured Pirellulales bacterium
CCGCCCTTGAAAGGCCCCATTCGCGCGCCGGGGTCCATCCGGTACGCGCGGATCAACTGGACCTGTCCCATTGCTCCGTCGCGGATCTTTTGAATCAGCCCCTGCCGGGCCGAAGAATGGCGGCACATAAGCCCGCATCCTATCTTTAGGTTTTTCTTCTCGGCGGCCTGGCAGATGCGCAGAATCTCCTTAGTGCCGCCCGGGTCGGGAGCGAACGACTTCTCCATAAAGATATTGACGCCCTTATCGACGGCGTACCTAACATGCGTCGGTCGAAAGGCCGAGTGCGTGGCCTGGACCATCACGTCGCCCGGGCGCAGGCAGTCGATGGCCTTGCGATAGGCATCAAATCCGACAAAACGGCGTTCCGGCGGGACGTCAATTCGCTCGCCGAACTGCTCGCACAGGGCCTTGCGCGATCCAGCCAGCCGATCCTCGAATACGTCGGCCATGGCGATGAGCTTAGTCGGCCCGGCCGTCGAGGAAAGGGCATTGCCGACTGCGCCGCTGCCTCGTCCGCCGCACCCGACCAACGCCAGCCGTATCGTATTATCTTCGGCGGCGTAAGCCCTGTTCAGGGCGACGCTGGCGAGGACCGAGCTGGCGACTACTTTCGTGCTCTGCGCGAGGAACTGGCGGCGAGATGGATTGTCGGATTCGGTCCGCAATGACTTCAACGTGTGATTATTGGTCTGCCGTTTCATAACTGCTCCTTCGAAAATAGGCTATGTCGTGGCGCAGGCATCAGCGCCAGGGTTGCGGGCCATCCCCAAGCCGGCCGGGCTTGAGGATGCCAGCCAGGCGAAATGCGCCACGAAGCGCATCTAATTCTTCTGAATCCGTATGATACACCCGCCCGCTGCACCACGCAACAGATGGCTCGGTCTTTTTCTGCGGTTCCAAGGCATTTGGCCCGCGTGAGGGCGCGGGTGATTGTCGGTCGATCGGTGGGACGGCTCGATCCGGCTGGGATTCACGGGCAGCTCCTCGGCTCGATGCCGAGCAAGTGTCGCACGAAGAAATCCATGCGCCGCTGGCTTGCGTAGGGGGTCTCGCCCACGCCGTGGCCGGCGCCGGGGACTATGAGCAGATCAAAGTCCTTATCCGCTTTGATGAGGGCATTAACGACCTGCATCGTGGAGGCGGGGTCAACGTTTCTGTCCAGCTCGCCGACGGTGAGCAGCAGTTTGCCCTGCAGCTTGTGAGCCTGCGTTACATTCGACTGCTCTTCGTAATGCGGCCCGACAGGCCAACCCATCCAAAGCTCATTCCACCATATCTTGTCCATTCGATTATCGTGGCAGCCGCAGTCCGCTACGGCGACTTTGTAGAAATCACCATAGGCCAAAAGCGCGCGCAGGGCGCTTTGGCCGCCCGCTGAGCCGCCATAGATACCAACGCGGGCAATATCCATATAGGGATACTTCGCTGCTGCCGCCTTCATCCACATAATGCGGTCCGGAAACCCCGAGTCGCCGAGATTTTTCCAGCAGACGTCGTGGAACGCCTTCGAGCGGTGCGAAGTCCCCATGCCATCAATCTGCACGACAATAAAGCCGAGCTCGGCGATAGCGTGCTGGCGAATCTGCAGCCCGAAAGACTTGGGCGCATAGGCGCTCTGGGGACCGGCGTAGATTTCCTCGATGACGGGGTATTTGTTATTCGGGTCGAAATTGCTCGGACGGATGATGATGCCGTAAATGTCAGTCTCGCCATCCCGTCCCTTTGCGGCAAAAGGCTCCGGCGGACGCCAGCCCGTTTTCAGCAGCGCAGTCGAGTCGGCCTGCTCCAGCTCGCAGAGCAGCTTGCCGTCGTTGGCGTCGCGCAGCTCAGTTATGGGCGGCTGATCGACGCGGGACCAGCGGTCGAGGAAGAACCTGCGGTCGGGCGAGAACTCGATTTCATGCGTGCCGTCGCCTTCGGTCAACACCACGAGGCCGGAGCCATCCAGATTCACGCGGCAGAAGTGGACATAGTAGGGGTCCTGCCCCGGCCGGATGCCGCCCGCGCGAAACCAGATTTGTCTTTCGGCCTCGTCCACTCTATCTACGCCGCGCACGACCCAATGGCCTTTAGTGATCTGGTTCTTCACGCGGCCCGTCTGCGCATCGTAGAGGTAAAGATGGTTCCAGCCATCGCGTTCGGACATCCAGATGATTTCATTGCCGCCGTTGAGGTAATGGCTGAATTGTTTGCCGGCATAATCAATGAATGTCGTGCCCTGTTCGTCGATAAGGGCGCTCGCTTGGCCGTCGCCGGCGTTCACGCTGACGATGCGCAGCACCTGGTGACCCCGCTGGTTGTACAGAAAAGTGAACCGGCTGGAGTCCGAGGCCCAACGAATCTCGGAAATACTCCACGGGTTGGAGAAAAGCTCATCCGAAATGGGGATTTGGCGCTCGTGGAGGACGTCGAACAGCCGTACCCTGGAAACGGAGATACGGTCGCCGGGTTTGGCGTAGGAAAACGTGTGGAGTTTGGGCTGCACCTGGTCCGTGGGCGACGACTCAATGAGATAGACTTTTGCGTCGTCGCCTTTAGCGATGCGCAGCGAGACCAGCTTTTGCGAATCGGGCGACCATTGGAAGGGTTCCGAATACGCGTTTTCTTCGGCGCCATCGGCGCTCAGGGCTATCTCCTCGTCGTTATCGAGGTTTTGCACGTAAAGGTTGTAGTCTTTGACGAACGCGCGCCATTTGCCGTCGGGCGACTGACCGCCAGCCTTTACCTTCCTGGGTTTTTCCTCTGCGGCGACTTCACGAACAGAGTCATTGTCTATGACGGCTTCCCCGCCTTCTTCGCCGGCGACGAATACGGCCAAGGTCTTTCCGGCCTTATCGGTCACCTTCCAGGCGTGGCCTGCATAAGTGTGCTGCTGATGCTGCTTGCCTGCGTCGATAGTGGCATAGTGCCGCGCCTGGCCCTCGGAATCCAGCCAATAAACCTCCACATCGCCCTCAAGGCGGTTAATGAATGTGATAGATGTTTCTTCGCCGGTTCGTGTACTGCGGCGCGCCCGGGTCTGGCGCGGTATAGTGGTCGTTGGTTGCTCGTTATCCGAGGTCTCCGCGACTTCGTAGCTGCGCAAATCGCACTTCCATCGCTTGCCCTGACTGGCGAACTGAAGCTCTGCCCCATCCTCGCTGAACGCGAGCCTGTCGATAGGGAGTCGTGCAGCCTGAATTTGTGAGCCGGCAACCCTGGCAAGGGCCGCCGCGAGGCGCTCGTGGTCAAACGCAGGCCGGCGTGTGGCCGCATCGGCATCAACAAGAATAAACCGATACTCCTCAGCGGGCAGGTCGATGCGATACCAAAAACGAGTATTCCCGGGCAGCCAGTGAGGAACGACGCGCTGCTTGAAGACCTTGTTGGCCGTCATTTCGCGCAGATTGAGCGCCCGCTCATAGTCGGATCGCGCACCCTGAGCGGCGGCGCCGCGAGCATCAAACAGCAATGCCGCGAATACGGCAGCTTTGATCACGGTCCCGGGCTGAAGGCAAGTTCTCATGGCCTTTTCGACCTCCTGTCTTGAGAAATCAAAGGCTTCTGCAAAATTGCAGGTTAGGCCTACTTAGAAAAGAAAAAATCGTT
>CAYGZM010000302.1:0-3583 GCA_964354365.1 uncultured Pirellulales bacterium
GGCGACCTGGGGCGGCTTCGCAAGGACGACATCGTAATGGTTCTCAGCTATGGCGGCGAGACAGATGAGATTACGCGCCTGATAAACCTCGTAAAGCAGTTGGAGATTAAGCTCATTGCTCTGACCGGGCAGGGCGATTCAACCCTCGCCAGGCATAGCGACGTCGTGCTTTGTATGGGCAAAATGAGCGAGGCCTGTCCGCTTGGCGTTGCTCCGAGTGTCACGACGGCCTGTATGCTCGCGGTGGGCGACGCGATTGCCTTCACGGTTATGAAAGCGCGTAATTTCAGCGTCGAAGATTACGTGCGTTTCCATCCCGGCGGCTCGCTCGGCGCAAACCTGATGACCGTTGAACAGTCGATGATGTTCAGGCCCGGCGAAAAGCTGCCTGTCGCCTCGGTCAATGACACGATAAAGCAGCTTCTTGAAAGAACCGGTGACGTCAAACGCCACGGCGCCGTAATGGTAATCGACAAGGACGGCAGGCTCGCCGGGATAGTTACCGATGCCGACCTCCGCAGGCTGATGACAAAGCACGGCCACAAGGCCCTCGATCTCAAGGCCGGCAAGGTTATGACCGCCGATTGTAAGAAAACAAGAGTGGATGCCCTTGCGGCCGAGGCCACCGCCATCTTCCATAAGTACAGAATCGACGAGCTGCCTGTCGTCGATGCGGACAACCGGCCCGTCGGCCTCATCGATGTCCAGGATATTCTGACCATCAAGGTTGTGGGGTAGGGCCCGTTATGGCGAATCTTGCTGATATAAAGCTGCTGGCGATGGATGTTGACGGCGTCCTCACGGACGGCTCGATAATTGTCAACAGCGACGGCAGCGAGACCAAGTCCTTCAGTGCCCTTGACGGCCACGGAATTCGGATGTGGCGAAGGGCCGGCCTGCAGATTGCCCTGGTCAGCGGCAGGCTATCGGCTCCGACGGGCCGTCGCGCCCAGCAGTTGGAGATAGAGCACCTGTTTGAGGACTGTCATTACAAGCTGCCGGTGGTCAAGCAGCTTCTTGAGCAGCTTGGCCTTTCGCCCGAAAATGCCGCCTACATCGGCGACGATCTGCCTGATCTGCCGGTCATGCGGTGCGTCGGATTCGCCGTCGCCGTCGCCAATGCCGTTGACGAGGTCAAGCAATACGCCGACTACGTCACGACCCGGTCGGGCGGCAGCGGCGCCGTCCGAGAAGTGATAGAACATATTCTCAAAAGCACCGGCAAATGGAACGAGCTTATGAAAAGGTATCTGCCTGATAGTTGAGCCTGACCGTTATGTCCTTTTTCCGAAAACTACTTGTAGGCGTTGTCTCCCTGGCGGTCGTGCTTGGGATATACCTGGTTTACACCGGGTTGAACAAGACCCCGCCGATCGATATTGACAGGCGTCCTGGTGTGGCCGACAGCAACATCGACAGCTTCGCCGGAAAAGGCGGCAAGATCGGCGAGGTTGAGATCCCTTTGCTCAAAAATCCCGTTTACCAGACCCGAGGCCTGAACAAGGAAATCGAAAGGGAGTTCGGCTTCGCTGAGCTTGTCCGCACCATGGGCGACGTCTGGGAAGTGGACAAGCCCTGGATGAAGATCTATCAGCGTCAGCTCGAATTCAGCATCAGGGCCGACAAAGGGACAACCGAGCTCGAAACGGTCCTTGGCCGCTCCACGCCCAAAGACGCCACGTTTGAGGGAAACGTCGTCATTCATATTGTCCCCGCCGCCGCGGCCAGCGCCTATAAAGAGAGCACCGTCTATCTCGACAATCTGATTTTTCTAAGTGACAAGTCCCAGTTCTCAACCCCGGGGCCTATAGAATTTGTCTCTGAGGACATCCGGATGAACGGCAGGGGCGTGCAATTCGTGTACAACGACCGCACCGAGCGTCTCGAATATCTTCGCCTGACGCATCTGGACAGCCTGCGGATAAAGAGCACCGAGGAGGCCTTTCTCTCCAAGATTCGCGGACGGGGCGTTTCCCCAAAAGACGGGCAAACCGAGACCCGGACAACCGCCCCCATCCCGCAGCCCCCGGCCCAGCCTCCCCCGGACGCCCAATCGAAGCGTGCCGAAACGCCAAAGCCGGCCGACCAGACGGACCCGAACTGCTATAGGTGCATTCTCAGCAGCAATGTCGTCATTGATACGCCCAACCACCTGGTTTTCGCTGAGCAGGACATTTCCATTAATGACATCCTCTGGTCTAAGGTCTCACGCGAACCAAATCGCCCGGCCGATGCCAACAGCACAAACAGCCCGAAGACCGGTGATTCTAAGGAGACTGCTTCCTCTTCTGCGGATGTCGCAAAGCCGCCTGCCGCACCGTCGCCTCAACCTCCGGCTGTTCAAACCGGTCCCGGCGGCAATGATGCTGCCCCACAGGAACAGATCCCTGGTCAAGAGCCGAACCTGCCCGGCCAAACCGCCGCGCAGACGGTCGAGATCGTCGTAACCTGTGACAACGGCGTGCTGCTCGTGCCGATGGATTCTCGAAGAACGCTCAAAGATTTCCTCTCTGATGATCTCCCCTCCGGGCAGCCGAAAGAGCTTGATATCGCCGAGGGCCAGACCTCCTTCCTTACCCGAAGAATCGACTACAGCGCCCTGACGGAGGATACCATTGCTCACGGTGCATCGAGACTCACGTTTTACAGCGGCGACGTGATGGCCGCCGATGCCAATGCGACAAGCGTCCCCGTTACGGTGACATCCAAAGACGGCGCCAAGTTCTTCAAGGCCTCGAATCAGGCCGTCTTCGAGCGAGATTGCCTTTGCACGATGCCTCAGCAAGGCCTCGTGCAGCCGCGTGACATACGGTTCTCCGGCTCGAAGTTCACCGTGAACCTGCCCCAGGCCGGCCCGGTAGGCCCGGATGCCGCGCCGGAGCTTATTGCCGCCGGGCCTGTTGAGCTGACATTCTGGGTGGAGGATTCCAACGCCGCACTAACCAAAGAGCCTCCCGTCCCGGTCAAGGTGACCGCACAACGCCAGGCTAAGTTCCTGCCCGACGCAAATCAGGCCATATTCGACGGCAACTGCCTTTGTACGATGCAGCAGGAGGGTCTCTCGCCCGACCATAGCTTCACGCTTGCGTCGTCTCAGCTTATTGCAAATCTGCCGAAGAAAGGCGTCAAAACGCCGTCCGACGCGCCGGATATTCTTGCCCTCGGGCCCGTCAAGCTCGATTTCTACGTGGATGCCTTTGACAGTAATGAGCCGAACTCCGTCCCGCTTCCTGCGAAAGTGACCGCGACCAAACATGCCCGTTTTCTACCCTCGAAGAATCAGGTGCTATTCGAGGGTGATTCCAAGGCCGTAGTGGTCCGCCAGGACCCGAATTACGTTGTAGAGTATATACTCTCCTCGCAGCAGATAGCCGTTGATCTGCCCGCCGACGCCAACAGCCGCGCCGCCTCGGCCTCGTCGATGGGTATTGAGCATCTAAGAGCCGTCGGCGGAATTGTCACCCTTGCCACCAAAAAGACCGCCGGCGACCTGCTGCTTAGCGGGATAGAGTTGATATGCCGACAATTCGATTACGACCCCAATCAGCAGCTTTATTCCGCCGTCGGGCCGGGAATTATTAAG
>CAYGZM010000303.1:0-3574 GCA_964354365.1 uncultured Pirellulales bacterium
TGACCAATCTAATTGAGCGGGCGGTCAAATACGTTCATCCGGGCGGCCATGTGACGGTGTGTGTAAAGGATACCGGCAGTCAGATTGCAGCGGAGATTGAAGATGATGGCCAGGCTATCGACAGTAAAGAGGTGCTGAAGACCTTCGACCGTGCCGGCTGCATTACAGAACAGCTCACCGGCGAGTACGAGGACCTGACTCTGGGCTTGCCGATAGCCAGAGAACTGGTTGAGATACACGGCGGCTGTCTGTGGGCCGAGAGCAGGGACCACCAGGGAAACATTTTGTGCTTCACCCTGCCGAAATCTCGCGTGCGCCGAGAATTGTCTGTCGCGGGCGCTTCGACGGGTGCGGAATAGCTGCTCTTTACCCGGATTGGCAGTTTTGCCTGCTTGTCCTGCGTTTTTTCATAAATTCTTATTAACGTCCCAAAGGTTGGGGGCAAGTCAGCGTTTAGCGGATAGCGTTTAGCGTCCGGTTTTTTCCTGTACGCTCCACGCTCCACGCTACGAAGAACGCTTTCTAAGCCGATAGTGTTTTCCCCACAAATCCTGGGACGATACCAAATTCTTTGTTGCGGTTCGCCTCTTGGCCCGGAGGGACTGTCCCATAAAATGCACTCAGCCTGACAATCAGGCGATGTGGATCGGAACGGGAGAGTGCGGCCGACGTAAGTTTTACTCTTGACCGGCTCTCTCGCACGCAAGAGCCTGGATTTTCCCCTCCTTTTTTGCTATAATATAATGAGTTCTGCAAAATTGCAGGTTAGGCCTGCTTAGAAAAGAAAAAATCGTTTGTTGATTTTTTCTTTTCAACGGTAATGTATTGTCTCGTAATCGCTTAGGTAATTATTGAAGAAAATCATAAAATAGATTTTCTTCAACAATATAGGCCTAACCTGCAATTTTGCAGAAGCCTTGCTATAATATACATAAGTTGGCCACTTCCGGGGCATGTTTTTGGAGCGAACTGGGGATGAAAAGACTGTTGGCTGCGGTAATCATTCTGTGCGGAACACGGCTCTGCGCGCAGACTTTGCACATCCCGAGCGAACAGTATGGCGGCATCCAATCGGCGATTGACGACGCCAATGGCGGCGATACGGTCATCGTCGGGCCCGGAATCTACTACGAGAACGTCACTTTCCTCGGCAAATCCATAACCGTGCGGTCCACCGACCCGGATGATCCGAATGTCGTGGCGGCGACAATAATTGACGGGTCAAATCCTGTTGATCCGAACATTGGCAGCGTGGTCATCTTTGCAAATGGAGAAGGCCGAGGCTCGGTGCTGTCCGGATTTACCATAACCGGCGGCACAGGCTCATGGCTGGCGGTATCCTGGCGATTTAGCGGTTTGCGGTGGAACCGCTGCGGAGGGGGCGTGCTGTGCTATAATATGTCGGCACCGACCATCAGCAGGAATGTATTTGTCCATAATGTCGCGGGCCAGGGCGGCGGAGTATATATCTATGGCGACCCGGTTAATCCTCTGAATCCCGGGAATCCCGCCGTTCACGTCAGCCCGCTTATAACCGACAACACATTTAGAGAAAACTTCGCCGTCGTCCAGCACGGCTTTGACCCGCCCAACGATGATTACCCGAATAACGACCACGGCGACGGCGGCGCAATTGTGGCCTTCCAGGGCTGCGATGCCGTCATAACAGGAAACTCCATAGAGAATAACCACGCGGATATGTATGGCGGGGGAATACACTTGCGCCAATGGAGCAAAGGTGTTATTGAAGGCAATCGGATAGAAGGCAATGACTCGGCGCTCGGGGCAGGCGTTCATATAACGTACAATTCAAGTCCGGCGGTCGGCGGCAACCTCATAAAGGCCAACAAGGCGGGCGGGCTGGGCGGCGGCGGCATCTACGTTTATTATTACTCCAGCCCCCTGATTGAGCATAACCTGATTACCCAAAACGAATCCAGCAATGGGGCCGGGATTGGGGTCTATTGGGACAGTGGGCCAACCATTCGCAATAATCTGATTTGTCGCAACATCGCCGGCGCAGGATTGCTTGTCACAGGCTCGGCCCCGACGATTACGCACAATACCATAGTGGCGAATCATTATACCGGAATCTACTGTAAGCCGAACTCATCGCCTGTAATTGAGAACAACATAATCGATTCGAACGGTGATGGATACGGAATATATGTGTCCTCCGGAGACAGCCCCGTGATAAGGCACAATAACGTATGGGGCAACAGGTCGGGCGGCTATGGTCCCGGCATACCGGACCAGACGGGTATAAACGGCAACATCTCTGTCTCGCCGAGCTTTGTTGATGCGGATAGTAATGACTACCATTTGAACTATGACAGCAGGTGTATCAATGCCGCCGATCCAAATTCCTTCGGCGCGGGCGCGACCGATTTCGACGGTGAGCCGAGAAAGCTGGGCCAGTTTGCCGACATCGGCGCCGACGAGGCCTGGCCCGTGTGGAATGTCCGCAGCGGCGGCCAGTATGATAACATCCAGGGGGCCGTTGATGATGCCAACGACGGTGACGTGATAGTCGTTACGCTTGGAACCCACAGAGGTCCCGGAAATCGTGATATCCAGTTTAATGGCAAGGCGATTACAGTTCAGAGTTCAGAACCGAATGACCGGGTTATTGTGGGCGGCACCATAATCGACAGCGGCGGTTCAGGAGTTGAGCCTCATCGCGGTTTTCACTTTCGCGGCGGCGAAGACGCGAATTCCGCCCTGGCGGGTCTTACGATCACCGGCGGCGGGGGTTGCTATGAGGGCGGCGCAATACGATGCTGGAACCACAGCAGCCCGACTATCAGAGACTGCTTGATAATCAACAATCTCTCCGAAGGGCGTGCCGGCGGAATCTACTGCGGCAATGGCAGCGATGCGGTGATTATGAACTGCACGTTCACGGACAACGCCGCCGTTCGGGGCTACGGCGGGGCGATTTCCTGCTGGTATGACAGCAGTCCGACTATCGTCAACTGCGTAATGACCGGCAACGCCGCCATAGGCGAAGGCCACCACGGAGGGGGCATCTACTGCCATGACCACAGCGACGCAATTATCAGCAATTGCTTCATCAGCGGCAATACGGCCGATCATCGCGGCGGCGGAATCAGCGCCTACTGGAGCAGCCCGGTCATAACCAACTGTACGATTGTCGGCAATTTGTCTCTGGAGGGCGGAGGAATCAGCTCATTTAGAGAGAGCCATCCGATGGTGGCCAACTGCATCGTATGGGACAACAGGGCCCCGGACGGCAACCAATTGGCCCTCATAAACACCTTACGCGTATGGGGAGTCTCAATCACCACGGAGATGACGGTATTCTTCAGCGATGTCCAGGGGGGGGAGTCTGCTGCAACTGTTGATGAGATATGCACGCTCCACTGGGGCGACGGCAATATCGACGCGGACCCGTGCTTTGCAGATGCGGGCTATTGGGATGACGCAAACACGCCTGCCGATCCCAATGACGATTTCTTTGTGGTGGGCGATTTTCATATATTGCCTGTCTCATTGTGTCTTGACAGCGGCGACAACAATTCGGCGCCATCGGGGGTAATGGCTGACCTTGACG
>CAYGZM010000304.1:0-3557 GCA_964354365.1 uncultured Pirellulales bacterium
ATTCCGGACATCAAAGTAATACGCAGCAGCTCGATGTTCGGTTTCTCTTCGATTTATATCATTTTCAAAGATTTCTCCGCGTACGAAAAGCTGGTGAACGGCAAGGACTTTTACTGGACCAGAAGCAGGATACTCGAGAAACTGAACAGTCTTCCGGAAGGTACAATCCCGGGAGGGGTTCAGCCTATGCTCGGGCCCGATGCGACGGCATTGGGTCAGATATTCTGGTACACGCTGGAAGGTCACGACCCAAACGGCCAGGTCACAGGCGGCTGGGACCTCCAGGAGCTGCGCACGATTCAGGATTGGAATGTTCGGCTTCATCTGCGCTCCGCCCTGGGAGTTAGTGAAGTCGCCTCGGCGGGCGGCTTTGTCCGTGAATACCAGATTGACCTCGACCCTGATGCGATGCGGGCCTACGAAGTTATGCTCGAAGATGTTTTCCGCGCCGTCAGTCAATCCAATATCGACGTAGGCGCCCAAACCATCGAGATTAATCGCGTCGAATATATCATCCGCGGCGTCGGGTTCATCAAGAACGTTGCGGACATAGAGAACAGCGTCGTCAAGGTAAATGAAAATGTCCCCATCCTTGTCAAGAACGTCGGCAAGGTCGTTTTGGGGCCCGAAGCCAGGCGCGGCGTTCTGGACAAAAAAGGCGCCGAGGCCGTCGGCGGCGTTGTTGTGGCGCGCTACGGGTCAAATCCGCTGGCGGTAATAAAAGATGTCAAAAAGAAAATCGAGGAGCTTGCGCCGGCGCTGCCTTCCAAGGCGATAATCGATTACTCCAGGGTCAGCCCCCCGGAGGTTCGACAATTTGCGAATCAGAATGGTTTCGAAGCCTACGCCGACGCTGCGATCAATCAGCAGGCCTGGCTGGAATATATGCGAAAGACGCCGCAGGCAGGCTGGCCGAGCTGGCTTACAAAAAGCCAGGTCACCGTCGTTCCTTTCTACGACAGGACCGGCCTGATTTACGAGACCCTCGGCACATTGAACGACGCCCTGTATCAGCAGATTCTCGTTACCGTCATCGTGATAGTTGTTATGGTAATGCACCTTCGCAGCAGCATCCTGATAAGCGCAGTTATGCCGCTGGCGGTGCTGGGCTGTTTCTCCGTGATGAAAATCGCCGGCGTCGATGCCAATATCGTGTCGCTCTCGGGCATCGCCATCGCCATCGGCACAGTTGTCGATATGGGCATCATAATTTGTGAAAACATACTCCACCATCTGGAAGTTGACCCGCCCGATATGCCGCGAGCCGAAGTAATCCATCGCGCCGCCGCCGAGGTCGGCAGCGCCGTTGTCTCGGCGATGGCCTCGACCATTATCAGTTTTATTCCGGTATTTTTTATGAGCGGGCCGGAAGGAAAACTCTTCAAGCCACTGGCGTTCACCAAGACCTTTGCGCTTTTGGCATCCATCGTTGTTGCGCTGACTATTATTCCGCCCGCGGCGCATCTTGTCTTCTTTCCTGGCAAGGTCCATAAGAAGTATGTGAAGTTCAGCCTGTATGCCCTGGTTGTTGGCGCGGGCATAGCCGGATGGTTTATTATCGGCTGGATTGTCGGCCTGGCAATTATCGGTTTTGCCGCATACCACCTGTTTAAGGATTTCATTCCGCAGAAGGTGCAGAAGTACGCGCCTTATATCGCAAATATCGGCGCGCTGTTAGTTGTCGGACTTCTGCTGACCCTCGACTGGGAGCCGCTCGGTGCGCAGAAGGGCCTGGTTCGCAACCTCATTTTCGTCGCCGGTCTCATCGGCGTCCTGATGGCGGGGGTGCTTTTGTTCCAGCATTTTTACGCCCCGATTTTGCGGTGGTGTCTCAGGCACAAAATTCTGTTCCTTTCCTTACCCGCAACCATATTATTATTCGGATTGATTATATGGTTCGGGTTCGACAGCGTGTTCAGGTTCGTTCCGACGGCAGCCGAAAAAATCGGTGTTGATAAAAGCACTATCTACTCAACCACTATCTGGTCCGGCGCCGCCCATGAATTTCCCGGCTTGGGCAAGGAATTTATGCCGCCTCTCGATGAAGGCTCATTCCTGCTTATGCCGACCACGATGGCGCACGCTTCAATAGGCGAGGCGCTGGATATCCTCCAAAGGCAGGACATAGCTATCGGAAATATCCCCGAAGTGGATTCAGTCATCGGCAAAATCGGCAGGGTGGATTCCGCTCTCGACCCCGCGCCAATCGGAATGATTGAGACCGTGATAAACTACAAGAATGAGTATATTACCGATAAGGCCGGCAGGAGAGTCACCTTCCGCTATGATAAATCCACCGGCCGGTTCATCCGCGACGAAAATGGAGAATTAATTCCCGACACAAGGGGCAAAATATATCGCAATTGGCGCGACCATATCGACACGCCCGACGACATCTGGAAAGAAATAATAGACGCTGCTTCCGTCCTCGGAACCACCTCTGCGCCGAAGTTGCAGCCTATTGCCGCGCGCATAGTCATGCTCCAGAGCGGAATGCGCGCCCCGATGGGCGTAAAAATTAAAGGGCCTGATTTGGAGACCATCCAAAAGGTCGGTCTCGAAATAGAGCGGATACTGAAGCAGGTTCCGGGCGTCGAGCCTTCAACGGTAATCGCCGACCGGATTATCGGCAAGCCCTACCTGGAAATTGTGCCCGACCGCAAAGCCCTCGCCAGGTACGGCGTACCCATCGAGCAATTCCAGGACGTGATTGAAGTCGCCGTAGGCGGCATTCGCGTCACCACGACCGTCGAAGGCAGGGAAAGATACCCCGTTCGCGTGCGGTATCTGCGCGAGCTGCGGGACAATATCGAAGCGCTCGGCAGGATTCTTGTGCCCGGCGCAGAAGGGGTCCAGATACCGATTACACAACTGGCGGAGATCCGCTACGTTCGCGGTCCGGAGGTAATTAAAAGCGAGGATACTTTGCTGGTCGGTTACGTGCTTTTCGACAAAAAGCCGGACTATGCCGAAGTGGACGTAGTTGAAGGCGCCGACAGGCTGATTAAGTATAAGGAGTCCACGGGCGAATTTGTCCGGCCCGGGGGCGTGGTTATCACCTTTGCGGGGACATACGAAAATCAGATTCACGCCGCCAGGACGTTAATGGTGCTGGTCCCTCTGGCACTGTTCAGTATATTTATGGTCCTGTATATGCAGTTCAGGACCGTTACCACGACGCTGATGATCTTCGTCGGCGTTATGGTTTCGTGGGCCGGGGCGTTTCTCTTGATCTGGTTATATGCCCAGCCGTGGTATCTGAATTTCAGCGTATTCGGCGTAAACCTGCGAGAGCTTTTCCAGGTGCATCCCATCAATTTAAGCGTGGCCGTCTGGGTCGGCTTCCTCGCCCTGTTCGGCGTCAGCGACGATGACGGTGTGGTGATGGCTACTTATCTTGACCAGACCTTCCGCGACGCTAAACCCACGACCATTGAGGAAGTCCGTGCGACAACGGTGCGGGCCGGAAAACGCAGGGTCAGGGCGGCCTTAATGACCACGGCGACAACCATTCTCGCCCTGATCCCGGTATTCACCTCGACCGGCCGCGGCTCCGA
>CAYGZM010000305.1:0-3511 GCA_964354365.1 uncultured Pirellulales bacterium
AGGTTGCCTCCGTTTGCCGCGAGCGCCAATTCACCCTGGCCGCCTCGAATCCTTTCCATCTCGGCGAGCGCCCTTGCGTAGCGTATTTTGTCTCCGCAGACGTTGACGGCGAGGTCATCGCAGCAATTCTCTCTTTCTTCGCGGATCTTGTGCGAGAGCCACCATACGGCGGGGTGATAGAATCCGAGGATTTCGACAACCGTCTGGAGCATGTTGACCAGGTAATCGTACCTGCGGATGTGGGCCAGCTCGTGGGCGAGCAGTGCTTCGAGCTGCTGAGTAGTCAAGCCGGTGATGGCGGCGGCGGGTAAGAGTATTACGGGGCGGAGCCAGCCGACGACGGCGGGTATCTGCACGAGGGCGGATTCGGCAAGCTGTACCGGACGGGTGACCTTGAGCTTTGTGGCGAGAGTGCTAAGGGTTTCGATGAGTGATGCGTCGGCATGTTTTACTATTTTTCGTTTGAGGCGCTGGAGGTGCGTCCAGCCGCCTAAGTGCCAGACGGATAGTGTAAGCACGCCGAGAAGCCACGCTGCGACAATGTAGGGCAGGGCGGGTTCGAGCAAGGCGACAGCACGCAGCTTGAGAGGGATTCCAGGAGCCGGGCTTTCAAGAGGCTTTAACAATACGATTTCTTCTGCCTCGACCTCGGACCGCAGCGTAGATGCCGATTCAGCCCGCACAGTGGAGTACGACGCCGGGACCTGGATGAGTTGAATGGTTACGACCGGCAGTATGACGACCAGCGCCAGGGCCGTGCAGGCGACGATGTAGCGCAAGTTGGCCGAGGCCCTTCGCAGAAGGCGAAGAAGGATTGCCAAAAGCAGTGCGACGACGCCGGCCTGCCAGAGCAGGTGCAGCAGTGTCCAGCCGAGCTTGTAAACGAGTTGGTATGAAAGTATGTCTGTTAGCGCGTTCATGATTGCACTCCCTCAAATTCGTTGAGCATCTTCCTGATTTTTCCAAGTTCTTTGGCGGAGACCTTTTTGGCGGAAAGCGCCCTCATCACGAGCTTCTCCGCGGAGCCTGCGAAGGCCCTGTCGAGCAGGTCGCCGACAAGCTGTTTTTGAGTTCTCTCCTCGGAGATTGCGGGCTTATAGACGTGCTTGAATTGGGATTCATCCCGCATAAGCAGGCCCTTCTCGGTCATAATCTGCATGAGCTTCAGAGTGGTGGTGTATCCGGTGGTGCTGTCTTGATTCATGGTCTCGTTGACTTCGCGCACGGTGGATGGGCCTTTGTCCCATAGTATCCCGAGGATGGTAAGCTCTCTGTCTGTCGGTATCGGGCGTTTGTATCTTGCCATGTTGTGTCCTTTCATGATGTCTTTCTGTCCAATTAGACAACACTATACGAATTGCTTCGTACACTTTCAACGAAATACTTCGTACTTTTTTAAAAATTTTTTCAAAAGCCCGTTTTTCGGGCAAAAAGGCCATTAAGCCACAAAAACACACGGTAACATTTCGCACTTTTTATCTCGTATCTCATATTGCGTACCGCACATTTTGTGTGGACTTGCGCTTGGGCGGGCTGTTGGCGATGTTCGATTGGCGCGCGGGGCGTCGGTTGCCTTTGGCTGGCGGATTCCTCTACCTCGCTTCGGTCCGATCCGGATGGCAGAGTGCCTTATGGAGAAATGGCCGGCCTTTGAATGGCCGGCCCGTGGTAAGTACCTAATTAGCGGCGGGAAAGATCGGACCATAATCACCTGCGTTCGGCGGGTTCGTCGAGAGGCCGTGGTCGCGGCTGCTGGCGTTCGAGCAGTTGTTCGAGGAGCCGCCGGATTTCGGTCATTTGGCCTCGCAGGTCGTTTAGCTCGCCGCGTAGCTGGTCAACCTGACCTTCGATTTCTCGCGGCTCGCGTCCGATTTCTCGCGGCCTGTCGCGTCCGGGCGCGCTTAATTCACGATCGATTGCTTCGGCTTCCTTTCTGATTTGGCGCAGATCGACTTCGAGCCGCTCGGCCTCGTCGGGACGTTCCTTTGCGATGTCCCTGATCTTGCGTTCGATCTGGCTTGCCCGCTCGTCGAGCTCGCGGCGGTGCTGCATAAGCTCCCGCGTCTGCGGCTCGGCGTCGCGCGGCTGACGCCCTTCGAAGGGCGTCCTATCTCCTGGCCTGCCGATCTCAACGTCAATCTTGCGCATCTGCTCGGTAATCCCCTGCAATTCAACGCGGAGCTTTTCCCTGGCGGGGTTGTCCTCGCCGAGCTCTCTGATTTCTCGCTCGATCTGTTCGGCCCGTCCGCGCAGTTCCTCGCGCTGCTGGATGAGCTCCCCGCCTTTGCGGGGCGCCCCCTCGCGTCCGCCGCGACGGTCAAGCTCTTTTTGGATTGCCCCGAGCTTTTCTTTGAGCTCTTTGAGCTTGGAGTTTATCTCCTGCCTCTTGGGGTTGTCCTCTGCGAGCTCTTTGTACTCGCTGCTGAGCTGTCTGATAGCCTGCAGTATCTCCTCGCGCTGCTCGATGATCATTCGGTCTTCCGGGCCGGGTTCACGCTGGCCGCGCAGGTCAAGGTCAATCTTCTGCATCTGTTGCGCAATCCCTTTTAGTTCGGCCTTGAGTTCCTTTCTTTCCGGGCGGTCTTCTCCAAGCTCTCCTATTTTTCGCTCGAGCTGGGCCGTCCGCTCCTGCAGCTCACGGCGCTGGAGCATAAGCTCGCGGGCTCGCGGGTCAAGGTCTCTCGGTTCGAGGCCTTCGCGGCGAGGCTCCGCCTCGGGGCCGAGCTCTCTATCGATTGCGCGAAGCTTTTCACGGATTTCTTTCAGTCCCGCGGCGGCCTTCTGTCTTTCGGGGTGGTCTTCTCCGAGCTCTTTGGTTTCGAGTTCGATTCGCTTGGCCCGTTCCAGAAGCTCGCGGCGGTTCTGCATAAGCTCTCGCATGCGGGGGTCGGCGTCGCGAAGCCTTCTTTCTTCTTCCGGGAGCCGTTTTTCCGGTGCGAGGTCGCGGAACTCGGCCCGGATTCGATCCATTTCCGCTCGGATTTCTCTAAGCTCGGCCTGCAGGTCCCTGGCTTCATTGTCCTGGTCGTCGCGGAGGCCCTCGAGCTTGCGTTCTATCTCTTTGGCGTGCTGCTCGAGCTGCCGTGCATGGATCTTTCGCTCGCGGAGCTCGGCGGAATCCCCGCGTCCCGGCTCCTCACGGCTGCGCTCCGTCTCTCTGCTTTCCTCGCCCTCGCGGGCTACAGGTCGTTCGCGGGCCTCTGGATTCGGGCGTTCTCTTTCCTTGCCTTCGGCGTCGGCAGGTCGCGCCTGGGCAAAGGCCATACCGATGGCCAGGCAGACGCCGATGATGCAGACCAGCAGGGTCCAACGAGGCCCGATGCGCGGGTTGCTGCACGTGTCCTTTACGATTCGGTGGATTCTCATTTTCAGATCTCCTTTCGGTCCCCTCAGCCCCGGCAGCAGGGCGGGCTGGCTCACCGGCCAGAAGCCGAGTATAGACTCCGCGTACTCGGTCCCCGATTGGCCCGCAGCGAGAACCCAGTCATCGCAGGCCTGCTCGCTCAACTCG
>CAYGZM010000306.1:0-3506 GCA_964354365.1 uncultured Pirellulales bacterium
GTCGATTTGGCCGGAAGCGAGCAATTCGATATTGTCCACGCGCACGACTGGATGACATACCCTGCGGGTATCGCCGTCGCAGCAGTCAGCGGAAGACCGCTAATCGTACACGTCCACTCCACCGAGTTCGACCGCAGCGGCGAGCACGTCAACCAGATGATTTATGACATCGAGCGTCAGGGTATGCAGCGAGCCGCAAAAGTCATCGCTGTGAGCCATTTTACGCGAGGTATCATAATCAGCCGATACGGCATCAGCGGGGACAAAGTCGAAGTAGTCTATAACGGCGTCGAACGCAACGGCGGCGGCGAATCGGCCCTTGCAGATACCGGTATCCGCAGCGACGAGAAAATCGTCCTGTTCCTCGGGCGAATCACAATGCAAAAAGGCCCCGAGTATTTCCTTCACGCCGCCAAAAAAGTCCTTGAAGTTATGGACAACGTCAAGTTCGTTATGGCCGGCTCCGGCGACATGATGCACCGTTCCGTTGAATTGGCCGCCGAGCTCGGCATCGGGCACAAGGTGCTCTTTACAGGTTTCCTCAGAGGACTGGACGTCCAGAAAATATATAGCATGGCCGACCTATACGTAATGCCCTCCGTCTCAGAGCCTTTCGGCATCGCGCCGCTTGAGGCCCTGGACAATGACGTCCCCGTCATCATCAGCAAGCAAAGCGGCGTCTCGGAAGTCCTGATGCACGCCCTCAAAGTGGACTTCTGGGACGTCAACGAAATTGCAAACAAAATTGTCGCTGTCTTGAAATACCCGCCGCTCGAGATGACCCTGAGAAACCACGGTAATTTTGAGGTCAGAAAGCTGCGATGGAAAGACAGTGCACAAAAATGTGTCAGAATCTATGAAGAGACGCTTGTTGCGGTTTGACAAAACCACACCGCTCGGCCGGAATCAATACACTGCATGCGTAACACGGGGTTGGATATATGCCTTCGGTTTGTTTTTACTTCCAGGTGCACCAGCCGATAAGGTTGAGACATTACACCGTCTTCGACAATGACGACCAGTACTTCGACGATTTCAAGAACGCCTCCGTTTGCCGCAAGGTGGCGAATAAATGCTACCTGCCCGCCAATCGCCTAATCCTCGATTTGATACGCCGATTCGACGGGCGATTCAAGGTGGCATACAGCATAACCGGCGTATTGCTCGAGCAGCTCCAGCATTACTCGCCCGAGGTACTGAGCACTTTCGACGCTCTTGCGCAGAGCGGCTGTGTGGAATTCCTCGCCGAGACATACTATCACAGCCTCAGCTTCCTGTACTCGCGCGATGAATTCATAGAGCAGGTCAATAAGCACAGTGAGATAATCAACCGTTTATTTGGGCAAAGCCCCAGGGTATTCAGGAACACCGAGCTTATATACAACAATGAGCTGGCCCGCCTGATATCATCCATGGGCAGGTTCGACGCAATTATCACAGAGGGCGCCGACCATATCCTTGGGACGAGAAGTCCCAACTTCCTCTACCAGCCAAAGAATTGCGACAACGTAAAGCTCCTGCTCAAGAACTACGCCCTGAGCGACGACATCGCCTTTAGATTCTCCAACCGAGATTGGCCCGAGTGGCCGCTCACCGCAGACAAATTCGCCGGGTGGATCAGCCGGATCAATGGAAACGGGAACGTCGTCAATCTGTTTATGGACTACGAGACTTTCGGAGAGCACCAGTGGGAAGACACCGGCATATTCAATTTTGTGCGCCATCTCCCTGAGAAAATCCTCCAGCATCCCGATAACAACTTCAAAACACCGAGCGAGGTGGTTCAATCATACCCCACTGTCGATGTTGTCGATGTGCCCCACATCATAAGCTGGGCGGACACCGAGAGAGACCTCTCCGCGTGGCTGGGCAACGCCATGCAGTCCAGCGCCATTCACGAGCTTTACCGGCTTGAGAGGAAAGTCAAAGGCACCAACGACGAGAAAATCATCGCCGACTGGCGAAAACTCCAGGCCTCCGACCATTTCTACTACATGTGCACAAAATACTTTGCCGACGGCGACGTGCATAAATACTTCAATCCTTATGACTCGCCTTACGACTCATACATAAACTTCATGAACGTGCTGGATAATCTTCAAAGCCGATGCTCAGGACCGTCAAATGGGGGCGATCTTTGTTCCGGACGTGAGCCAAACGCAAGTATCTCCCTCTTGGATGCGGTGTGACAAGACACGAAACCGCTCGATTTGCAGACGATAGATTGAGAGCGAAGAGCTTTACAACCTGGATACTCGACGTCCCTCGCAGACTATGTTTTTCCGGAGAAGGCCGTGTTAACATTGCAGAAAGCCGACAATGCAGCAATTGTGTCCCTCTCAACCGCCGGTCGGTCTATTGATGAGCTGCTGGGCAAAGAATGGCTCTTGACCAACGGGCGCGGCGGCTACGCATCATCAACCGTCGTCGGCTGCAATACGAACAGCTATCACGGCCTGCTGATAGGCTCGCTCAACCCGCCGGTCAACAGGATAATGGCCCTGGCCAACTGCCTTGAAATGGTGATTTTCAAGGGCGGCTTATCAGGACGCGGTACGCTGGAAGATCCCAACGGCGAAAACGTATTCAACCTTTCAACTTTTGAATTCCAGGACAAATTCACCCCCCGCGGTTTTACCCTCCTTAAAGGCTTCCGCCGGGATATCGGCGCGCATTTTGACTACGAATTGGGGGATCTGCGATTGACCAAATCCGTTTACCTCCTCCGTGACGCCGATACGGTGGTGCTCCAGTACGATTTCAAGAACCTCTGCGAAGCGGTGGAATTTGTCGCCAGGCCGTTTGTCGGCCTGAGAGACTTCCACGCCCTGCAGAAATCCTTCACCCCGCTGACCTGCAGAGAACAGGACGATGGGATCATCGTGCATCACCACACGCCGGGCGCTTGCGAGCTGCTCTTGAGCTGCGCTGGCGCAACCTTCGAGAAGGATCCGCAATGGTGGTTCAATTTCGTCTATCGCGTGAACAAGGAAAGAGGCATGGATTTCGCCGAAGACCTCTGGACTCCCGGCTTTTTCAGGGTCCGGCTGAGTTCGCCGGGGAAAATCCTCTTTACTGCGGCTCTGAGCACCCGTTTCAGACCTGGACAGACGACGGGAATTGATATTGACTCGGTCCGCAAGGATCTGCACGGCCACCATCGCTCCCTTACGGAGCACCTGCCGAAGAACTCCGGCGGAGAGTTTGGAATCCTTTTTTGGGCCGCCGACCAATTCATTACACTATGCCAGAGAGGGGTCGAAGGGGGTACGACCATTCTGGCCGGATACCCGTGGTTTGCAGACTGGGGACGGGACACCTTTATAGCGCTGCCCGGCCTGCTGCTCGCAACCGAGAGGTTCGACGAGGCGAGGTCCGTCCTTACGATGTTCGCCGACGCCGCCGACGCGGGTATGATTCCAAATAGATTCGACGACGAGGCCGGCGCCGCACACTTCAACAGCGTCGATGCCTCACTCTGGTTTATCAACGCCGCCTTCGAATAC
>CAYGZM010000307.1:0-3495 GCA_964354365.1 uncultured Pirellulales bacterium
AAGGACCGAAACGGCAAGGCCAATCCTGTTACGCTGGGCTGGACGATGATTGCTTCGGGCGACCCGCCGATGATGGCGATAGCGGTGGCCAAGACGCATTATTCCGTCGAGGCGATCACGCACTCGGAGTGCTTTACGATCGCGTTTCCATCCTCTGCGATGGGCGAAGCGGCGCTGTTTTTCGGGTCAAGGTCCGGGCGGGAGGTTGACAAATTGGCCGAGTTCAAATGCGAGACGAAGCCGGCCGGCGAGATTAATTCGGTGCTGTTGGCCGATGCCGTGGCGAATTTTGAGTGCAGGCTGGAGCAGCGTATGCCCGCCGGCGACCACATTATCTTTGTCGGCGAAGTGGTTGCGTCGCACGTCAACACCGAGCCGAAAAAGCGGTTGTACACGGTTGGCCCCGGCCACAAGCTCGGCCCGGCGTCATAATCTCCAAAGAGGGGAGGTTTCTCTGAGGCGCAGATTGTGGCAATAGCCAAGTCTGGATTTGTGCTGATTGGCCTTGCAGTCGGGCTGTTGGCGGCACTTCTCAGCGGGTGAGCAGCTCGAATTCTTTCGGGCTGAGGGATTGTCTTAGCTTTTGCAGGGCAAGCAGCTCGATCTGTCGGACCCTTTCTTTACTCAGGCCGAGCTCTTCGCCGATCTGCCCGAGGGTCTTTGTTTTCTTCTTTATGGGCTGTCCGATAGGTCCGAAGCGGTTGAGGATTACATACTGCTCCCGCTGGTCGAGCTCGTCTGTGATGACCTGGGCGAGGCTCTGGTGGGCGCGTTCGACGGCATCGAGGTCTGCGGCCTCTTCTTCTCTGACATCCTGCCGCATTCTTGCGAGTGAAGCGGCGGTTTCCTTGTCCCGGCGGGCGGTCCGGGCGGGCGTCCTGCGGGCGAAATCCTTTGCTATAGTCCAGGATGCGAATGTTGCGAAGCGAAAACCCCTTGAGTAGTCGAATTTCTCGATGGCGCGCATCAGCGCCACATTGCCTTCGCTGATCAGATCGGGCAGATTCGCGCCGCTGCGGGTATGCTTGCGTGCGATGCTTACGACGAGTCGGAGGTTGGCCTCGATTATGGTTCTCTGTATATCCTCGGCCTCGGCAAGGTAGCCTTCAATTTCTTCCAGTTGGCTGCTCGAGGCGCGCGTCGGTTTCATACCGGCCCTCGTGATGCAGGCCAGGTATTTGAGGTAGTTGTACCTGCGGAAGAGCTCAAGCTCACATTCCCTGTTGACGACGGGGGTCTTCTTCAGTGTCTGCAGGTAGTCTGTGAGGGAGCCGCCGGCCAGTCCGAACGGGTCTATGGCCTCGCCGACGGCAGGCGCTATACTGCTCAGCGGTGTTCCGAGAATCCTGTCTCTGGCGTCGGGCGAGAGGAACTCGTCGCTTGCGATGAATTCGACTTTTCGGGCCAGAAGCTCCTTTGCCCTCCTCGTTTTGATTATGCGGTATATGGAGCTTCTGCTGCGGCCGAAGCGCTTCATCAAGTCTTTTACGCTGCTGTTCTGTTTGAAGAGCCTGTAAATTTCGACCGCCTGGGCGGTGCTCGTTACACCCGCCGGTCGTTTGAAGAGCGGCTTGCCGGGGTTTGCCTTTTCGTAGTTTGCCAGCGTATATCTGACCATTTCGTGCGACCTGCCGATCTCTGCGGCTATCTTCCTTATGACGCTATGTCGGGAGAGGTTTGGCTTCGCTGCGAGCGTGGCGGCCCGCTTTATGATCCGGCGCTTCTCTTTGGGCGTCAGCCGGGAAGAGGTTTTTGCATTGGTTCTGAGGTCCGGATTTGCTTTTAGGAACTCCTCCGCGGTGGATTTCAAGAAGCCGAAACGTTTGACGCCGTCCTGGTAGATGAATTTTCGGGCAATCAGGCCGCGTTTTCGCCATCGCCGTAAAGTCCTTGCTGAGATGCCCAGCTCCCTGGCAAGCTCCTGGATGGAATAAACCTTCTCGGATTGCTCGGCCGCCGGAGGGGCAACCTGGCCGCTCAGCCCGGCGATGAAATTCCGCAGGTCGTCAAGCAGCTGGTCGCCTTTTATGAGCTCCTGCTCGGCCGGGCCCTTGTGGTGAAATCCCGTGATACGAAAGAAGACGAACTCAAACGGATATTCTCTTTCTTTATCGACGATTGCAAAGAGCTTTTCCGCGGCGTCAAGCTGCTTGCGGCGTTTCTGGTGCGGTGTGAATCGAAGCTGCAGCAGCAACTGGGCCAGGTCTTTGTTCTTGATCTTCTGCATAGTCACCGAACGCCCGCAGCGTACGAGCTCGAATGTCGCGTGCGCTGATTGGTATCTCACATTTTCGTACTATGACCGGCGCCCATTTTACCGGATTCAGCGCAAAAAAACAGCCGTGTGTGACGGCTGTTTGCGGATTTTCTCGGCATCAACAGCGGCCGGCGGATTTTCCACAGCGAAGCCGGGCCGGTTGGTGCATTGTGTTCTTACAGATGTTGTTTCAGGCAACGAGACTCTTGGCTATATCCACGGCTGAAGCTGCATCAGGCGCATAGCCGTGGGCGCCGATTCTGTCCGCATAGCCCTGAGTTACGGGTGCGCCCCCTATCATAATCTTGGCTGAAACGCGAGCTTCCCTGAGGGCGTTTATAGTTTTTTCCATACCCGGCATAGTCGTGGTCAGAAGCGCGCTCATCCCGATGACCTGGGCGCCTGCCGCTCGGGCCTGCTCGACAAACTTCTGCGGTCCGACGTCAACGCCGAGGTCGATAACCTCGAACCCGGCTCCCTTGAGCATCATTGCAACCAGGTTCTTGCCGATATCGTGCAGGTCGCCCTGCACGGTCCCTATCAGGAACCTGCCGACCGGTTCAACCCCGGCCTTGACAAGCTCAGGCTCGAGTATCTCCATAGCCATTTTCATCGCCCGCGCGGATATAAGCACCTCAGGTATATAGACTTCGTTCTTCTTAAAACGGGCGCCGACAACGGCCATACCGGCGATCAGCCCCTCGTCGAGCACGCTTTTCGCGGCAGTGCCCTGGCTCAGGGCTGCCTTGGTTATTTGTACTGCGGCGCTTTGATCGCCTTTGATTACCGCCTCAGCTAATGCTTTCAAATCTGCCATCTCAGTTCACCTCAATAAAACAAGCCAGGCTCACCATTACTACTTTTCCCGGCATCAACCCTGCAATTAAACAGAATTAGGGCGACCAAGGCAAGAGCTAAATCAAACTTTTTGACCGCCTAGCAATCTGTCAAACTTGATTTTATGGACATCGTCATTGCGAGGAGGCCGAAGGCCGACGTGGCAATCTCATACCCCTCGAAGGATAGGGGCCGCCCCGGCGCCAAAGAGCCTTACGATGACGCCCACAGTTCTGATGTTGACGAAGTACTAGCCGCAAAAAACCGGAAAATCACTTGACATTGTTTGCGCAGGCGGGTTAGACTGTTTATCCAAAGGCGAACAAGACCATTGACAAGTCATTTTTAAAAGGCTTCTGCAAAATTGCAGGTTAGACCTATATTGTTGAAGAAAATCTCTT
>CAYGZM010000308.1:0-3439 GCA_964354365.1 uncultured Pirellulales bacterium
TTCGACCAACATGATTTTGGCAAATTCATCATGTTATTTTGTTACGAGGCCTAAGACTTGATCTGACACTTGGATTATAACAGAGGAGAAGTGACGGGTGTGACGAAGCGTAGCGGAGTCACACCCGTCGGCGACCTCGAAACCCGCCCCCCAGGGGCACAGGAGTGTCAGACATGACGACCGAACAGAAGATCATCAAGAACAAAGTGGGCCTGCTCGAACTGGCCCGACAACTGGGCAACGTCTCCCAAGCCTGCAAGATTCTGGGCTACTCCCGGGACAGCTTCTACCGCTTCCAGGAACTCTATGAAACCGGCGGCGAAGAAGCCCTCTGCGAGATCTCTAAGCGTAAGCCTATTCTCAAGAACCGAGTCGCCCCGGAGATCGAACAAGCCGTTGTTCAACTAGCCCTCGACCAGCCCGCCTGGGGGCAGGTCCGCGTTTCGAATGAGTTGCGTAAGAAGAGCCTCTTCATCTCGCCCGGCGGGGTCCGCAGCGTTTGGCTACGCCATGACCTGCAGACCTTCAAGTTGCGTCTGAAGGCCCTGGAAGCCAAGGTCGCCCAAGACGGCCTGATCCTCACCGAGGGCCAGATCATCGCACTGGAGAAGGCCAAGGACGAGAAAGAGGCACATGGCGAGATCGAAACCGAACATCCCGGCTATTTGGGAGCCCAGGATACGTTCTATGTTGGAACCCTCAAAGGGGTGGGGCGAATCTACCAGCAGACCTTCATCGATACCTACTCGAAGGTCGCCTCCGCCAAGCTTTATGACCGCAAGAACGCCCTGGTCGCCGCCGATATGCTCAACGACCGCATCCTGCCGTTCTTCGAGGCTCATGGAATTCCGCTCTTGCGTATTCTTACCGACCGCGGCACCGAATACTGTGGCGCCCGCGAGCACCACGAGTACCAGCTCTACCTGGCTATTGAGGACATTGACCATTCCAGGACTAAGGCCCGTAAACCCCAGTCCAATGGAATCTGCGAACGCTTCCACAAAACGCTCTTGCAGGAGTTCTATCAGGTAGCCTTCCGCAAGAAAATCTACCACACACTTGACGAACTACAGGCCGATCTGGATACTTGGCTGAAAGAATACAATGAGTCGCGGCCACACAGTGGAAAGTACTGCTTTGGCAAGACCCCGATGCAAACGTTCTTGGATAGTGTGCCGCTGGCCAAAGAAAAGATGTTGAATCAGACCGTACAGACAACCGCCAACGTGGCGTAAATGTCAGATCAAATACTGGCTACTACACCTGACGGCCAAATCGAACTCAAATCCTCAAAGGCCAGCTTCGCCGCTGACTGCTCCTGTCGACCTATCTGATTTCTTGGGCGGCAATCACCTCCTTTTATTCACCTGAGCTCACTCATTCACCCTTAAGCACTTTCTTGCCCCTCGCTGATTTCTTGTGCCAATCAACCCTCCTCGTTTATTTACGGAATCCATAGCTCTGCCTAACCGAACAATCTTCAGGCTGGCGGATCGAAAAGAAGGACTCTCTGGCCTCGGCCACCCGACGACTTACCTGACTTGCCAGATAGGCTACTCCCGGTGTTCCACGGCGGTTTGCGTTCTCTTTTGGCCCTGCCTCCTGAGTGTGAGTTGGAACCTGTGCCCCGAATTGGCTCTCTGCGCAGAAACGCCACAGATACACACATCACATTGTTTATAAGCGCTGAATTAACAGCTACTTACACGTAATGTCTCCGTGATCCCATTTTCCTTTTCCGCGCGCTATGCTGCGCATTTAAGCGCGCTTTCCACGAGCTTCATCGCTACGAGGTGAGCGGAAATCGCGGCAACGGACACTGGTTCAGTAGGGCAGTATCCCAGGACGCTTTTGTGACTTCCGGGCGCGCTGCAACTTCCTGAAGAATCCTTTCGCAGTCCTACGCAGCCCCGTCGACTCATGGTTTCGCCATGTCTTAAGCAGCGACTCTGTCTCTTCGGGCTTGAGTCGCCATATAGCCAGCAGTTGTTCACTCCAGTCTTGTTCCAAAGCGTCAATTTCATAAGCCAGTTGTTCTGACACCCAGCCGAAATTAAGGCAATAAAGCTGAGCGAGTAAATCTCCAACGTGTTTTTGCGTTTTGCCTCTTGCGTAGATTCTCATCAAGCGTTTCAGGTCGGCTGTCCCAATGCGGCCAATAGGCTTGTCCAACCAGGCTTTTCCTGCATTTCCGTGCATCTGCGCAAGGCTAAAGGCAGCGGCCTGTGCCACGAGATGATTCGTGTCGTTCAGGAGTTCAACGCACAATTCCTGGGCCAAGCTGGCGCACGATGGATCATGCGTTCCCTCAGTAATCAGCCAATAACTATAAAGGCCACAAACAAACCTGAGTTCCCATTCCTGCGCCCTTGCTGCCATCCTAAGGATATCGGTCAGAGAATTCAGACTTGTTGCGTAGAAGGCAAGACAACGCGCAGTTGCAAACACGGCCCACAATCGCACCAAGATATGCTTGCACAAAAAGCTTGCCCGAAGAAGTTCAATTACGTCGTGAGCGTTCTCCTTGATAGGCCGGTCGCCAACTTCACCACCCGCCCAATCGCCCAGAATCACAGGCACCATGAAATGCGACCGACAGGGATAGTGTTGAACGGAAGCTGATAGTATTCTGGAGTATTGGTGCGATCTCTTTGGATTCTCCAAGCAGGCTACCAACAAGGCAACGGCTGCAAGTTGCTGATGGGCCTCCGAAGGCTTTTGGGCGGCAGCACACACGAAATTGAATGCGGCCTTACTCTCAGCAATAGAAGACCCGATTCCAATCGCCATCCTCGTCAAAATCCCTCGATCTCTGCATCCGGGAAGGCGTTCATCAACCAGCCGGCAAAAGCGCTGCTGATCCAGCGTGCCGAGATTAACGAGAGACACGATGATTTCCCATTGAGTCTGTTCGTCATCCTCTTTCGCCAGACGGTCCATCAACATAGAGATGCCTTCATTCCTGCTTTCATCCTTCTCAGCCCCTCTTGTGCATATCGTGAAAACAGTGAGACACGCATCGTGTCGAACACAGGTATCCGGATCTTTCAGAAGTTCCCTGAGCAGGTGCAAAACTTTCTGCTCTTCGCGGCCGACTTCGTACGCGGTCGGATATCCTCTAAGCCTCCGCGACATGGCAAGTCGAACGCGCGCCGACTTGTCAGAACACAGAGCGCTGGCCACATACATGGCGTTGTCCCCGATGTCTCTTCTCCATATCGTTGCAGCGAACGCGCGCAGTTTGCAACGGTCACTCCCGAACCACTGTGCAATGAGGTCAGAAACGAAGTTGCAGTAAGCATATCTATAGGACCGCTTCTCAAGGTCTCGCCATGAGAATCGCAGAACAATAGTCTCAAGCAAAGGTATGGCCTTTGTTTCTAACCCAACTTTCGCAGTTAGGCATCAAAATCGGCATTTCTGATAGCGCCAGAGAGGT
>CAYGZM010000309.1:0-3409 GCA_964354365.1 uncultured Pirellulales bacterium
GAGGTTACTTTGCCGTTGTTTCTGGCCGACGTGGAAAAGGACTGCGCCGGACGGATGTACCGGACGCGGGAACGGGCCGAGATGAGCCGGACGCCGATACCGCTTTGGGAGCTGGCCCGGGCCAAGAAATACGCTTTGATGCCCCTGCAGTATTCTCGCGGATGTCCGTTCGATTGTGAGTTCTGCGATGTCACCACGCTTTTCGGCCACGAGATGCGGACCAAGACCAAAGAGCAGGTACTGGCCGAGCTCGAGGGTATTTATTCGATGGGCTGGCGAAGCCAGGTTTTCGTTGTCGATGACAACTTCATAGGGAACAAGGCCAAGCTCAAACGGGAGATACTGCCGGCCATTATCAAGTGGATGGAAGAGCACAAGTACCCGTTCTCATTCAACACGCAGGCCTCCATCAACCTCGCCGACGACGATGAGCTTATGGCCCTGATGACCAAGGCCGGCTTTGAGTGCGTATTCATAGGGATCGAGACTCCGAGCGAGGAGGGACTGGTCGAGTGCAACAAGGTTCAGAACAAGGGCCGTGATATGGTCGCGTGCATCAAGAAGATACAGGCCGCGGGCATACAGGTCCAGGGCGGGTTTATTGTCGGCTTTGACAGCGACAAGCCGCCGGTGTTCGAGAGCCTTATCCAGTTCATTCAGCAAAGCGGAGTCGTGACCGCTATGGTTGGGCTGCTCAATGCGCCGAGGGGGACAAAGCTCTACAAAAGACTAATGAAGGAAAACAGGCTCGTAGCGGACTCTTCGGGCGACAATACGGACTTATCGATGAACTTCGTGCCCAAGATGAAGCAGGAAGAGCTGCTCAAGGGCTACGAGAAGATCGTGCGGACAATCTACTCGCCCCGGCAGTACTATGAGCGCGTGCTGACATTCCTGAGGAGCTACAAACCGGCGTCCTATACGAGGGTCAGATTCACCTTTTCGGACATCAAGGCGTTTCTAAGGTCCATCTGGCATCTTGGGATAATAGGCCGAGGCCGGCTCCACTATTGGAAGCTGATTCTCTGGTCGATGAGGAGCCCTCGGTATTTCCATCTGGCCGTAACACTGGCCATTTACGGATTCCACTTCCGCAAGACCTTCGCAAGCTGCGGCTGCGCATAAAGCGCGGCGCGGCGGCAACCAAGTGAGTAGAACAGACGATATAATACAAAAAGGCCCTGCCGTTGATTGGCAGGGCCTTTTGATTCTTCCAAGCCTTGTTGTCTTGTTAGACCGGGATTACGTTGGTTGCACACGGCCCTTTCTTGCCTTGTCCGACCACGAACTCGACCTTCTGAGCTTCATCGAGCGATGCATAGCCCGTTGTCTTGACTTCCGAGTGGTGGACAAACAAGTCATCGCCGCCGCCATCCGGGGTGATAAAACCAAATCCCTTACTTGAATTGAACCATTTTACTGTACCTGTACTCACTTGTGCTTCTCCTTGGCCTGTCTATAGGCCGTCTAAATAGTGTCTCTCGTTTTCGATTTATTGGGAGCATGCTCTTGAGAGATGAAAGAAGACACCCACAAACACTGGATTATACGAAGAAGAACTGCAAAAGTCCAACAAAAAATAAATAAAAGTGGAAAATGCCTGTTTTTGACCTGGAGAATGAGGGTTTTGTGCAAAAGAACGCCGGCTTCGCAGATGTCCATTCGCTGTTGTGCCGGCGGCGCGGTTGTTCTATCGTTCCTCTGCGCAGAGTCCGGGCCCGGTGCGAGGTTCTCGGAGTTGCTCGGACCCTCGCGCGGGTGCGCGCGAGGAGATGCTGCTTTTCGTTGCCTGAGACAAAGGTGGGCCAGGGCAGCGGAGGGAGAGAGGAATGAGAGGCAATCCCCAGCCCACCGTATATTCATCTTACCAGACTGTACGGATCATTATCGTTACATATCGCAAAGACGCAAGAGTCTTTGGTTGCGACATCAGCTCTCGAACGGCGCTCGTGAGTCTCTTTTTTCGCAAGCGGCAACCTTGACCGGCGCTACTTGGATTGGCCTTCCGGATGAGTGGGCGGCAGCCAGGGCGCCGGGCCGCCGTCTTGTGTTGGTTCTATCCGAAGTATGACCTTGCTCCCTGTGCGGTCCCAGTCCTGCGGGTTCAGCACGTGGATATGAAAGCCAATTGTGCGGATGTTGTCCACCCGGCTTGGCGTCCTGGCAGTCACCTTCTTTTCCGAAGGCACCATACTCAGAGTGACCGGTTCGTATGTGCGGACCAGTCCCGAAGCTGTCGGGCCGATTACCGCCCCGGCCACGAGCTTCTGCTTCATCTCCGGCTCGCTGTGCCCGTTTATGGAAAGAAGGGTCAGCCTCAGGGCAAATGCCTCAAATCCGCTTATGTCTCCCCCCACAAGGGCGCCTCTGCCCCCTTCTCCGGTGGAGAGGAAGTCCAGCGAGGTGTCGCCCGCACTGTTGCTGGGGAAGTCAATATCAAACTCGACGCTTGTGCCGACCGGCCTTTTGTTCATCACACGAGCGCCCCGCCGATGCGGGCTGTGCCAGTCCAGCGCAAGCAGCTGCTCCTGCGACAAGGTCATTACGCGGCTGGGCGGTATCTCGGCAGGTTTGGCCACCACGATCGGCTTTTCTGAGCCTCCGCCGCAACCCGCCACGCAAAGCAAGAATAGCGATACGAACACAAATGGAATTCTATTCTTCACAGTCAGATCCCCTTTCTACCACTTTACACAAGATACTCTCTC
The DNA here is from genome assembly GCA_964354365.1 of uncultured Pirellulales bacterium. Lineage (GTDB taxonomy): Bacteria > Planctomycetota > Phycisphaerae > Sedimentisphaerales > Anaerobacaceae > CAYGZM01. The sequence continues at coordinate 2,709 of CAYGZM010000309.1, forward strand.
GTTACTCAGATCTATCAAAAAGAAAGCCCCTCTCTGTCATTCCCGCGAAAGCGGGAATCCAGAGGCCTTGATTCCCTGAAACAACTCATTCTGATACAGCCTGTTATTCATCTGCACTCGCAACAGGCCAATTATACAGAATCGGCACGTCCAGAGCAAGTACCCCGCCACGACCCCTCAAAAATGCTTGTCGAAGGAATGACGCCCATCACTTGACGTGTGATGTAGTGGTAGTCTCGCAAGAACGCGCAGGTTTTAGCCGTCGGACTAATAGCCTAATTTGCCCCACACGGCCCTCTGCACCTTGTGCAAATCCTCGTTCCCTGGCGACGAAGCTAAGGGGCCGAACCGACCTGTACTCTGCCAGGTGTCGTAGTCCATCAGCGCAACCTTCAATGTTCGCGGGTCTTTCCACTTCCAGTATTCGCTGTGCCCATCCACAAATGAGAAATTGGTCCCGTCGCCGTGTCTTGCCGTAATCTGGTCCCACCATTTTTCCTGGTCATACCAGACGGTCCAGCTCGCCGGGCTGAGCCGGCCTTCGTCGAGAAACACGGCCCTCTTAGGCGATTCGCGGATTTGTGTTCTTCTTTTTATGATCAGCCCTGCTCCCGGTATCGCGTCATAGCCGTTCATAGCATCGACTATCGCGTATGTCACGACCTCTCCGCGGATGCCTGTCGGGCACTGATAGAGTTTTA
>CAYGZM010000310.1:0-3394 GCA_964354365.1 uncultured Pirellulales bacterium
GCTCGCCGCGTGGACTTACTACAAGGCGGGCTTTGTGGATCTTAAGATTGCAGGTTTAATATGCCTGGGTTTTTTTATTGGAGGGTTTGTCGGGGCCAAATGCGCCACTCAAATTCCGGATGATACCCTGCGGAAAGTGTTTGGGGTGGTGCTGCTTATTGCATCGCTAAAGATGATTCTTTCCAAATGAGTCAGAGTACTCCAAGTTCAAATATGAGTTCTACAAAATTGCAGGTAATCAGCAAACGATTTTTTCTTTTCCAAGCAGGCCTAACCTGCAATTTTGCAGAAGCCTTGGTTCAGGTGAGAACAGAGACGTGAATAATGGCAGAGCAAAATAGTAATGGAACCGTGCGTATTTTCAGCGCGAGGGCTTGTGCGGCGCCTTTGGAAGAGGCCGCGAGGCTCTTTGAGAAAAAAACCGGCATCCGCGTCGAGATAGACGTTTGCAGCCGGCACTGCGCTGCGCCCGTGGCTGAGGAGGCCACCGGCGAGACGGGCGGCGATGATTTTCTGCTGGAGATCTCCGATGCGGGAATCCACGACCTGGCGATAGCGGGGGCCGAGTATCTATTGGACGACGGGGAGGTCCGCGGAATCGTGCGGAGAGGGCAGCGTCGCACTATAGCGTACCGCACCTCGGCGATAATCGTGCCCGCGGGCAATCCGGCGAATATCCGGCGCATCGAGGACCTGGGCAGGCCGGGCGTGCGGATTGCCGTATCGGTCCTTGATTGCCTCAAGGGATTGTGGGAGGACATAAGCGGCCGGCTGGGGCTGTTAGACAAGATTCGAGAGAACATAAGGTATTACGCCAACGGATGCGTCGCCATCGTTGAAGCAGTCGCTACGAAGGAGGTTGACGCGGCATTCGGCTGGACGGCCTTCAGGCACCTCGAGCCGGAGAGAATCGAGGTCGTTGAGCTGCCCAAAGAGCAGCAGGTGCTAAGAGGCACATGCGTCGGAATGCTGTCTTTTGCAAAGCAGCCGAAATCCGCGAAGCAGTTTATGGATTTCCTGGCGTCGGCGGAGTCTCGAGCGTTTTACAGGAAATACGGATGGGAGATTCCGGCCGGCTAAGGGCGGTCATTCTCCATTCGAGAACCGCGAAACCCAAGTCCGCCGCGGCGGGCAAATTGCAGAAAGGGCTTACGAAATTGACGGCGGCGTGTAATTCACCGTGTAGAGGCTGGCGAGATCGTGTTTTTGCCGCGGCGGGCTTTTTCTTTGTTGCTGTTTTCGTGGGGTTCGTGCTGCTGCTGATAGTGGCCGATGCCTTCTATATAGACAGGAAGGCCGTCCTGGCCGTTGTCCGCTCCGGCTTCATCCGCCATGCCCTTTGGATGAGCATCTGGACGAGCTTCGTGACGACGTGCCTTGCGCTGCTATTTGCTGTGCCAATAGGGTATTCGCTCAGCCGATACCGATTTCCGGGCAGGGTACTGGTCGATGCCATCGTGGATTTACCTGTTGTTTTCCCGCCGTTGGTTGCCGGCCTGACACTGCTTGTCTTTTTCTCGCAGACGACCCTCGGCAAATGGATTCAGGACGACCTGGGGATCGAGTTTGTTTTCCAGCGCAAGGGGATTGTGCTTTGCCAGTTTTTGGTTTCCGCCAGCTTTGCGATCCGCTCGGCCAAAACCGCCTTCGATGAGATTGACCGGCGTTGTGAAAACGTGGCATTGACCCTGGGCTGCACGCGGTGGGGCGCCTTTCGCGGTGTTTCCCTGCCACTCGCGATGAACGGCATTATCGCCGGCGGCATACTAACGTGGGCGCGCGCTTTCGGGCTCTTTGGCCCGCTGCTGATTTTCGTCGGGTCGTTTCGCGGTCGAACCGAGGTCCTGAGCACAACGGTATTCCTCGAGCAGTCGGTTGGCAATCTTGAGGTCGCATTGGCGGTGGCTATGCTGATGATACTTGTGGCCGTTATCGCCCTGACGACTATCCGCCTTGTCGGCGGGCGGAGCGAGGCGAGACTATGATTCGCACCGAGGAGCTTTCATTCAGGATAGGGGATTTTCAGTTGCGCAGCTTCAGTCTCGAAGTGGCGCGGGGCACATACTTCGTCCTGCTGGGTCCGCCCGGGTCGGGAAAGACCATTTTTCTGGAGTGTCTTTGCGGGCTGCGAAGGATCAGCTGCGGCCGAGTCTCTATCGACGGGCGCGACGTCACCGGCCTTGAGCCTCGCGCGCGCGGCATCGGATACGTGCCCCAGGATTACGCTCTTTTCCCCCACCTGTCGGTGGAGCGGAACATCGCGTTCGGCCTGCGTGCACAGCGCCATAGCTCTGATGAAATAGGCCCCAGAGTCGCCCGAACCGCCGAGATGCTTGGAATCAGGCGTCTGCTGAAACGGAATGTCGCCGGCCTGAGCGGCGGCGAAAAGCAGAGAACCGCACTGGCCAGGGCGCTGATTATGGAGCCGAAGGTCCTGCTGCTTGATGAGCCGGTCTGCGCCCTTGACGAGAGCACGCGGCAGAGCGTCTGTGCCCTGCTGCACCGCGTGCAGCGCAAGCTCGGACTGACAGTCATCCACGTAAGCCACAACCTAGAAGAGGCGTTTTCAGTCGCCGACCGCGCCGCAGTATTGAACGAAGGCGCGCTCCAGCAAGTCGGCTGTTTGGACGAACTATTGAGAAGGCCGAAGAATGAATTCGTCGCGGGCTTTATGCGATGTGAGAATATCTTCTGCAACAATGCTCCCGTGAAGGCGCCCGGTTCACCTGGGGGCGAAATGAGAATGATGATTCGGCCCGAGGACGTGGTCGTTCTTCCACCCTGCGAAGGCGGCGGCAACAATGCAAACGAGTTCCGTGTCAGGCTGGTTCGGTGGCGTGACTACGGCGGATACGTCAGGGCGGAGCTCCACGGCCCCGTGAATTTGGTTGCTCATCTGACTCACTCGGCTTTTGGGCGTCTCGATGCCGAGCCGGGCCGCGAGCTGATTGCCATCCTGCCACCCGAGAAGATCCACGTATTCGGCGCCTGACTGACATTGCATTTCTTCAATAAAACCTCTATACTCAAACTGACCAACAGTCAGTTTGAGAATGTAAAAATCAAAGTGAAAAATGCCGAATTTTGGTATCGTCCCAAGATTTGTGGGGAAAAGACTATCGGGTAAGAAGGCGTCCTTCGTAGCGTGGAGCGTACAGGAAAAAACCGGACGCTAAACGCTATCAGCTAAACGCTGACTTGCCCCCAACCTTTGGGACGTTAATAACGCTTATGAGTTTGGCCGGTTTTCGGCTGGAAAGGCGGGTTTTGCCGTGAAGAGAGCACTTTTGCCGGCTTTCCTAATTTGTCTGTTTGGCTCGTTCTGTATGCACTCGGCCGTGGCCTGTCGATACAATGTTCGCGAGACGGGATTTGTCGATTTGGGCGCCGAGCC
>CAYGZM010000311.1:0-3386 GCA_964354365.1 uncultured Pirellulales bacterium
CTGGGGACGTTGATTAGCGCCGGCGTGCCGATCCTCGACGCTATTACCGTTACGGCGGAAACGGCGGGAAACGAAGTGTATTCCAATACGCTCCATACCGTTCACGATTCCATCAGGCAGGGCGAAACTTTCGCCGGCCCGTTAAAGCAGTCAAAAACGGTTGACCTTATTGTCAGCAATATGGTCGCCGTCGGCGAGGAGACCGGCGACCTCGACAAGATGCTTTTGAAAGTGGCCGACAACTACGACGAGCAGGTTGACGTGATGGTCGCCGGGTTAATGTCGATGCTTGAGCCGATTATGATTGTTGTGCTCGGCCTTGTCGTTATGACAATCCTTCTGTCGGTGTTCCTGCCTATGATTAGGATTATTACCTCGTTGACCGTCTGAGAAGAAACCGAAATACAAATAAGCCGAAAATACTTAAGGAGAACAAAAATGAAGACAATCGCCAAACAATCGAATAGGAAAGCGGCATTTACCATTGTGGAATTGCTGACCGTCATGAGCATTATCGTGATTCTCATCGGTCTGCTCGTTCCGGCCTTGAACAAGGTCAGGATATACGCCAGAGAGGTCAAGCAGAACGCCCAGTTCCACAGCATTGAGGCTGCGATCGAGCTTTTCAACAACGCCTTCGACGGCTATCCCGAATCGGGCGGGCTCGATCCGACAGGGGAAAGCTACTGCGGCGCGATGAAGCTCTGCGAGGCTATGATGGGCCAGGACTTATTGGGCTTCCACTCCAACTCGGTTTTCAGAAGGGACGGTTGGGATGCCGGCCGGACCAGATTTTTATACGACCCGACCGACCTGTCGGCCAGAAAGGGGCCATATTTGCCGCCCGAAAGCGCCGACGCGGTTGAGATAGTGGAGATATGGCCCGGGGCTGTGGGCCTGTTCCTGCCTACGAGTCGTGTTCTGTGTGACGTGTACACACGCAAGCTTGCTTCCGGGACAAAGCTTGGGATGCCTATACTCTATTACAAGGCCGACACAAGAGGCAGTCTGCACGATCCGAGTGTGGCGGGGGCAATGACGCCTCTTGATAGTCAGAACAATATCTACAACTTCTATGACAACCAGGAGCTGCTTGAGCTGGGGGTGCCTGGTGCTCCGGCTGGTACTCCTCCGTATCCGCTGTCTGTGCCGGCCCGATTCTATAAGAACACGCGGAGCGACAAGATTAAAAAGACGCCCAGGCCTTTTAGGGCGGATACGTACATCCTGATTTCCGCGGGATACGACGCCGAGTACGGCACGGCTGATGATATATGCAATTTTGACTGGCGATACGTTGACTGACAGTCGCAAATGTCCAAAACCGGCGAGGCAGGCGGGCAGAAAGCGCCGCAGCATCGTGATTCTTTGCAATAGACGGCGCCCGGCTGAGGAAGGGCAGCGTTAAAGATGTTGACAATAGAGAACGTTTGAAGGACGGAGAAAATGATGATGAAGAGCGTAATGGCGATTGGAGTGATTATGGTTATGCTGTTGGCTGTCAATTTGGCTCGATCCGAGGATTGCGGGATTGTGAACCCGAGCTTTGAGGACGATGGCGCGATAGGTAACATCGCGGTAGAGGAGCCGAACGCCTGGACCGTCAGTATTTCCGCCGGCAAGTTTTACGGATACATATACACGGACTGGCGCACCGACGGCTTTTACAGTCTTACTCTGTTTACCAAATCGAAGAAGTGGTTGTTGGCGGGAGATACGGCGACGGTTTCCCAGCAGATGGACCTGAGTGCTGTTAGTGAAATCACCTTCGATGTGAAGCTGGATACTGCGTTTGACCCGTGGGATCCGGCTGTATGCTCGGCAGTCTTATTGATTGACGGTGACGTCGTATGGCAGTCGAACAGCGTTGGGCCGGACGTCAGGGGGGTCTATCTCGGGCAGGTTTATACCGTGGAGGACAAGTACAGAACCGCCGGCCTGCATACACTGTCGCTCGGAATGAGAATGAACGCGGAGAAGAAGTATTTTTACACGGACTCGATGTACAAGCTGCAGTGGGACAATGTCGGTTGCAGTCTCTTTTGTGGCGGCGCGCCGCTTCTCAAAGGCGATATCAACCGCGACTGCTGTGTCGATGCAAACGATTTGAAGCTGCTGGCCGGTCTGTGGCTGAGCGATGGGGTTGACCCTAACGATGCGGCCAATTTGTCTGCCGTCGGGGACGACCTGACTAACTACGCGACTATCGATTTCAGGGACTTTGCGAATTACGCCGCCGCCTGGCCCGGCGATATGATCGGTATGGAGGGTATTGCTGAGTATTGGCTGGGGGTGGTGGACCCGGATTATGAATACAACTTGTTCCACGGCGACGATATAAGGCCGCGCGCCGCAATCAACTTTTTCGACCTTGCGGTCTTTGCCGAGACGTGGCTCGGCTGCAGCGGCGCCGAGTAGGGCCGGTAGCTGTACTATTGACTTCAATGGGTATTGAAGGGATTGAACCGTGAAGCGCAAGCGTGAAAAATCAGGATTGACACTCGTTGAACTCCTTACAGTTCTGGCGATAATCTCGCTGCTGGTCGGTCTGCTTATTCCGGCCGTAAGCGCGGTAAAAAACAGTGCGCTGGAGGCCAAGCAGAAAGGCCAGTTTTTTGCCATCGATGTGGCTCTGACGGCCTTTAGGGACCCCGACGTCTATGGCGATTATCCACCCTCGGACTGGCTGATGCCGCCCACTAATTATTGCGGCGCCCAGAAGCTCTGCGAAGCGCTCTTAGGCTGGGACCTATTGGGATTTCACCCGAAGTCGGAATTCACGGCCGACGGACGCACAAGCGCCGGCGTTTTTCTTTACGATACAACCAACCCGGTCCTTATGGGCGAAAGAATGAAGCCGTCTCTGGAGCTTGGAACCACAACTGCGTTTAAGCTGGGCGACTTGTTTGCAAGAACCGGCACCGGGCCTTTGGCGCCCGATACTTACGTTCTCTGTGATGTCTTCGGCAAGACGAAAGTAACGCTTCCAGGCGGGAGGACCGTTAATGCAGGGGCGCCAGTCCTTTACTATAAGGCCGACACTTCAGGCACAATGATAAGCACCGTCTATAAGATTAACGACAATGACGGGATTGTTGCAGTGAAGGAAGCGGCTGACGGCAAGCTGCATCCCCTTGGGGGAGGCGCGCCTCCGGCACCTTTTGCAAGCCGCAATCAGTATTTCTTCGGGATTGCCAATCCAGACGGGACACTAAGGACGCCGGGATACATCACTGATCCGAAGATCACAGCGAAACTTTGGCCATACAGGCCCGGCTCATACATATTGATTTCAGCGGGGGCGGATGGCATTTACGGTACGCCCGACGACATCCGCAACTTTGGCGACTAAGCAATCAGACATAAGACCACAGACAAAAGACATA
>CAYGZM010000312.1:0-3384 GCA_964354365.1 uncultured Pirellulales bacterium
ACGGGGCGGTATCACCCGCGGGGCGGGGTGCACGGCGTGACGACCGGGGCGGAGCGATTGAACATCGATGAAAAAACGATTGGCGATGCGTTCAAGGCGGCGGGATACGCCACCGCAGCCTACGGGAAGTGGCATAACGGCACGCAGTATCCCTACCACCCGAACGCCCGCGGGTTCGACGAGTTCTACGGATTCTGCTCCGGGCACTGGGGCCAGTATTTCGACCCCATACTGGAGCACAACGGCCAAATCGTGCGAGGAAAAGGGTTCGTTATCGACGACCTGACCGATCACGCCCTGACATTCATCGAGCGGAACAAGGACCGCCCGTTCTTATGCTACCTGCCGTTCAACACGCCGCACTCGCCGTTTCAGGTTCCGGACCGTTTCTACGAAAAGTTCAAAAGCAGCCCGGTCAAGATGCGCAACCGTGACCCGGAAAAAGAAGAGCTCGACACGACGCGATGCGCCCTGGCAATGTGCGAGAACATTGATTGGAACGTCGGGCGCGTCCTCCAGAAACTCGCCGAGCTGAAGCTTTCGCAGAAGACCATCGTGGTCTATTTCAGCGACAACGGGCCGAACAGTTGGCGGTGGAACGGCCAAATGAAGGGGCGAAAAGGCTCGACCGACGAAGGCGGCGTCCGCGTCCCCTGCCTGATTCGCTGGCCTGGGCGCATCAAGGCCGGTATGCAGATTCGACAGATCGCCGGCGCTATTGATCTTCTGCCGAGCCTGGCGGATTTGGCCGGTATTGAGTTCGTCGGCGCCAAACCGCTCGACGGGATGAGCTTGAAGCCGCTTCTTCTGGGGGGCGCCGAGAATTGGCCGGACCGAATGATTTTCTCGCATCAAAATGGCAGGGTCAGCGTCCGCACGCAGCGGTATCGGCTCGATGATGCGGGCAAGCTGTTCGATATGCAAGCCGATCCGGGACAGTACAATGACATCTCGAAAGACAAAGCGGACGTTGCCGCCAAGCTAAGAGAGGCGGTTGCGCGGTGGATGGAGGAAGTGCTGCCCAAATCGCCGGACGACAGGCCGTTCCCCGTCGGCTACGCTGAGTTTCCGACGACGGTCCTGCCCGCGCGGGACGGGGTCGCGCATGGGAACATTCGCCGAAGCGCCGCGGCGCCCAACTGCTCGTTTTTCACGAATTGGACAACTGCACAGGATAATATCACCTGGGACATCGAGGCGGCTAACAGCGGCAATTACGAGGCCGTAGTCTATTACACCTGTGCGAAGGAAGACGTCGGCTCGACCATCGAATTAAGGTTCAACGAGAGCCGGGTTCAAGGCAAGGTGGCCGAACCGCACGATCCGCCGCTAATCGGCGCGGAATTTGACCGGGTCCCGCGAAGCGGAGAATCATACATCAAGGACTTCAGTCCCCTTCGTTTGGGCGTCCTTCACTTGGACAAGGGACGCGGCCAGCTGACTCTCAGCGCATTGGATGTTCCGGGAAAGCGCGTGATGGATGTTCGCGCAGTAGTGCTCACCTTGTTGAAGTAGGTGTGGGGTCATGCGGCCCGTTTATTGTCAACTTCGCCACGGGCGGGTCCTGTTTTTGAGATTGCCTAATATATCATTGACGATCATTACGTCCTCGGCGATCTCGAAATCGAACATTCCAGCGAGGGTATGGTCGGCGCCATTCTCGAAGACGTATCTGAAGGCATCTCTGGGCGGTATCGCGCCTGCGGCCATTACCTTGAAGGCGATCCAGGGCTTTGTTACATTCTTCATCACCTCGATGGTCTCGGCCGGGTCCTTACACCAGTAGCCGGGAATCTCGGAGTACGGGGCCTTCAACTGGTCGGGCTTGGGTCCGCTGGCGTAGTTGTGGTGATGGAAGGTCTTGATGTAGAAGTCGTTGGGTATGCCGTTCTTTTCGCACTCGATTACGACGCGAAGGTCGTGTGCGCCGACGCCGGAGGGGACGCCGTGGTCCTTGGCGATCTGGACGGCCTGACGAATCAGGTCGATCTTGCCCTCGGCGATGAGACGGTCTGAGTGGACGCCCCAAAGGTAGATCGCTTCTGTGCCGTTATCGACGAGGTCTTTGACTTGTTCGGTGTAGGCCTCCATACCGGCCTCGACAGGGGCTATCGGACAAACGATCCACTGCATCTTGCCGCCGTAACGATAGCGATACCTCTTTAGCATCGGGATTATTCCGGGCGGGTTGTGGATAGAGAGCGTGTTGATGCCGTGCGCCTCCGCCAGGGCCATTGTCTGGTGTATCTTCTCCTCGGTGTTGTAGTTGGCGGTGAGGTTATAGACATACTGGAGGTCTCGGCTGTGCGTGTAGTGTGTGAGCAGGTTGCCGCCGAGCAGTATCCGGCTGACCTTAAGAGTGCCTATCTTGCCCTGGGGCACCGTCCCCTTCGAGCCGATCTCGACTTTGATTGCGGAAGTTTCTTTTTGACCGCCCTTGGCCGTGCTGAGCGCCATCGCGCCGCCCGCTGATGCAACAAGGGATTTCTTCATAAAATCGCGACGGTCCACGTGTGAAGACATATCATTCTCCTTACTTTCAAGGCTTCATCAGTTCTGCAAAATTGCAGGTTAGGCCTACTTAATAAAAGAAAAAATCCGTTCTTGATTTTTTCTTTTTAACACGAACATATTGTCAGACAAGAATTCAGATGATTATTGAAGAAAATCACAAAGACAATTTTCTTCAACAATATAGGTCTAACCTGCAATTTTGCAGAAATCATAGCGCAATAGGCCGTACATCTGAAAGGCCCTTATACGCACCGCCCGGGTGCGGCCTTTATCTGAACTTTTTTTGCGCGCGCCCGGAGGTAGCCACCGTTGCGCGTTGCGCTTGTTATGATACCACAAATGCTCGCCCAATTCCAGTAACATGCAAGACTTTTCCCTAAGAGCAGAAAAATAACATCAAGACACAACTTGGCCGGCATTCCTGCAACACCTTTTAGTGCGCCAGGGGGTATATAATCAGGTCCGCTTCCCAATCCTCGTATTGGGCCTTGAGGCGAGCGGTTAGCTTGCGCTGAACGTCGCCGTTCAGGCGGTTGTCGCGCCGCCATCGCTTGTGCACAGCCTCGCGCAAGGGGAAAAAGTCGTATCCGTTGGTCCCGTAGTTGCGCAAACCGGTGTGCTTGCGCTACGCCGCGCCCGAGAAGCACGTTCAAGCCGGAACCGGTCTTAGGTCCCGCGCTGACATTCACGGCGATTTGCGCCGACGCCCGGCAGAATTCGGACAACTGGTCTATCGCGTATTTTAATGGTTGGCCCAGATTTTCTTCGGTTATCAGTGTCAGAGAAGAAACCTGTGTACGTCCGGCGGGGAACCAGGCGCCGATTACGCCGTTCGGCCAGCGCTGGAGGGTGAGCGGGTCGTGGGCGGGC
>CAYGZM010000313.1:0-3370 GCA_964354365.1 uncultured Pirellulales bacterium
ATACCCCAAGATACTATATGCAGGGGTCGCTTGCGTCAAGTGGATACCCCCCTTTAACATAATCCGTCTGAAAGATTCTATTGGAGGATCATTTTTTACCTACAAACTGTAGATGCGCCCTGGCATGCTGAACCTGCCAGAAGATTGTTGAAATTGAGATGAAGTTGTCGTATTGTAGGGCTTGAATTGTATAGGAGTGTCTCAGAAACGGTATCAAAGCGTGCAGGAACACCCTTCATGGATTCAAATGGGAAATCCCGATTAATATGAAGTTTCTGTAAAATTGCAGGTTAGGCCTACTTAGAAGAGAAAAAATCGTTTGTTGATTTTTTCCAACACCAGTCTATTGTGTCATAAGTGCTCAGGTAATTATTGAAGAGAATCATGAAAAAGACTCTCTTCAACAATATAGGCCTAATCAAGAATTTTGCAGAAGTCCTGTTGGAGAAGCCAGGAACGTTATGAAAAAGGCGTTGATTACGGGCATTACGGGCCAGGACGGTTCATACCTTGCAGAGCTGCTGCTCGGAAAAGGTCACGAGGTCTGGGGATTGATGCGCCGCAGCTCCTCGTTCCACACGGGCAGGATAGACCATATCTACAAGGATCCGCACGAACATCCGAGGCTTAAGCTCGTCTATGGGGACCTGACCGACGGCAGCAATCTTTCGTCCATCATAAACGAAATTCAGCCGGACGAGGTCTATAATTTGGGGGCGCAGAGCCACGTCCGCGTCAGTTTTGATATGCCAATCTTCACTGTCAACACGGACGGCCTCGGGGCGCTTCGATTGCTTGAGGCGATTCGCTCTTCCAACAGGCCGGTGAGGTTTTACCAGGCCTCCAGCAGCGAGATGTACGGCAAGGTTGTCGAAACACCGCAGACGGAAAAAACGCCCTTCCATCCGCGAAGCCCGTATGGGTGCGCGAAGGTGTATGCCTTCTGGCAGACTGTGAACTATCGAGAGGCTTACAACTTGTTTGCGTGCAACGGGATTCTGTTCAATCACGAGTCGCCCAGGCGAGGCGAGACATTCGTTACAAGAAAGATTACGCGAGCGGCGGCGCGGATCAAGCTGGGTCTTCAGGATAAGCTTTATCTCGGCAACCTGGATGCAAAGCGCGACTGGGGCTTTGCGGGCGACTACGTCGAGGCGATGTGGCTCATGCTTCAACAGGATGAGCCGGACGATTATGTCATCGCTACGGGAGAGAGTCATTCGGTCCGAGAATTTGTAGAGGAGGTCTTCGGGTATCTTGATTTGAACTGGGCCGATTACGTTGAGATCGACCCGCGATACTTCAGGCCGAGCGAGGTTGACCTGCTGCAGGGCGACGCGAGCAAGGCAAAGAGGGTCCTCAGTTGGGAAGCGAAGGTGGGCTTTCGGGAGCTTGCGCGGATGATGACCGATGCGGATATGAAGATTGCCAGGCGCGAGAAGATTATAGAGGAGCAAGGAGCATAGTGAGCGGGTTCTTTGAAGAAAGGCGGGTAGTTGTGACCGGGGGGGCGGGCTTTCTCGGAGGATATGTCACCGAAGGACTGCGAAAACGCGGGTGCAGAAATATCTTGGTGCCGAAGATTGAGGACTATGACCTGGTAAGGATGGAGGACATTATTCGGATGTATGAGGATATGAAGCCGGACATTGTTCTTCACCTTGCCGCGGTTGTGGGCGGAATCGGCGCCAACAGGGAACATCCGGGAGAGTTCTTCTATAAGAATTTGATGATGGGCGTTCAGCTCATCGAGCAGGGCAGGCTGCGCGGGATTAAGAAGTTTGTGGCGATTGGGACGGTCTGTGCGTATCCGAAACATACGCCGGTTCCGTTTAAGGAGGAGGACCTCTGGGGCGGGTATCCGGAAGAGACCAATGCACCGTACGGCCTAGCGAAGAAGATGTTGCTTGTGCAGTCGCAGGCGTATCGCCGCGAATACGGCTTCAACTCGATATTTCTGCTGCCTGTGAATCTTTATGGCCCCGGCGACAATTTCGAGCCACAGACCAGTCACGTGATACCTGCGTTGATAAAGAAATGCGTCGATGCGGTCGAGAACGGTCAGGACTACATCGAGTGCTGGGGGAGTGGAAGCGTTTCGCGTGAGTTCATTTACGCTGCCGATGCCGCTGAGGGCATACTGTTGGCAACGGAGAAATATAACAGCCCCGATCCGGTCAATATCGGATCGGGTTATGAAATCAGGATAAGAGAGCTTGCGGAAAAAATAGCGAAGCTCACGGGCTTTGACGGAGAGATTTGGTGGGACAGCTCCAAGCCGGACGGCCAGCCGAGGCGGCGCCTGGATGTTTCGAGGGCCAGAGAATGCTTTGGTTTCGAGGCGAAGATGCCGTTCGATGAAGGATTAAGGGCCACGATAGACTGGTATAGAGCAAGTCGCAGGACCAGATGAAGCGCCCGGCGGATTACGCCAACAGCGGTGCTGCCGGTGATTGTGACTTCCGTGTAGATGTGCATAACATAAGATGGAGGCAGTATGATCAGGATAATCTGCGTGTGCGGGGCGCGGCCCAACTTTATGAAGAATCATAGCAGTGAAAATGAGATGAAATCTTGGTACTGTAGGGCTTGAATTGTACAGGAGTGCTTCAAAAAAAGTGTCAAAGCGTGCAAGAACACGGTTTATGAACTTAAATGGGAAATGTCGGATGAGGATTTCTCTGCAGCGCTATGCAAACACTTGATTGGTATTATCGGCGTCTTAAAGCTATGTCTGCAGGTGAGATTGCCTTGCGCGCGGTGGCGTCTCTGCGAGATCGTGCGGACTTGTTGCTTGTTGGTCGGCGGCAGCAGTTGAGGAAGCCTTTGGCAATCTTGAACAGAGACGGCAGGGATGAAGTACCGGCTTTTCGCGTGAGCGATACGACCGTTGGGGACAGGGCACGGCTGAAGGCAGATGGCGAAATCGAAAAGCGGTGGTATGATTCCTTGCTGGCCCGGGCGGAGCGAATCGCAGAGCACCGGCTCGATTTCTTCAATCTGAAGGACAAGCACCTTGGCGATCCGATTGTCTGGAATCGCGACCATGAACGCGGCCAGAACACACCGATGACCTACTGTGCATTTCTCGATTATCGGGATGTTAAAGAGGCGGGCGACTGCAAGCTTGTCTGGGAACCCAATCGCCATCACCAGCTCGTGGTGCTCGGCCGAGCCTATCGTCTCAGCGGTGATATACGATTTGCCAACGCCGTGGCGGAGCAATTGGACAGTTGGCTCAGGCAGAATCCTTATGGCGTCGGGATGAACTGGCGCAGCGGCCTTGAACTCGGTGTAAGGCTCATAAACTGGGTGTGGGCTTTGGATCTGATCGCTGAGTCGGGAGCTATCGACGACCAGCTACGACATC
>CAYGZM010000314.1:0-3365 GCA_964354365.1 uncultured Pirellulales bacterium
AATCCGCCGCCGTTGACCCCTACACCGCTATGCGACAGGCATACATCCAATACCGAAACAAACAAGTCAAAGACTGACCCCGCCCACCTTCAATTTCCTCTTTCCTAAAACTATGGGTGGCAAAGAAACAGTGCGGTCAGGGTGTCACCGCTCGCTCGTACACGCGGACATCGTCGATCTGGCCGGACCAGAAACTGCCGCCCTCAAGATTCTTGCCGGCGCCAATGTACAAGCCGCCGGTCGAGCCTGCCAGATCATCCTGTGTGTCTTTGGCTACCTCAACGTCATCCACATACAGGATTCTGTTTGAGCCATCCCAGGCCAGGCCTACGCGGTGCCAGCCGCCGTCCGTGATAACAGTATCAGAAATCAACGTTCGACCGGATCGCCCGGTGCTTTTCAGCTCTGTCATGAGTTTGCCTTCTGCAGGATCAGCCAAAAGCCAATTAGCCACGACCACTTGAGAGATGATCACTTGTCCTGCTGCGCCGCCTTTTACCCAGGCAAACACGCTGAATTTTTCTTCTGCGGGATTCAACACAAAAGGCGTGCCCACGCCATCATCGAGCCCATCAAACTGAAGCGCGCCATTTACTTTACCACCGGCAGGCTGCCACAGCGGATTTAGAGCGCTGACGCCGCCGTCATGGTCGCCAGCGCTGTCGTGGGCAATGTTGCCTTCGGTCTCGTCCAATTTCCAGTGTGCGAGCAGGGCGGGGTCCGGGATTTCCGTCAGCCAATATTCAACTAAAACCGCTACGTCCTGGATATCCACAACGCCGTCACCCCAGGGCATCGGCCCGATATCAACGGATGGTTCATCCTGACCCCAGTATTGGGCTAATTTGGAAAAGTCTTTCATTTCTACACTCCAGTCGGGGTAGAAATCAACGACCGGAAGGATCGGCGCCTGGTAGTTATTCCAGTTGCCACCACGGTTGGAACAGAAATAGAGCATGTTGCCATCAAGTGAGATACGTGGTACAACATCGGCCGCCGAGCCGTTAACCTGCGGTCCAAGATTCACCGGCGCTTGCCAGGGGTCCGAAAGACTCGCACGCCTCGTCATCCAAATATCACAGCTACCATACCCGCCAGGCCGAGGCATATCTTGGAAAAGATAACGATCCGCGAAGAACATTAGCAGTCCATCTGGCGAAAGAGACAAACCGTGCTCTTCGTATGCACTGTTCACCACCGGGCCAAGATTGACCGGCTCGCCCCAGGGATCGTCCATTGTCGCGCGCCTTGCCACATAGATGTCGTCGCCACCATATCCGCCGGCCCGAAGATATGACTCAAAGTAGAGTTCCAGACCATCCGCGGATATCCACGGGCAGAGATCGGCGTTAGAGCTGTTTATCTTTGGGCCCATATTCACAGCTTGTCCCCAGGGGTCGTTCTTCGTCGCCCGCGTCGTCATGTATATATCGGCGCTACCATACCCGCCTGGCCGCTGGCTGATGAAATAGAGCGTAAGTCCATCAGCCGAGATGGATGCAGCGGCATCTGACTTCGCCGTGTTGAAGACAGTTCCGAGATTCTCCAGTGGTCCCCAATCCTCGTCTGTTGAGGCACGCCTCGATGCCCACAGGTCCCACTCGCCGTACCCTCCAGACCGGTCCGACTCGATGTACATCTCCAGCCCATCTTGGGAGAAGCAATCGATAACGTCGTGCACACCGTCGAGGACCGGGATGACCGACTCAAGGTTCACCGGCTCGCCGAACATGAAGTCTGCATACACGGGCGGCGCGTCAAGACCCGATAAAAGACAAAGGCCCACCAGTGACGTTACTAACATCGGAATCTCAAACAGTTTCATCTCACACCTTCCCTTCTGCCGCCTGGGCGGCGAGACAAGTAGATACCAAATTGCCTACGGGCTACTGAGATTTCCCACAGGTCCCGCTTGCCAGAACCGAATGGACAAAGATGCTGCTCAAAGATGAAACGACCGGCTTCTTCAAACGGCCCGAAAGCCTCCGAAGCCAATAATACTGTACGTCTGACTGGACTTGTCCGTCTATCGTGGTAACTACGGGGTTTCGGCATTTTCTTGTGCAAAAGGCCTTTTTGTGGCCGATAACAAGGGTATTTCCAAAAGAATTTGGCGACTTAGGCAGAAAAATCCTCAAAATTAGCCCTTATTGGTCTGTAACAATCTCCTTGACAAGGGCGTCGATGCCGTCGCCCTTAGGGTGTCACGGCCCGGTTATATATGCGAACATCGTCGATAAGGCGGGACCAGAAACTGCCGCTATCAGTACCAACTCAGCCAATATTCAAGTAAAACCGCTACGTCCTGGATATCCACAACGCCGTCACCCCAGGGCATCGGCCCGATGTCAACGGATGGTTCATCCTGACCCCAGTATTGGGCTAATTTGGAAAAATCCTTCATCTCCACAGTAAGGTCGGGGTAGAGGTCAACGACCGGAAAGATAGGCGCCTGCCAGTTCTCCCAGAAGTAGCCGAGGCATTCACTGTAGTACAATGTTGAGCCATCAGCCGAGATCCGTGGTATGATTTGGTGCGCCGAAGTGTTGACCTGTGGTCCAAGGTTTATCGGCGTTTCCCAGGGAGCAGAAAGGGTCGCCCGCCTTGTCATCCACATGTCCGAGCCGCCATACCCACCCGGCCGGGGCGGCGTACCCCACTGAAAGTTGTCTGAGAAAAGGAGTAACAGGCCATCCGGGGATAGGGAGAAGCAAGACTCCTCGTACGCACTGTTCACCATGGGCCCGAGATTCACCGGGTCGCCCCAGGGATCGTCCCTTGTCGCACGTCTTGCCACATAGATATCGTCAAGACCATATCCACCGGCACGCCGCGAGTCAAAGTAGAGCTCCAGGCCATCCGCCGATATCCATGGACAGTAATCGGCGACAGAGCTGTTCACCCGTGGACCCAGATTCACCGGCGATCCCCACGGGTCGTTCTTCGTCGCCCGCGTCGTCATGTATATATCCGCACTCCCATACCCACCCGACCGGTTTGAGTTGAAATAGAGTGTAAGCCCATCGGCCGAAATGCTTGCAGCGTTCTCTTTTTGTGAGCCATTAACGGCAGGCCCGAGGTTCTCGGGGGGGCCCCAATCCTCGTCAATCGAGGCACGCCTCAGCACCCACAAATCCCAACTCCCGTACCCTCCGGGACGGTCCGACTCGATATACATCTCCAACCCATCGTAGGAGAAGTAGTCGATACTCTCGTGCGCAGGGTCAAGGGCCGGGATGACGGACCTCACGTTCACCCGCTCGCCGAACATGAAGTCTGCATACGCAAGCGGCGTGTCAAGACCTGAGAGAAGACAAAGGCCAAACAGTGACGTTACTAACATCGGAATCTCAAACAGTTTCATC
>CAYGZM010000315.1:0-3364 GCA_964354365.1 uncultured Pirellulales bacterium
CTTTTTTGGGAATTTTCGAGAATATGCCGAAATTTCAGTAAAATGGCGTTGAAATGTCGCCCCCGGATTGGCCTACGGTCTGATGGTATTATTGTAAAGCCTTTTTACAAAAGGAGTTGCGCGGATGGATGAGCGCGGAAGGCGGAACTGGAGGAGAAATTGAAAAAAAGGGGCGATTCTTGCAAATTGCCCCTTTTGACAAGGCAGCCTAAGCCTTTTTGGCGATCAGGTTGATTCTTTTTCTTGCGGGGCGGCATTCCGGTCCGGCTGGGTTTTGAGGTAGTATTTTCGGTGCAACAGGCCCTTGGTCAGCCAGCCTGCGCCCACGCCAAGGACGACGAAGGCTATGACAACTTCGGGGTCCCTTTCGAAACCTCCGCACCAGATAACGCCAAGTCCGATAATGACCATTGCGACGCCTGCAGAGACGTACCTGATCCACGCAGGGCCAATGGGCTGGGGCTTTGGAGGTATTATCTCCGATAACGGCGTGCCTTTTTCGATAGCCGCCATTATCTGGCGATGTTCGAGGCGTTTCTTGAGGTAGTAGATTACGCCAGCAACCATTATAGGACTTGAGGCTCCCAACAATATCACAAACACTTCAATGCCATGCCTAATCTCGTTCATTGGTTTTCCTTTCGTCTTAGAGGTGACTACTTTATTCTGACTGTGCCCTTATGTGTTTTGAGATATACTTCTCCGACGCAGAGTAGTTGGCCCGGGCTTATCATTTCGATGATTTTCTGCTTGCCGGCCTTTCCCACAACGGTTAGCGGAAGGTCGGTTCTTATTGAGCTGTTATGAGTCCAGGCGGGCTTCAAGTAGCAGTTGGTTTTCATTTTTGTGCTTTCCTCAGTTATATAGTTTCCTGTAATTTCGAGTTTCTGTCCGTCTTTTGAGGATTAGTCGTGTGTTCCGGCGGGGAGGTTTCAAAATGTGCGTGCTTTTTTCCCTTTTTTCGGCATCATATTGTCCATGGGCGGTCGAGTTTTTTATACATATATTGGCGGGACTTTGAAACCCACAAGTGCCGAACAGCGACAAACTGAATAAGAAGGAGCCTTATTTGGTTGACGGTATGTGGGAACAGCACGGCGAAGACAACCGATTGCGGCTGCTCTGCAGCGGCGACCATGAGGCATTTAGCTGGTTCGTTGACAAATACAAAGAGACGGTGTTTCTGTGTTGCCGGCGGCTTGGCCTAGGAGAAGACGAGGTCGAAGACGTAGCGAGCGAGACGTTTATGGCGGCTTACAAGGGATTGAGCCGGTACAGGGGACGATCCGAATTGAGCACCTGGCTGTGGAGCATTGCGTACCGCAAAGGCATAGACTGCCTGCGGAGGAATCGGCGGGAACGGCAGCTTGAAGATGAACAGGAAACCGACATTGCAGTCGGCAGAGAGGATGGACCCATTGTGACTACGGAGGGCAAAGAGACCGAGCAGGTCGTTTGGGAGGCCGTTGAGCGGCTACCTAAGCTCTGGAAGATAGCGGTTATACTGTACTATCGTGAAGAAAAATCGATAGCAGATATTGCGAAAATCATGGATACAAAGGAGAATACCGTCAAGACATATTTGTTCAGAGGCCGCCAGAAGCTAAGGGAAATGCTGGGCGAGGCCTTGGGAGAAGATTGCAATGCCGGCAAATAGACCAAATCAAGGGAATTTTGACGAGATGTTGGGCCGAGTTCTGCGGAAGCATTCGGAGCAGGTTCCGGCTGATTTCACCGAAAGGATGCTCAGACAGGTCAGGGAGATCGACGAGCAAAGGATCGTCTCAAGGGTAATCTGGCAGGGGAGATTAGCTCTGGCCGGGACCATTTTGCTGGGGGCTGCGGCGATTGTGGGCGTTGTGGCTTTGCCGGGCAGAATTGGGGCGCTTTTGAGTAGCATAGGCGTGGGTCTCACCGATCGCGGAGGCGCTTTAATTGACGGGTTCCCCCAGGCTGTAGGAGTGGTGAGAAACGAGTGGCAGTTTTACGGGGTTTTGGCGGTTTTGCTGGGATTTGCCATTTACTGTCTCTTGGAATTGTTAGTGGGGGACAGGTTGAAAATGGCATAAATGACTGAGATGGAGGATCTGGTCGCAGTCAACTTGGCTTGGGGCGTTTCAGATTTGAATTGCTGAATCCTGTCAGAAGGCGGCGAAATCGCCCTTTTTTGGGGGGTGCCGGAGGAGAAAATCTCCGCTGGAGTTAACCCAGCCGCCCAATTAACCGATACGTCAAATGGGTTGTTTGTGGCAATGACTGAGACGTCCCATAAGAGGACGTGCAATCGGAACATTGAGCGCCCTTGTGGCTTGAGCCGAGAGGCTTGTCGGCCGGGCAGGAGCTGGCTATAGTTTTTGACGCGACAATAAAAGAGTACCTGCAGGAGATCGACGAGGCATCGCTGCTGACAGCGGGGCAGGAACGGGTGTTGGGCAAGCTGATTGTGGAAGACAACGATCCCTGGGCGAGGGAGCAATTGGTGCGAAGCAATCTTCGGCTGGTGGTGAATATCGCCAAGAGATACGGCGGAAGGGGGATGAGTCTTGGAGATCTGATTGAGGAGGGGAACCTGGGGCTTATAAGAGCGGTTGATTACTTTGACCCCAATCGCGGCACGCGATTTAGCACTTATGCGGCGTGGTGGATAAAACAGAGTATCAAGCGCGCCCTGCTGGAGAATGTGCAGCCGGTTCACATACCTACGTATATGGTTGCGTTGATTAATCAGTGGCGGCACATGGCGGCGGAGCTGGAAAGCAGGCTTGGCAGAGCGGTTGACGTTGAGGAGATGGCGGATGTGATGCACCTGCCGCTGCGCAAGGCGAGAATCATCCATCGGATTGTCGAGGTTCTGAGTTCTGCGGGAGACGCCGGAGGCGGCGAGGGGACGGACGAAGACCAATTGCTCGAGGCTACTCTGGTTGATCGAAGTACGGGCAGGCCGGAAGATCCCATGGTTGCCGAAGAGGAGCAGGCGAAGGCTCTGCGATTGCTTGACGCAATCGATCCGCGAGAGGCGCAGGTCCTGCGGCTGCATTACGGCCTCGGGGGCGCGCGCCCGATGACGCTCAAAGAGATAGGCAAGAAATTCGGGCTGACGCGCGAGAGGATTCGCCAGTTGCGTCGTGACGCACTGACCAAGCTGTATGAGTATATGATCGAACAATAGCGCGCAGAGCGATAGCACAGGCGGACAACCCGAACTTGTCAAAGAGCTGTTGTATATTTTCGCTCTCTCAATCCAATACGACATACCAGATACCGTAAGGAAATACTCCGCCGCCTCGCTGAGCGAGGCTATTTGTTGGCGGCGGGGGAATTGGGTTTGATTGGCTTTGTTTTTTCGAGCGGAGCGGGGGCCGTT
>CAYGZM010000316.1:0-3357 GCA_964354365.1 uncultured Pirellulales bacterium
TACGGGTTGACATTTTGCAGCTTGGTTACGCCGTAGTTGCGGCTGATAAACTCGTTGGCCAACGGCAATTGCTCGCGCGGGATTACAACCGCGGGATTATCCATCTCAAACTCGATAACGTCGTACTTCGAACCGGGATTCAGCTTCTGGGCGGCGAGCACATCGGCGATGGAGCGTATTGTCATACCGTTGAACCTGCTGACGACGATCTGCGCGAGGTCCTGGTAGCCGAGGCTTATAGGGGACGGCAGGACGTAGCTGAGGATGACGATGTCGGTGCGGTTGGAGGTCGGTTTGCAGGCGAGGTCGCGATGGTAATGGTAGAGATGCGGCGAGACCTTCCCTGCCCAGTCATCGCCCCACCGGGTCAGGTAGGATCGCGTGAGCTTCTGGAGGATGAATCCGCCGGTGATGACGTATTCGGGCTGCCGGTCGAATTCGTGATAGGGGACGAGCATTTGGGATGCGTCGAAGTTTCTGACCTCGGCCTGGAGCTGAATTTTCCGGCCGTCTCGCCAGAGGTCGAACGAGAGCTTTTCGCCGACGGTTTTATTCGTGATAAGGTGCTGGAAATCGAGCCATTCGTACCTGGGGTGCATGAATCGTCCGTAGGAATTGAGCGTGTTTCCATCGATGGCCAGTATTACGTCGCCCTGTTTGAGGACGTCGCAGCCGGCGCCGAGATTATAGACGTCACTGACATAGACGCCGTCCTTGAGGGTCGCGGGCATCTTCAGGAACGAGCGCATAGCGGGGTCGAGAAGCTCGGCAACGGCAAAGCCGACGGCGCCAAAGCCCTTATATTCGGCGCCGGCTGCTGCTGCGAGGAACCTGTTGATGAGTTCTGCGGGGACAAGGCTGGCCTCTTTTTCGTCGTTGGACCAGGAGGCTATGGCGATGGGCTTTGAGCCGAGGCAATAAAGCTGCCCGGTGCCGGTGCGCTGCGATGTATTCGCAACGACGTAGTGCAGGCGCTTTTCATAAGAGGCGTTTGTCTGTTCGACCCTTACGCGATCGAGGTAGCCGCGTCCGTTGTATATACGGTTGTCGGATGAGAGCCAGTAGAAATCGACCTCGGCGCCTTTTGGATAATCCTCGGAAAAGACGAGCGGTTTCAAAGGCTCAGCCATTTCGTTTGGGTCGAGGTCGATCAGGCAGAGATTACTTTCGTAATCGACCAGCTTGATCTTAGCGGCGACGAATTCGTTCTGGCCGAACCGCAGGGCCTTTACAAAGGCAAGGTCTGCGACGTTCCAGGCGGTTGTGAGCACCTGGTATTCGCCGACGGCGCAGGCATAAGCCTCGTTCTGCGAGAGGGCCTTATTCTTCCACGGCTGAATCGGCTCATAACCGTAGAAGGACGTCTTGAGGCACACAACGGAATTCTTCATTGCGTCGGTCAGATCGCCTTTGGGCTGCTGACTGTCGCCGGCAATCAGCGGCCAAGACCGGGTAACGAAGACAAAGAATAAAACCGAAATCAGGACTTTATGGCCTCTCATTGCTTATCCTCCAGCCGCGATTCGGCGGGTATCTGGTATTTGTTCAGTATTAACTGCTGTCTGTCCAGGGCCTTTTTGGCGTCAATCGGCAAGGTGCGATTCTCGCCCATGAACTTCAGTGAGTGATAATCGCCGGCGGGCTGCTCAAAGGCCCTGTAAATATCGTTAAGGCTCCAAATGGGGATTCCGTTGATGCTTTCAACCACGAGGTCTTTGAAATCGCCGCAGTAGGAGTTGACCTCATCGGGCATAATCTCGGCAAGGACGACGTACTCTTTTCGCTGCCGGTCGGTATTGAGCTGCATCGAATTGTTGAAAAGATACCGCAGGTAGTAGGGGATGTCGTTGAGCCATTCGCGTCCCCAGGTTTCGAGGAAGTTGCGGGTCGCGGGGACGAAAGTAAGGCCGGCAAAGCAGACATACCGCGGGGGGCGATCATATTGGCGGGCGTATTCGAAAATCGGGCGGTTGAGGGCTATTGTCGCGGTCTTTTTTATTCGTTCGCCCCGGCGGTAGAAGGTAACGTCGGCCGTCTCGCCAATCTGCTTTGCCTCAATGACCTCGGATAAATGCAGAGTCAAGCCGTGTATCCGCACCATTGCGTCGTTATCGACGTTGTAATCGTCGATCTGCGTGATGACGTCATTGGGCTCGAGCATTGATTCGACGGAACTGTGCATTATCGTGGAGATGACTACGACGCCATCCTGATCCTGGGGGACCTTGAGATAGTCCTTGTAGCTGTCGCTGTGGAGT
This sequence comes from uncultured Pirellulales bacterium, assembly GCA_964354365.1. Taxonomy (GTDB): domain Bacteria; phylum Planctomycetota; class Phycisphaerae; order Sedimentisphaerales; family Anaerobacaceae; genus CAYGZM01. The sequence goes on from CAYGZM010000316.1 coordinate 2,259, forward strand.
CCGGGATAGAGCATAACGCCGAGCGAGCCGAAGCCGTCATATTGTCCGTCCTCTATATCTTTGAGGAAGTGCTCGACGACGGTGGTTGGAATCATATAGCCGATGTTGTCGGCCATCCGCAAGCCCTGGAATGCCACCCCAACGACTTTGCCGTTCTGTATGACCGGCCCTCCGCTGTTGCCGGGGTTTATGGCGGCGTCGGTCTGAATGACCAAGTGCGAGTCGGCTCCGCTGTGGACGTATGTATCGGTCTCGATACGCGAGACGACGCCCTCCGTGACTGAGATGCGGTTGCCGCCGACGGGAAATCCGTAGGTTGAGACGGTGGTGTTGACCGTGGGCAGACCAGCAAGGGCCAATGGGACGGTATCATCGAAAAAGGTCTGGTCATCGACGGCCAGCACGGCAAGGTCGCAGTCGTGGCCGATGAAGGCGACTCTCGCCGGGTAGCGCTTGGCGATGTTCTCTTTTCTAAGCTCGATGTACTTCCAGTTGCTGACGTTGTGGGCGTTGGTGAGGATTCTTTTGCCGGGGATGATAAATCCGGAGCCTGCGCCCTGGCTCATCGCTTCCTGCTTCCAGGGGGTCGTGTAGTCGAAGTCCTGCTTGACGCATCTAATCAGGACGACCGATTTATCGAAGTTCTGCTGTTCGGCGGCGGGCGGCGTATCGGAGCCGCCTGCAGCCGCGAGAGCCGCAACGCCGAACAAAATCATCCATCCACGATAACACATTGTCCGTTCTCCCAAAAACGTATCAGTCGTATCGCCGAGTCAAGGGCCGTCTCAGCCTGAGCGGCCCGGACTATATTAGACCCCGACGCTGGAAATTGGAAGGATATTTTGCGCCGGTGTTTCAGTCAAAGGCGATTGGAGAAGATCCGAGTCCATTGGTGGTAGCCGGGCAGGGCCGTTTCGAATAAGACTTTGTGGCTGCTTGACTCGCTTTCGGTGAGAGGATTTTCAATAAATTCCTCCACTGCGGCACGACAATATCGTGCCTCCGGTCGGAATGACACGGGTAGGGAATGTTACACCAACTTTTAGGTTCTCGTCCAAAAAAGTTGGTAAGTCTATGGCACAAGTAATACATAAGTATT
>CAYGZM010000317.1:0-3344 GCA_964354365.1 uncultured Pirellulales bacterium
TCTTCGAGGGTCACTATTACGCGGCCATCGCGGTCAACTGCAAGGCCCCAGGTGACAGCCGGACCCGGCAGCGGCTGACTCCACAACACCGTGCCGTCAGCGAGATTCAAAGCAACGACTTGAGATTGGCCCGCGACAACCACGGCATTGCTGCAAACAGCGAAGGCCTCGCTGCCCTTGCAGTCGTATGCCCATACAGGTTTGTCCTTTATGCCGACTCTGCCCCAGTCAAGCTGGAATCGATTCCGGCCGTCGGCCATTTTGCTGTTCAACGTCTCTCTGTCGATGCGATTGTAGCAGAAAACTTTTTTGTTGTTCTGGTCCGCGGCCCACACCACGTCCTTCTCGCCCACCGATGCAAGAAAGACCTTCCCGAACACCGTGGCGTCGAAGACGCCGTATTGCGGGTGCGAGTAGAAGGGTTTTCCGCACGCAGCTACCTGACCGCCCAGCAGCGAAAGCTCCCACCCGCGGGGGTCTTGCGAGTTACACGCCGCCAGCGGACCGGGGTCGTTCAGGCACTTGCCGTCGGCGGCGCTATAGACAGCCGGCGAGATGGAAGTGCCGCCCGCCATATAGAGCCTGCCGTTGTGCAGCAGTTGATGTCCCTGTACGCTCACGCCCGTGCGGGCCTGCTTATCAAGATGCCCGGACGTATTGTTCTGCCATTTTATCGCGCCCGTCACGGCGTCGAGGGCATAGACGTATGTGCCGTCGTAATTGACAATGCCGGCGGCAAAGTATGCAGTCCCATCCTCGACGAGCACCCCGCTCGCGGCAGGCCAGGTCGATAGCAAAGAGCCATACACCGGTATCTTCCGCTCGGCAGGAGCGGCGCGGAACCGCCACAGCGCTTTGCCGGTGGCGGCCTCGAACGCATAGACGTAGCCGTCGCCCGAACCTACGAACGCCCGGCCCTTCCATATCGTCGGAGGAATACGGACGGCCCCGCCTGTATAGGCCATCCACCTCACCTTACCCGTTTTTGCATCCAGCGCCCGCACTATGCCGTCGGGACCGCCGGTAAACGCCAGTCCTCCCGCCGCTACCGGGGCCGTTGGAAGAGGAGCCGAGGCGGCCGGGCGGTTCTCCGGCTTGAGCTGCCAGAGCAGCTTCGCTTTCTCTGGAACGGCGGCTTGCGATGTTGCAGTGCATTGGTTGTTGGCGCGGAAGGTCGGCCAATCGGCCCCCGATTGCGACAGCTCGACGACCTTCGTAACGTCCCCCGCCGCCTTCTCCAAACGCTCGGCCTCGGTCGCCGTCGGTGTGAAGTCGAAGTCGCCCGCCGGCCCCAGGGTTGTGATGCCGTAAAGCGTCAACTGGCAGTCGCACACCGACGGCCACCAGTACAATAGGCCGTTGGCGACCGTCACCCCGTCCTGGCACTGCGCCCGCATCGGTGAAATCCACTGCGGGCGATTCGACGCGAGGTCTAATCGCACCGATCCGTCCGCCGCCCGGAAGAAAATCGCGTCGGCGGAACCGATCGGCCGAGTGCACGCGCGACGCGACTTGTCTATTTCGGCCAGCACCTCGCCGGTAAGTGCCGCGAACTTCATACTCGCATGCTTATCGATCTGGCCGCTGATGCCGTAAATCTCGTCGCCCCGCAGCACCAATTGGAAGTTGCTGTACGGATGCTCCCAGAGGATATTTCCGTCTTTGGTCGAGACGGCAAGCAGCTTGCCCACCTGGGGCCCGGCGAAATACAGCGCCTTGTCGCTGCACTTTAGATAACACGTCGTCCGCCAGTTGGTCCGCCAGTCCTGGCGATTGAGATATTCGCCGAGCGACTTGAACAGATCGGGCGCATTCTCCGGCGTCCTGCGCCAAACAACGCCGCCGTTCTTCGCATCTATGCAGGCAAGATAAGCCCCGAATCGGAAGATGTATATCCTGCCGTCCTTCATACATATCGCCCGCCCGTCAACGGGCTGCTCCTCCCGGTGGCTCCACAGGACCTTTTTGGACTTGGGATCGATGGCCAGGACGTTCTGCCCGTACCCCCACGGGTTCTCAGGCTGGTTGAAGCCCTCGGAGATCGGGTCCCACGGCCACCCATGCGCATCCCGCTTCCAGCGCTTCGTCGGGTCTCTTTGCTCCTGTTCGCCCATCAGCGCGTAGAGCACGCCGTCCTCCAGCGCCATCCATTTCCAGAATGTCCCCCCGGCAACGTCCTTGGGCGGGATTATCTCATCTATCAGCTTGCCTGTCGCGGTATCAATGACTTTGCAGGATACGTCGTCGCCGACGTAAAGGATCTGGGGTGTGGCGATCATTGTATTGCGGTGGATCATAACGCCTTCATTCAGGTCGCGCTGCCAGAGCATCGTCCCGTTGTAACCGTTGAACGCAACTAACTTGTTGAGCAGCGGCTCTTCCCGGCTCTTGAAGGCCACGTGCCCGAACGCCTTGAATATTCGGCCCGCCGAAGCCACCGCCACCTGGGGCAGCGGCGCGTATCGCGGCTCACCCAGGAACTGCGTCAGATACGGCGCTACAATTACTTTGTCCTCGGATTGTGGGTTGTTGTCCGGCCCATGATAGGGGTGGCTCCAGTCATCGACTCCCTTGGGAAATGGCTTGACAAGGACCTTGCTTCCGAGCAGGGCCTTGCCTTCGGGCCGCAGCACCCGCAGCGCCTCGCCCTGCGGAACATTGGCCTCGCCGCTCACAACGACCGCGTCGGCCATATTGTCGGCTATATGCAGCTTATTCGCTGCGCCCTGCTCGACAAAGATCCGCGTCCCATACAGCCCTGCCTCATCCGCGGCCCGCCGGGCCCCTTCCACGTCTTTCGCCTGCTCCAACTGAACATACAGCAGCAATTCCGTATCGCGCGCAAGCTCCAGGGCAAGCCGGCAGCCTCTATCCCCGGGCAGGACGCAAATTCCTTTCGCCACTCCAATCTTCTCAACTATCGGCTGCCCCGCCTGAACAGCAAAGGCAAGCGGCAAAACCAGCCCAATAGTAACGGCGGTTATCATTGGACATCTTTTTGGCGTTCTCATTTTCCTGTTCCTTTCATTGTTTCATAATTAGGATGTGCGAAGTACGGTATCCGGCCATCTTGGGTTTCCTGTCACTTGCCGCTGCCGGCAAGGAAAAGCACCGCGTCGCCCTTGAAGGGCGCCTCGAACGATTGGCTGCCGTCCTTCGCCTCTATTGTGCCGGTCGATGCGATTTTGCCGTCGCTCGGGTTAAACCATTCGTATTTGTATTTGCCCGCCTTCAGCGCCACCGTAAAAGAAGCGTTGTCCGCAGAAGGGTTATAGATAAGATACTCCTTTCCCGGATTCGCAAGGCAGAACTTCGTCGAGGCCAGGTCGGGACTCGGCAGCATC
>CAYGZM010000318.1:0-3338 GCA_964354365.1 uncultured Pirellulales bacterium
ATTCCAGGTTCGAGTCCTGGCCGGGTAGATAAGAAAAGCAAATTTCAAAAATCAAATATCAAATAGAAGTCGAAGAGCAGAAATGGTAGATAGAGCAGCGGTAATATTGGCAGCAGGCGTCAGCAGCCGAATGAATACGATGATGCCAAAGGTGCTGCATGAAGTTTGCGGACGGCCGATGCTGGCATACGTGCTTGACGCCTGCCGTCAAGTCGGCGTGAGAAAGACATACGTCGTGGTTGGTTTCTCGGCGGAGCAGGTCAGGGAGCGGTTCGGCGGGTCCGCAGACATCGAGTGGGTAATACAGGAAAAGCAACTGGGCACGGCGCACGCGGTCCTGTGCTGCAAGGAGCATCTCAAGGATTTCAGGGGCGAGACTCTCGTGCTTTGCGGCGACGGGCCTTTGATTCGCCCGCTGACATTGACCACCCTGATAGAAAAACACGAAGCGGAGCAGGCGGCGGCGACGCTGGCGACGGCGGTGCTTGACGACCCGACCGGCTACGGGCGTATAGTGCGCGACGCCTACGGCAATATGCAGGGCATCGTCGAGCACAGTGACTGCACGAAGGAGCTGCTGGCGATTAAGGAAGTGAACCCGAGCTATTACCTGTTCAATAATCAGGTTCTTTTCGAGGCGCTGGAGAGGGTGAAGCCCGACAATGTGAAACAGGAGTACTACCTGACGGATGTGCTGTCGGGCATCATCAGGACGGGTCATAAGGTTGTGGCGGTGACTGCGGTCCGGTCTGAGGAGGCTATGGGGGTCAACAGCCGCAGGCAGCTCAGCGAAGCCAGCAAGATTATGCAGAGACGGATTCAGCAGGAACTGATGGAAAACGGCGTAACGATAGTCGATCCGGACAATACGTGGATTGACGCGCGAGCGAAAATCGGACAAGATACGGTGATTGAGCCGTTCACATATATTCACGGTGAGGTGGAGATCGGTCAGAATTGTCGAATCGGGCCTTTTGCTTATCTCAGAGACGGGACCGTCCTGAAGAACGACGTTGTTCTCGGCGTTTATACGGAGATCAAGAATTCCACTCTCGACGACGGGGTGCGGGCACGGCACCACAGCTATATCGGCGATGCGACCGTGGGGCGGAACGTGAACGTGGGGGCCGGGTCGATAACGGCTAATTACAACGGCCAAAAGGTGAATCGAACGAACATAGGCGACGACTGCTACATAGGCTCGGGCGCGATACTGATAGCGCCGCTTGTGATCAAGGACGGGTCGCATATAGCGGCCGGAACGGTGGTTTCACAGGAAAGCGTAAACGAATTGGGTGGAGAAACCAAGAGTGATGTTTCTGAATGATAATCTGAAGATATTCTCGGGCAGCAGTAATCCGAAATTGGCATCTGCGGTCTGCAATTACCTGGGGATTCCGTTAGGGGGCGTGAAGATAGAGCGCTTCCCGGACGGCGAGAAAGCCATTAAGCTTGAGGACGATGTCCGGGGGCGAGATTGCTTTGTTCTGCAGTCAACGTGCAAGCCGGTTGACGAGCATCTTATGGAGCTTCTGATTTTTCTGGACTGCCTACGAAGGGCCAGCGCCCAGCGCATCACGGCGGTGATTCCATATTTCGGATACGCCCGGCAGGACAGAAAGGACGAGGGCCGTGTGCCGATCACAGCGAAGCTGGCTGCGAATATTATCACTGTCGCGGGAGCCAGCAGGGTATTGACGATAGACCTGCATGCGCAGCAGTTACAGGGTTTTTTCGATATACCGGTTGACCATCTGACTGGCGAGCTGGTGCTGGGCAGTTATTTCAGGAACAAGAAGATACACAATCTGACGGTGGTTTCGCCGGACGTCGGTAATATCAAGTTGGCGTCGCGCTACTCAGGGCACCTCAACGGAGATCTGGCGATAATACACAAGAAGCGAGTGAGCGGCAGCGAGGTGGAGGCGGCTGAGATAATCGGCGAGGTTGAAGGCAAAAACATACTGATGTGCGACGACATCATCGCCACCGCAGGGACAGTGTGCAGCGCGGCGGATTTGTTGAAGGAGCGTGGAGCCGGCAAGATATACATTGGCGCGACTCACGGGGTATTTGCGGGTCAGGCGCTCGAGAGGCTGGCCAAGACCCCGGTAGAGGAGGTGGTTGTTACCGATACGATACCCCTGACAGAAGATGCAAAGAAGGTGGGCTGTATTAAGGTTTTGAGCGTGGCGGCGATGCTGGGAGAGGCAATAAAAAGAACTCACAGAAATGAATCGGTCAGCAGCATGTTTAACAATATGTGAGCAGGGGCCGGCAGATAGAGTAAAAAGAGGCGATTATGGGTAAGACATTGGTTTTGAAAGCGGAAGTTCGGGAAAACACAGGCTCCAAGCACGCGGCAAAGGTGCGTAAGGAGGGGCGAATCCCGGCTATTGTGTACGGGCATAAGCAGGAGCCCGTGGCCATTTCGCTGGACGCACATAGCTTCGTTGAGGGGCTGCGTCACGGGCATCGGCTGATAGACGTTCAGGTCGGCAAGGAAAAGGAGACGATACTCGTGAAGGATCTGCAGTACGACCATCTCGGCAGGGACATCATTCATGCGGATCTGATTCGAGTTGACGTTACCGAGACGGTCAAGGTGACGGTTCCGATCGAGCTGAAGGGCACGGCGCGGGGCACGCACGACGGCGGCATTGTTGAGGGGCACGTGGGCGGTCTGGAGGTTGAGTGCAAGGTGACTGATATTCCGGAGGCGCTTGTCGTATTGGTCAAAGACCTCGGGATCGGTGACGTTATACACGCCAGCGACGTTGAGCTTCCGGAGGGCGTGAAGCTGGTAAGCGCCGCGGAGATGCTGATAGTCACGTGTCATTTGGTTGCCGCAGCAAAGACGGCCGAGGAGGCTGAAGAGGAAGAGCCGGTTGCGCCTGAGGTCATAGGCAAGGCCGAGAAGGCCGAGGGGGAGGAAGGTACGGAAGATAAGGGATAAGCCGGGTTGGATCAAGTGAGCTATGGGTGCTATGAGAATGGTCGTCGGCCTGGGTAATCCGGGCGATGAGTATATTGATACACGGCACAATATGGGATTCAAGGTAATAGATTCGCTGGCAGAAGCGTTTAAGGTTGATGTAAGGAAAAGGAAATTCGCAGCTCGTTTTGGAGCCGGCGAGTTTTCAGGTGAAAAGTTAATACTGTTGAAGCCGTGGCAGTTTATGAATCGCAGTGGGCAGGCGGTGGCGGCGGCGGTCGGCTTTCACAAGCTTGGGTTGAGTGATCTGCTTGTTGTGGCCGATGATATGAGCCTTGAGCCGGGCAGGATTCGGATTCGGGCCAGAGGCTCGGCGGGCGGGCATAACGGCCTGGGCGACATC
>CAYGZM010000319.1:0-3308 GCA_964354365.1 uncultured Pirellulales bacterium
ACGATGAAGATCGAGAAGGAGCTGAACGGCATTCGGGGCGTGAAGGAAATCAGCTCCAGCAGTGCAGAGGGCCTGTCGATGATCGACGTGGAGTTCCAGCCTGATGTTCCGACGGACGTGGCGCTGCAGCGCGTGCGGGACCGGGTGGACATGGCCAAAGGGGAGCTGCCCCAGGATGCGAAGGAATCGGTGATCAAGGAGATCAACTTCGCCGAGTTCCCCATCATGCTCATCAGCATCTCCGGCGATGTGTCGGCTGTTCAGCTCAAGGTGATTGCCGATGACTTGCAGGATGTTCTTGAATCTGTTCCGGGCGTGCTCAAAGTTGACGTGCTCGGCGCGCTCGAGCGGGAGATCCGGCTGGAGATTGACCGCGACCGCGCGGGCGCGTTTAACCTGTTGGTCCCGGAGCTGCTGGCTTTGATCCCCTCGGAAAACGTGAATATCTCGGCCGGCGGTTTAGAGACCAAGGGGACCAAGTTCAACGTTCGCATTCCGGCAGAGTTCGTCACACCGGAGGAGGTTGACCATCTGTTGCTTACGGTGCGCGGCGGCAAGCCCATCTACCTTGCGGACGTTATCACAGTGCGAGACGCTTTTAAGGACCGAAGCACGTACTCGCGTCTCGACGGCGCGCCAAATGTCACCCTGAGCGTCCAGAAGCGCGTGGGCGCCAACGTTGTCCACGTCTCTGACTATATCAGGGCCGTTATTGATCAGGCCGGCAAACAGACGATGGGCGCCGTCAAGTTCAGCATCACTTTCGATATGTCCGATTACATCCGCAACATGGTGGCCGATCTTGAAAACAATGTTCTGGCCGCCTTAGTCTTAGTAACAGGCGTACTGCTCTTATTCATGGGCTGGCGGTCAAGCATGATCGTGGCCCTGATTATACCGATGAGCATGCTCATCGCGTTCTTTGTGATTCAGATGCTTGGGTACACGCTCAATATGATAGTGCTGTTCAGCCTTGTGCTGGTTCTCGGTATGCTGGTGGATAACGCCATTGTCATCGTGGAGAACATCTATCGCCACCTTCAGCTCGGATACGGACGCCTGCAGGCCGCTATGATGGGCGCCAAAGAGGTGGCCTGGCCGGTCACCACTTCAACGCTCACCACGGTGGGCGCATTCCTGCCGTTGATGTTCTGGCCCGGCATGATGGGCAACTTTATGAAGTATATGCCGATCACGCTGACTATAGGCCTAATGGCCTCGCTGTTTGTGGCGCTCGTGTTCAGTCCAACAATCTGTTCGTTCTGGGCGGGTCGTTCGCCGAGTCCCCGGCAAACGGAGCATTGGTTCATCCGCGGCTACCGCCGATTCCAGCAAGCCGGTCTATCCAACCCGGCCACGGCGCTGTTTCTATCAGTGTGCCTCTTGGTCGGCCTGACGATTTTGTACGCCAAGATCGGCAAGGGCACGGAGTTCTTCCCGCAGGGCGACCCGGAGCGCGCGGTGATAAACGTCCGGGCGCCACAGGGCACGAACATCAGTGAGACCGACCGGATTGTGCGGCTCATCGAAGGACGCATTGCGCCCTACAAGACGTGGATCAAAGACATCGTTACAAACGTTGGTTCGTCCGGCAGCGGGACGGACATAATGGCCAGCGCGGGGGGGCCGCACTTAGCCAATATCTCTTTGATCTTCTACGACTTTGTGGATCGGCAGCGGCCCTCGATGGAGGTCGTCGCCGAGGTGCGGCAGGCCGTCGCCGACATTGCCGGGGCCGAGATCAACGTCGAAGTGGAGAAGCGAGGTCCGCCAACCGGCGCGCCGATCACGGCACGAATAATCGGCAAGGACTTTGGCGTGCTGGAGAAGCTGAGTGACGAGGCCCGCCGTGCTATCGCCGATGTGCCGAATATTGTGAACCTGCGCAGCGACCTGGAGGCGACCCGTCCCGAGCTGGCCTTTACCGTTGATCGCCGCGTCGCTATGCTGCTTGGCGTCAACACCGCTACGGTTGGCAACTTCCTGAAAATGGCGGTCTTCGGGACCAAGGTCGGGACTTATCGCCAGTACAACGACGAGTACGACATCACGGTGCGGCTGCCGTTGGCGGATCGCGTCGATATCGATGGTATATACGACCTTAGAATTCCGAATGCGTCCGGCGACGCCGTGCCGCTGAGATCGGTTGGCAGTTTTGAATACCGCGGCGGATTCGGCACGATTAGCCGTGTCAACCAGAAGCGTGTAGTCACCCTGACGGCCGATGCGGAGGGCCGCCTAAGCTCAGAAGTGCTCAGAGATGTGCAGGGCCGCCTGGCCGCACTCAAACTGCCAATGGGTTATGAAATTCGTTATGCCGGAGAAAAGGAAACCGAGGACGAGGCACGGACCTTCTTAGGCAAGGCGTTTGTCGTGGCCCTGCTTTTGATTACCCTTGTGCTGGTTGTCGAGTTTAACTCGCTCACAGTGCCGTTTATCATTATGACAACGGTGATCCTCTCGTTAATCGGCGCGTTGGTGGGGCTGTTGGTCTGGGGTTTGCCCTTCGGAATCATCATGAGCGGCATTGGCGTCATAAGTCTGGCCGGGGTGGTGGTGAACAACGCAATCGTTCTGCTTGATTACACTCGGCAGCTGCAGCGGCGAGGTATGGACCTTGTTTCCGCCGCGGCGGAGGCCGGTGTCACGCGGTTGCGGCCCGTGCTTCTGACGGCGGGCACGACAATCATCGGCCTGATACCGACCGCCGTAGGCGTCTCTTACGATTTTCATACACTGTCCTGGTCAACGAGGAGCGAGTCCAGCCAGTGGTGGGGCAACATGGCGGTGGTTGTCATCTTCGGTCTTGGCTTCGCCACGATCCTGACGCTGGTGGTTGTGCCGTCGCTGTACGTGCTACTGAGCCGGCTTTTACTGCGGCTGGGATTCAGCGGCATATCCAGCACAGATACAATTGATGCCAGTTCGGCTGTGCAGCAGATGCGATGACGAGATGACCTCAATTATAGAGGGTTCAATTGATCACCTGCATCGATCGCAGGGGTGTTGTTAGTGTGCCAGCGGATTTTGTGCAGCGGGTCTATCGACTAACAGCGGGGGTGAAGCTGTATTATTCGATATGTAAGAGGCTGTAACAAAACCTGACTTCAAAATGAGGCGCCGCTTTGCTGGGCTATTTGAATGGATTCCTCGACTGCGCTCGGAATTGACAAAGGCTGCGCTCGGAATGACGAATTGGGTTTTGTTAGATTGCCTAAGTCCTTTTCGGGGCGAGATTTAGGGAGTTTTGGCGTGCGGGAGGGAATTTTCCTATTTTTGAAAAAAGTTGTGGCAAAAACGCGCACTTT
>CAYGZM010000320.1:0-3284 GCA_964354365.1 uncultured Pirellulales bacterium
GCCCTGTGGCGTGGTATAAGTTTGATGGCAATGCCAACGACAGCTCCGGCAACGGCAACAACGGCACCGAAAACGGCGGACCGTTCTATTCGGCCGGCCAGGTCGGCCAGGCGATTGACCTTGACGGCGTCGATGACTATGTCTCGACCGGCAAGACCGCCTCTCAGCTTGGCATCGGCGGGAATAACGCGAAGACGGTTACCGCCTGGGTCTATACGCGCGCCTTCAACAACGGCGGCATCTTTGACGTCGGCAACCGTGCGTCTGCAGAGGATTTCTCTCTGAGAACATTTACTGATGCTACATATCCTACTGACCGTTGGCGTATCCAGTACTGGGCTGGTGACTACGACTTCACGTATCCCAGCCTGAACGAGTGGGTCCATTTCGGTCATGTCCATGACGGAACCAGAACCAAGATCTACGCGGACGGTCGGTTGATCGTGGACTGGGTGAAGACCCTCAACACGACGGACACCAATCCGTTCCAGGTAGGTCGTTACGGATGGCCGGATTCTTACTTTAGCGGCCTGATCGACGATCTGCGGCTTTACAACTATGCCTTGACGGAGGGCCAGGTTCTGACTTCGGCCGGAATGGGTGCGACTTATATTCCGTTGACCTCGCCTGCCAACGTCTATGACCCCGAGCCTGTGAACCAGAGGAAGGTCAACTTCAAGGACTACAGCAAGCTGGTCCTCAGGTGGCTTGAAGAAAATGAGTGGCCTTAATCGGCGTTGAGTAGAAGCTAATGCGGCTTGTCCCTTCGTTATGGGGATGACCACAAGGATTTGCACCATTTCGGGGCCTGTGCCAGTAGGCACAGGCCCCGGTTGTTTTTGCGCATGCGCACCGGCTGTTGTGGGGCAGTGCGTTGTGGCTGACATGGGGGTGAACCAGCACGCTTTCAGATATGCCAACTCACAGATTCATCCTTGACGGGGTACTAAAGGGGTACCCCCCAAGTGGTACTCCGGGCTGCAAGTGGTGGTTTATCGACAAGGTGCAGTCTGGAGTTGAGGGCGTGTTTAGCGCAACCGGGTGGTCAGGGAACAGAAAATCAGAGCCTGGGAAAAAATGGTTTAGCTTTGTTGTTTTTCTGGTTTTCCCAGATTTTTTTACTTGACAAGGTGCAAGCCTATTTGGTAAATTGGGGTATTGTACGTGGCTCTTCACTTGGAGGAGGGCCATGCCGAATGTTGACAGTTGTGCATGTTGCTCCGTAAAGGAGGAGGCTTGAATGTGCACAAGACTGAGTTTGGAGGACATACGATGATGAAAAAGTTGCTTACTCTATTGTTGGTGTTGACGAGCGCGCCCGCGTTTGCCGGCTTTGCTCTTTTATCGCCAGGCGACACGATCATCGCCGTTGATGCCGACGGTCTTGTCTCGAGCAGTAGGTATCCGGCCGGTGAGCCGCCTCCGAAGGCGCTGGACGGTGACTCGGGGACAAAGTATCTGAATTTCGCCGGCCCATCCACGGGTTTCATAGTTACGCCCGCGGCCGCAACGACGGTACAGAGCTTCACGCTGACGACGGCCAACGACGCCGAGGGGCGTGACCCGGCGACGTGGAAGCTGTGGGGCACGAACGACCCGGTTACGAGCGTTGACAACAGCACGGGTCTGGCGGAGAACTGGACGCTGATTGGTGAGGGTACAGTGAGTTTGCCGGCTGCTCGTTACACGCTCGGCCCGGTTGTTTCAGTCAGCAACAGCACGGCGTACGCATCGTACCGGATGCTGTTTCCGACGCTTAAAGGCGACCCGCTGATGCAGATCGCGGACGTGGCGTACTACGAGACCATCGACGCGAGCGACTGGAACGTGTTGTCGGTGAGTGATCCGATTCTGGCGATCCACGTGGGCCAGAATAGCCGCTATCCCGGTGCTGAGAGTCCGGCCAAAGTCATTGACGGTGCTGTCGATACCAAGTACCTGAACTTCGGCGAAGAGAACTCCGGTTTTATTGTGACGCCCGGAATGGGCCCAACGAGAGTCGATAGCTTCCAGATCACGACAGCTAATGACCATGAGCAGCGTGACCCGGCGACTTGGGCGCTGTACGGCACAAATGACGCAATCGTCAGTGGTGACAACACTGAAGGTGAGGCCGAGAACTGGGTGCTGATCGCATCGGGTGACATTACCCTGCCGTTGGAGCGTTTTACGCTGGGGCCGCTGGTGAGCTTCGCCAACGGCGATGCTTACACCTCATACAAGATGCTGTTCCCGACCTTGAGGGATTCGAGCGACGACTCCATGCAGATAGCCGAGATTCAGTTGTACGGCGTTCCTGAGCCGGCAACGATGTGTCTGCTTGGCTTGGGCGGGTTGGCCCTGTTGCGGCGCCGCCGGTAAGTCAATACTGAACGACGATTACATTGTCGCCAGTGAAGAGACAAAACAGGACGTCTCCTGTTGATACGCAGCGACGTCCTTTTTCTATTTAAAATCGGCTGTGGTTTGTACCGTGGCGCCGACCGAACGCAAACAGCAGGTATCATAAGGTCCTATAGAAGGGTTTCATAGGAGTTAGTCCTGCCGGGTCTTCCATGTCGCGGTGAGCCGCTCGGCCTCGGCACCGCACAGGACAGAGGCCTGCAGTCCGCCGCCATTTGTCGTATAGAAAACTCGACCATTCGAGACGAAACCGCCGACACACTGCAATACGTCTATCGAAGGCCCTGCATAGACTAACTTGCCGCCCGGCGAGAACTCGTGGATGTTCATATTGGCGGCGAAGAGATAAGGCTCGGAAAGCGTAAAGCGCGTGCAGCGATAGTCCTTGGTCAGGTCGCTTAGAATCTTTCCGTTGTTCTTGTCCAAGAGGTATCCCTGCCTGTACTGGGCATGTGTGAAAAGGTAGTTTTGGCCGATTGTGATCCCGTGAATGGCGCCAAGGACGGGGTCGGATTTCCAGATTAGAGAACCGTCTTTCGCATCGAGACACCATACGCGATTCGTTTTTTCTTCGACCGGGTTGTAACCGCCCAGATATAAACGACCGTCTTTTGCCGAGATCGTGCAGCCGGCGTGAACCGCGTACTGCGTGGTGGCCCACAAGACTTTTCCGGTCATAGGGTCGATTGCAGCGGTCAGGCCCTGCGGCTCATTACTGCCGAAGTAACAGGAATAGTACAACCTGCCATCCATCAGACACAGCCCGGCGTCGTCCCCCCCCGAACCATATTCCGAGAAATCCTTCGTCCAGACCTCTTTGCCCGTATTCCTGTCCCACGCCCGAACAAGCGGTTTATGGTCTTTGGGGAAGCCGAACGTGC
>CAYGZM010000321.1:0-3283 GCA_964354365.1 uncultured Pirellulales bacterium
ATGACCCAGTGGTCGAGGTGACCTGGTACGGCGCAGCGGCGTACTGCAACTGGCGAAGCGAAGAGGCGGGGTATGAGCAAAGCTATGACCTTTCCACCTGGAATTGCGACTTCTCAAAGAAGGGCTATCGCCTCCCGAGCGAGGCGGAGTGGGAATACGCAGCGAGGGGTGGCCTTGGGGGCAGACGTTTTCCCTGGGGCGATACCATCTCCCACACTCAGGCAAATTATTTCAGCAGTGATACTTTCGAATACGATGTTAGTCCGACAAGGGGCTACCATCCGTTATGGACAGATGGAATTCCTCCTTACACTTCCCCCGTGGGGTTTTTTGATGGGACAATGAGGCACAGGGCAAGCTATGACTGGCCTGGCAGTGGAACGAGTTACCAGACCACAAGCGGAGTGAATAATTATGGCCTTTATGATATGGCGGACAATGTCTCTAAGTGGTGCAACGACTGGTATTCAAGTTCGTATTACAGTTCGAGTCCGACGAGTAATCCGACAGGTCCGATAAGTGGTATGTTTCGTGTGCGTCGCGGCGGCGCTTGGAAAAGCGGTCCGTTCTCGTGCCGCGTAGCGTACCGCGCCGGCGCCTCGGCGGACTACCGCCACTACGCCATCGGGTTTCGTGTTGTCCTGTCCGATTAGAGCCAAAGCCTCTAACGGACCAAGTGACTTTTAGCCCGTTATCCTCTTTGCTTCGGGCTATCAGAAGTTGGCGGCGAGTTGTTTGGCGTTTTCGATGGCCTGGGCCTTTGCCTTTTGTGCGGCGTCGGGGCCGGCGGCAAGGGTCGGTTCGACAACGACCGAGCGGATGTCTGTGAAGCCCATAAAGCCGAGTATCAATTCGAGATACCGTTTCTGGAGGTCGAAGGCCTCGGCGGGGCTGGCGGTTTTGTACTCGCCGCCGCGTGCGTAGGCGATAAAGACGGGCTTGTTCTTGACTAAGCCGTCGTAGCCCGCCGCGGTGGAATTGAACGTGTAGCCTGGCTGGACGATGATGTCGATGTACTGCTTGAGGCGGTAGGGGATTGAGAAATTCCACATCGGCACGGCAAAGACGTACTTATCCGCCGACTTGAACTGCTCAATCACCCTGACGACCTTGCCCCAGACCTCTTTATCTTTCTGCGAATGGTCCTTGCCGTGCATTATTTTGTACTTGGCCGAGGCCGCCGCGAAGTCAAACGCGGGCAGAGGCTCTTTGAAGATATCGAGCGTCCGCACGGTGTCCTGCGGATTGGCCTTGCGATACGCCCCGACGAACGCATCGGCCGCCGCAATTGAAAAAGATAGATCGCCCATCGGCGACGCCTTGATGTAGAGAAGCTCGCTCATAATTGCCTCCGATTCAGAAAATATGCTGCAACCGTGACAGCGAAAACTTGGTATATCACTCAAAAATACGAAGCACGAAATCCGAAATTCGAGACAATACCGAATGTTCAAAATCCGAATTCTCAAAACAGTAACGTCCGCACAGGGCGAGAAGCTGTTTTGAATTTGGGTCATTTGGATTTCGAATTTGTTTCGGATTTCGATATTCGGATTTCGAATTTGGCGTCATAGCATAACTGTCTATACAACAACAGCTTCTGAGTAGCAAGCCACCCAGGCAGCGGCGTTGTGGTTCTACAGCGTCCAGCCCTGCCGATATTCTCTACAGACATACTGGTTTGCTTCGGCAATGTTCGTAACCTTCATATTTGGGCCGTCCCAGTCGAGCTTCGCGCGCACCTTCTTTGCGACGTTGCCTAACAGGACCATCTCGGTCAGGGGGCCGGAATAGTCGAAGCTCGCGCTCGGCTGCGTGCCGGACTTGCAGGCGTTGGCCCAGTCCTGCTCGTGCGAGACCGTCACCCTGGGTATCGTCTTGTCCGGCAGCTTGTACTCCTTCATTTTGCTTTCGGGTATCAGCCTGGGACTCTCGCCATAGACTCCGCACATCAGCTTGCCCTTATCGCCAATGAAGATTGCCCCGCCTTCGGGGTTGCCCATAACCCTTCCGTCTTCAAGCTCTTCGGGGCGAGGGGCCTGCAACCCCTCATACCAGGTGAGCTTCACGGGCGGCAGGTCTCCACGCGCGGGGAATTGGTAGGTGATGACTGCGGCCAAGGGATGCGTCTCGCCGTCGCCGGCCAGCGTCGTCGCCTCGACGCTTGTTGGTGCTCCCAGCTTCAGGGCCTTATAGACCGGGTCGAGGGTATGGGCGCCCCTGTCGCCCATCATACCGCAGCCGAAGTCCCACCACGCCCGCCATACGCCGGGGTGATAACAGCGATGATACGGGCGATATGGGGCGGGCCCTATCCATAAATCCCAGTCGAGCGTCCCCGGGACGGGCGGCGTCTCTTTCGGGCGCTCGGCGCAGCTCGTGCTCCAATAGGCGTGGCCCCAGGGATAATAGCTCAGGCTGCACCAGGCATCGACTTGCCGGACTTGCCCTATCGCGCCATCCCAAATCCACTCACAAATCAGGCGAATCCCCTCCATAGAATGTCCCTGGATTCCCATCACGGTCGTTACGCCCGCTTTCTTCGCGGCCTCGGCGAGCCTGCGCGACTCACAGATGTCACGGGTCAGGGGCTTCTGGCAATAGACGTGCTTGCCCGCCTTGATTGCGGCCATTGCAATAACGGCGTGGGTGTGGTCGGGCGTCGCAATAACGACCGCGTCGATGTCCTTTTGCTTATCGAGCATCGCTCGATAATTGCGGTAACGCTCGGCCTTTGGAAACTCGTCAAACGTCTTGCCGGCGTAGTCGTAATCCACGTCGCACAAGGCAACGATATTCTCGCCTTTGAGGTTCTGCAGGTTCGATGCGCCCATCCCGCCGATGCCGATACCGGCGATGTTGAGCTTCTCGCTTGGCGGCGTATTGCCCGCTCCGCCGAGCACATAGCGCGGCACGATGGTGAAGGCCCCTGCCGCAGAGGCCGCCTTGATGAACTTACGCCGACTCATTTGGGACATTTCAATTCCTCGCAAATCAAGCAACCGTCGCACGGGCAAAACGCCCGGATATTTTCTTCCGGCGTCGCGGGCGGGACCTCGCAGCCGGGCATCAGAATAAATTTCTTCCCGGCAGCCTTAATACACTTGCGCGCCGCCTCGGCCACCTGTTGCGGCGTACTCTGGAGCAGCACTGCCGTCGGATCGAAATTGCCACAGAGCGTAACATCCGGGCCGACAAGCTCCCTGGCGCGGTCAAGAGGCACCATCCAGTCAACGTCGATAATGTCCGCCCCGCTTTTGGCCATATAGGATACGTGATTTAT
>CAYGZM010000322.1:0-3275 GCA_964354365.1 uncultured Pirellulales bacterium
TCGTTTTCGTCTTTTTCGTACTCGAACGACACGACGCCGGCATACTTGATCTTCAACAGAGTCCCAAGAAACCTGGGAATATCAATCACGCCACGCCCAATCTCCACGCCTTGCCCCTTGTCGGATGCAACGCTTACGTCCTTGATGTGGACGTCAAGCAGCCGGTCCGCGAACTTTTCCGCCGAAACGGACGGATCCACCCCTGCTCGCTGGGTGTGTCCGATGTCGTCACAGAGCCCAATGCGCTTGTCCAGGTCCTTTATTTTTTCGTATGCGCTCGCCGGGGTGGGATATACCTTATCTGTAGGCCCGTGGTTGTGGATGGCTACCTTGATGTCATACTCGCGGACCTTTTTTTCGACCAGCGGCAGCAGCTCAGGCTCAGGCACACCGATAATGACCTTCATCCCCGCCGCCCTGGCGTAGTCAAAGGCCTGATTCACCTGCACCTCGTTCCTCATATAAATCACCCCGCCGCCATAGAGCACCAGCCCGGCATCCTTGACCTTCTTGACGACCTCGCCTATCTGTTCCGCTGTGCTGTCGAGAGGCAAATGGAAGTCTTTGAAAGCGATGTATTTCAAGCCGACCCGCTTTGTCATTGCCAGCGTCTCGTCGAGCTTGAATTTCCGCAAGGTATAGGAAGCCAAACCAAGCTCAAGCTGCTTTTCGTCTCCCCGGCGTATATTGGCAGTACGATACATTGCCGAAGCATCGGTTGCCCCGGCCAGTGAAGCGGCGGCTCCTGCGCCGGCCAACTGAAGAAACTGTCTTCTGCCCTGTTCTTTCGCAGTCATATTCGTGTTCTCCTAACAATATAGGATACAAGGCTTCTGCAAAATTGCAGGTTAGGCCTACTTAGAAAAGAAAAAACCGTTTGTTGATTACCTGCAATTTTGCAGAACTCATTATGGGATACTACCCCGTCTTATCGAAACAATGATAAAGCAATCGTCCCTGCGAGACAAGGAAATTCGCGTTGCCGATATCGCGTGTATCTGTTATTATCGGGCAGACCGGTATGAACCCAAGATGAACTCTATCTATCTATCGTCGATGAATTGGACGCCTAACATGAGAAATGCAAGAGACAGCAAGACAAACACGTTGACGCGCAGGGAGTTTCTAAGAAGTTCCGCAGCCGCCGTGGCTTGGCCACTGGCCTGGACAATCGTACCGGCCTCGGTGTTCGGCGCCGATGCGCCAAGCGAGCGCATCAACATCGGTTCAATCGGTGTGGGACGGATGGGAACCGATGACCTTAAAGAGGCCCTGGGCTTCAAGCAGGTGCAGGTTGTCGCGGTATGCGACGTCGATTCCAACCGCGTCAACGCCGCCAGGCAATTGGTGGAGAAGCGCTACGCTAATCAAAGCACGGATGGCGGCTATAAGGGCTGTGCGGCGTTCAAGGACTTCCGGGACCTGCTCGCGCGGGAGGATATCGACGCGGTGCTGATCGCAACGCCGGACCACTGGCACGCACTGCCGGCGATTGCGGCGGCCAAGGCGGGCAAGGACATCTTTTTGCAGAAGCCCCTGACTTTGACAATTCAGGAGGGGCGAGTGCTAAGCGACACCGTGCGGCGCTACGGCCGGGTCTTCCAGGTTGGCAGCCAGCAGCGATCTGAGTCCAACTTCCGCCTTGCGTGCGAGCTTGTCCGCAACGGAAGGGTAGGCGAGCTCAAGACCGTCAAAGTGGGGTTCGGGACGGACCCCGGCGCCACTGTGACGCCGCCGATGCCCGTGCCGGATGGACTCGATTACGACTTCTGGCTCGGCCCGGCCCCCTGGGCGCCATACACGGAGAATCGCGTTCATCCCCAAAGGGGTTATGACCGGCCCGGCTGGCTGCGCATCGCCGACTACGGGGCGGGTATGATAACCGGCTGGGGCAGCCACCACAACGACATCGCCCAATGGGGGATGGGAACGGAATACACAGGCCCGGTGGACATTGAGGCCGAGGCGGAATTTCCGAAGGACGGACTCTGGGACGTCCACGGCGATTTCCGCATCGAATACACTTATGCCAATGGCGTAAAGGTCACTTGCGCCGACGCCGGGAAAAACAAACAAGGGATCCTCTTCGAAGGCACGGAAGGCTGGGTCTATGTCACGCGAGGGGCAATCGACGCAAATCCCAAGTCGCTGCTTACTTCGACCATCAAGCCCGAGGAAATTCACCTCTACAACAGCAGCAACCACAAGGGCAACTTTTTCGATTGCATCAAATCGCGCAAGGAAACCATCGCGCCCGTTGAGGTCGCGCACCGCTCGTGCACGGTTTGTCTGTTGGGTGATATTGCAATGCGGCTCGGCAGAAAATTGAAGTGGGACCCCGACCGCGAGCAGTTCGTCAACGACGCAGAAGCCAATAGACTCGTCTCAAAGCCGATGCGCAGCCCCTGGCGCCTTTAGAATTGTTTATCGACGATTGACTATTGGAATGGAAACGAAATGGTTCAACGTATGAAATTGCTTCTCGTTGCAGCGATATTTATCGGGGCCTCTGTTCTTTCATCAGCGGCGCAAGTTGCCGGGAGCCAAGCCGGGCAAAACGTGTCGGCCAAGATAGAAAAGGACAATGTCGCAGTAACGGTGGAGGGTAAGCTGTTCACGTGCTACAAGTTCGCCGAGACGCAGAAGTACCCGTACTTCTGGCCTGTGAACGGCCCGGTGTCCGGCAAGTCCGTCACGACAGAGACATCCGATCCGTATCCGCACCATCACTCATTGTTCTTCGGCTGTGACCGCGTCAACGGCGGCAATTACTGGCAGGAGGGCAATGAGCGAGGGCAGATCGTCTCGCAGGGGCCGAAGATTGTCGAGGCAGCCGGCCGGCAAGTCGTCTTCACCGATGAGTGCCTCTGGCGGCAGCCGGGGCGTGAGCCGATTATCCGCGACAGCCGGCGCATCGTCATTACCGCTCCGGGCAACGAGATACGACTCATCGATTTCAATATAAGCCTCAATCCGCTGACCGACATCACGATCCTCAATACAAACCACTCGCTTTTTTCGGCGCGAGTCATGCCCGAGCTGAGTGTCAAGTCCGGCGGCACGCTAATCAACGCCGAGGGAAAAACAGCCGAGAAAGGCACTTTCGGCCTCAGCTCCGCCTGGTGCGACTACTTCGGAACGCGTGACGGCGTCACGGAAGGCATTGCGATCCTGCAACACCCCAAGAACCGATGGTTCCCGAGCAAATGGTTCACCCGCGACTACGGTTTCTTCTCGCCGACGCCCATGAACTGGCTCGAAGGCGACAAGTTGGA
>CAYGZM010000323.1:0-1128 GCA_964354365.1 uncultured Pirellulales bacterium
GGCTCGGCATCGACGTTGCCGCCGTCGTCGGCATACACCCAGCCCTGGTCGCCCTCGAATTTCACCGAGAGCTCGCCGTTCACATTGGGCCAGAGCGAGCGATCCTTCTTGTCGTGCATGATCAGCTTGACACCGTCTTCGTAAACAGCCGTGACATTCAGCGCTATGGGGACATTGCAGAATCCCTCTTTCGGAAACTCAGCCGAGCCTTCGTACTCGACGGGCCCGCTCAAATCCGCGTCTTTCGCCCACTGCGCAAGGTCGTTGCAGTGAGCGCCCCAGTCGGTGACCATCCCGCCGCTGTAGTCGAAGTGGTTTCTCCACATGCTGCGGATGAAAGTCTCGCTGTAGGGCCTGTAGGGCGCGGGTCCGAGCCACATATCGTAATCGAGCCAATCGGGGACGGGCTGCTCCTGGTCCATCGGACAGCTCTGACCGGCCTTGACGTAACTGCGAAGCGTATGGAGCCTGCCGAGTTTTCCGGTGCGGGCCATATTCACCGCAAAGGAAAACGTCCTCATGCTGCGGCGCTGCGTTCCGCACTGATACACCGCCCCGTAGCGTTTGACCGTATCGGCCACGGCCCTGCCTTCGGCGAAGGTGAGCGACATCGGCTTTTCGCAGTAAATGTCCTTGCCCGCCTTAGCTGCGAAGATGGAAAGCAGCGAGTGCCACCGCTCGCCCGCCGCTATCACCACCGCATCGATATCGTCACGCGCCAGAAGCTCGCGAAAATCCTTGTGCGTCGAGCAGTCCTTGCTGCCGTAGTACTCATCGACTATTCCCTTGGCGGCATTGAGCCGGTTCGCATCCGCGTCGCAGACCGCGACCATCCGCACGTCCTCGGCCGTCATAAAGTTCTGCATATCTCGCGTGCCCTGCCCGCCCACGCCGATAGCTCCCATCGTAATCCGCTCGCTCGGAGCCGGTCGCTTCTTCCCCAACGCCGATGGCGCAATCACATACGGAACGCCAACCGCCGCACCCAGCGCAGCCGCACCGCGTCCCAGAAATCGCCTTCGTGAAATCTCTCGCATAGAAATACTCCAATTGATTCCAAACAGTCATCCTAATGCCGCCGGCTTCACACCGGCGGGCAAAATGATGTTACCAGGAATTGCCCACCTC
>CAYGZM010000323.1:1228-3262 GCA_964354365.1 uncultured Pirellulales bacterium
AGGCAAAGGTCTGGGCATCCTGGGGATTTGTTTCGATTGCTTTGTTGCAATCGGCGAGAGCTGCGGTGTATTGCTCTTTTTGTATGTAAGCGAACGCCCTCCCTTTGTAGGCGACGGACGCTGCTACGGCTGGGTTCACGAGATCGAGGTCCATTGCAAGGATTTTGTTATACTCAGCAATAGCCTGGTCATATTGAGCGTCTTCAAGATAGGTCTGTGCCTTGGCAGCGTGGGTCATGACGCCCGAAGAATCCAGTTCGGTATCGTCACCGATCCATTCGTTGATCAATGCGATCGTACGCCGGGCTTCTGCAGCTATCGAGGGGGTCGCATTGCCGCACCGCAGGGCGGCACGAAACTCTTCACGGGCCTCCTTTGGCTTACCTTGGTCGAAGAGTACGCAACCATAGGTGTCGCGAGCACTAGCGTTATCGGGATACAACTCCGCGGCCTTGTGCAAGTGGGTCTCGGCGGTGTTCAAATCACGCTTCCCCATAGCCAGCATACCCCGTATGCCATACGCAAACGCACGCCACAAGTCGCTGTTAGGCTGTGAGCAACGAGCAAGCACCGTCTCAGCCTCCTCGAACTGGTTGGAGTCAGTCAGGGCATCGGCCGAATACAGGGAGGGCCAGGCAAGATCGGTGCAGAGCTTAGTGGCTATCTGAGAGAAAGCCACGTTATTGATATCTGTTCCTTTCTGGTGACACATATGAAGGGCGATGGCCTCGACGTCGTCTAAGATCACGTATTCCTTGTGTGATATGCCAAAGCACTTGGATGGAAACAGATCAAGAAGGAAGGCTTCTTCGCCAAGGAACGCAGCCGCACAGGCGTGGGCCTCGACCTCACCCGAGTAGTCCTTTTCCACAAGCACGAAAAATGCCGGAAGGCCTACATCCCGTGCGAGGACAACATAGAGCTTGGCATACTCCTGACAATTGAACGACTCGTTGGGATCCCTCCAGACTGCGAAGACTTCTTGTGCGGTCCGGGCTGAGTGTGCACGCAACATCCAAAGTTCCACACGCTGCGCCAGGCCATCGAAGATTGCCCTGGCCTTTTCGAGGTCGTCATCAGCGCCTTTGGTCAACTCCTGGGCCCAGCGCTTCATCTGGGGAGTGCCGGCCAGCGGATTGACTACCATTTTCAGTTCCTCTTTTGTGAGTCTTTCCTCGAGTATCGTCTGGAGCTCTTTTTCGGTATAAAGCTTGGGCATTGGAGCCTTGATTGGCGTGGGCGTCAGTGTGGCCCTGAGCTGGTTGGCGCTTTGCTCCATTTGTGCAACCATCTTGGGATTAAGCCCCTCCTTTTTCGCGAGCGTAACAAATCGGTCGGCATGCTTGACGGCTGAGGGTATGTCAGCCAGCCTGACATAAGCCTGCCAGATGATTTGCTCAGCACTTACTTCTCGGAGGTCGCCAGCAGAAAAACGCTCAGCCTCTCTGAGTTCAAGGAGCGCTTTGTCGCGGTCGCCCTTCTGAGCACGAGAGAGGCCCAGGTAGGCGTGGATGCTCGGGTCCATCGGCTCCAGACGCCTGCCTTGGTCGAAGTAGGCGATTGCCTCATCCCATTTCCCCTGTGTTCTATAGAGTTGACCCAATCGGCTCAACGTCTCGGCATCGTCGGGATCAAGTCGCTGGGCCTCTAGGAGCTCTTTCCGAGCCTCAGCAGTCTTCCCCTGAAAAAGAAACACAGAGCCGAGGATAACATGCGCGTCGGGCAAGTCACGGTCTATGTTCAAGGCGGTTCGAACAGCCTCCTGAGCAGCATTGAAGTTTCCCTGACTGGCGATGATAGAGGCCAGCGCCAATTGGCCTCTTGCGAAATTCGGATCTTCGGCAATAGCTCTTCGTGCGCAGTCCTCCTGCTCTGAAAACAGTTTCCCTTCATCCTGCATCGCCAAGTCCTTGCCGTACCATCCCAGGGCCACGGTCGAGGACGTCCAGCGGCGCGCCATTTTCTTGCATTCGGCGTCGGTCGGTGTTATGCTCAGTTGCTTGAGAATCTTGTCTGCCAGTTCATCTCGCACAT
>CAYGZM010000324.1:0-3255 GCA_964354365.1 uncultured Pirellulales bacterium
CATACCCGATTGGCCGAAGAAGGGGATTTTGTTTCGTGACATCACGCCGCTGTTGGCCGAGCCGAAGGCATTTGCGGCGGCGATAGAGGCATTGGGGGCCGGCTTTGCGGATGCGGGCGTGGAATACGTGGCTGCGGTGGAGGCGAGGGGGTTTATATTCGGTGCGGCGGTTGCGGAGAAGCTGGGAGCAGGATTTGTGCCCATACGCAAGAAGGGCAAGCTGCCGTACAAGACCGAAAAAGTAACCTACGATCTGGAATACGGCACGGATACTCTGGAGGTGCACTGCGACGCGGTGCGGGGCGGGGCGAGGGTGCTGATGGTTGACGATTTGCTCGCGACGGGCGGGACAATGGCGGCGGCCTGTGAGCTTATCGAGAAGATAGGGGGGCGGATCGTGGGGATAACATTCCTGATCGAGCTTTGCGAATTGGGCGGGCGAGAGCGGCTGAGCAAGCACCAGGTAAATGCGTTGATAGCGTATTGATCACAAAACGGCTTCAAATGAAAACGCCCCGGGTAACAGACAAGCAGCCGGAACGTCACCAAACGGAGTGCTGAGGCTGAGACGCCGTTGTTCGAGCGGTTCCCTGAGTGGTCGCGGTGCGCGGCGTGCGCTCAACTATTCCTTCTTGTGAGTAAGGCCAGAGTGCCCAGACCAAGCAGTGCTATCGTGGCAGGCTCGGGTATTGGGGTCTGTGTCAGGGTGAACATGTACGAAGCTCCATCGGGGATGTCCACGTCAAACTGGAGGGTGACAACTTGGCCCTGTCCCACCGTAAGCGGCGCCTCGAACAGAATCGTCCATGCGTCCGGATATTGCACTGTGTGGAATTTTGTGCTGCCCGCGGAGGCTGGAACAAAGGTAGCGGCTTGTGCCGGGTTAAGCGTCAGCAGATAGCCCGTCCAGTCAAAGCCGGTTTCGTTGGTGGTGGTTGTCGTGATAGTGAACGTCGAGTGGGCCTCGGCGTTCATCGTGATACCGGCAGGCGCGAGAGAAGAAAAGGCCTGGGAAATAACGGCGCCGCTGGGAGACCACGACGAAACAGCGTCGGTACTGAAATCAACCAGCATTCCCTGAGCCAAACCACTGAGACATACAACGACCGCTATCGAGGTGAAAAGAACTTTGCACTTGCTCATTTGTTGCTCCTCCTGAGACATAAGCAATAACAATCCATATTTCGTGCAACACTCTTAGGTGGTGATTATGCTATGAAGCTGTATGGGATTCAAGGCATTTTTTCGGGATTTTATTGCAGCAACCGGTTCTTTTTTGCCTGCCTTTTCATAACTATTGCAATAACGGCGACTTACATCGGGGAGTAATCACAGAAATTTTTCCTGAGAATCCGATAAAAAAGTCTTCTGGGTTGTTAGAAATCGAGTGTTAGTGGCAATGTCGTGTACTGTGGCAACTGAGTTTGTCGCGACGTCAGGACGCCGATTTTGCGGCAGTGACAATTCGGTCGTTGTTGTGGAAGTCCTTCTCGATCTCAATTTCCGCGAAGGCGCCGGTTTGTTCGAGGAGCTCTCTGACGGCAGGGCCCTGGGCATAGCCTATCTCGAGCATCAGGGCGGCATCAGGTTTCAGGAAGAGGTCGGCCTTCTCGATAATCCGGCGGTAGATGTCCAGGCCGTCATTTCCTGCGAACAGGGCAAGCTTAGGCTCGTAATCCTTCACGTTCCTTTCGAGGGCTTCAAACTCCGGAGCACTTACGTAGGGAGGGTTGCAGACAATCAGGTCGAATTTCGAGGTGTCCAATTGCGGGACGAGAGGGTCGAACAAATCGCCGCACAGTAAGGTGATTCGCTCTTTGAGATGATGTTTTTCGACATTGGCGGCGGCGACATGAAGGGCGGCGTCGGAGATGTCCGTTGCAATGATACGGGTGCCGGGGAAGTTCCTGGCGATTGCGACGGCGATGCAGCCGCTGCCTGTGCACAAGTCGCAGACGAACTGGGCGCCTGTGTGGGTTCCGCCGGAGATGAGGTCGTCCTGCATCGTGGCGTTTTCTGCGGTGCGTGCCCGGAGGAATTCGATGGCTCTTTCGACGAGCAGCTCGGTTTCCGGGCGGGGGATCATGCAGGCGGGCGTCACGTTGAGCTCGATCGAATAGAATTCGGTTTTGCCGGTGAGGTAGGCGACGGGTTCATCCTGGCCGGCCCGCTTTACGAGGGCGTGCAGTTGCCGCAGGGGCTCTTTGTCAACGAGCTTGTCGAATTGAGTATATAATTCGATGCGCTTCAAGCCGAGAGCGTGGCTCAGGAGTATCTCGGCGCTGAGGCGGGGCGAATCAATTTCCTTTTCAGTGAAGTATTCCGTAATCCAGCTCAGGAGTCTTTGTATGGTCCAGGTCTCCATTGCAGGATTATAGCAGCGCCAAAGCAGGATTGCACAGCTTTTCGTTTCGCAGGGTGACGTCCATCAGACTATTTGGCGAAGGATGGGAAGAGCTGTTTCAACTCGGCGGGCGATGGTTGTCGGCCGTATTCGCATAGCTCGAAGGCCTCGGCGCAGCGGACTTCTTTGCCCTGCTTGTCGCCGTAGGTTTCGATTAACTTGCGGCGATATTCATCTGCGGTGGCGGCGAAACGTGAGCGGAACTGGTCACGGACCCTTTGGTGGGCGGCGGCCCGCTCGGTCTCATTCTTGGGGATCAGGCCTTCATTGCCGGTCACGCAGCCCTCGACGAACTGCGATTCGAGCTGCACGAGTGCTTCGAGTTTCTTGTCGATTACCTCGTCGATGGAGATTACGACGTCCGGCTCAAAGGGGTTGGGCTTTTGAAAGCGGTCGGGGAAGTACATAAAGACGGGATTGGTTTTGAGGTGCGGGACGTCCGGGCAGAAGAAAGGGCAGATTACCATAAATGCCGCGTCCTGGACGAGGACGCCGGTGTAGCGGTGGTCGGGGTGATAGTCGTTGGGGCGGTGGGTGAAAACTATGTCGGCCTTCCATTCTCTAATCAGGTTCACAATAGTCCTTCGGTTCTCGAGGGTGGGCATAAGCTCGCCGTCGTGGATGTCGAGGACCTGGGTCTCGATGCCGAGGATTTTGGCGGCCTTTTCGACCTCGGCCTTTCGCCGCTGGGCGAGAGGACCGCCAGCTTCTTTCCAGTGGCCGATATCGCCGTTGGTGGTCGAGACGAATTTAACCTTGTGGCCCTGCGCGGCCCACATCGCGGCGACGCCGGCGGCGCGGATTTCGCAGTCGTCGGGGTGGGCGCCGAAGGCGATGATGCGGAGCTGGCG
>CAYGZM010000325.1:0-3215 GCA_964354365.1 uncultured Pirellulales bacterium
CTACCGTCAATGTAGCGCTCGTCCGGTAGGTTATAGCGTAAGGCTCGCCGGAAATCGCGGCCCCGCTGGAAACATAGGCGCCCATATCCAGACCCCACGGCCCGCTGCCGATAGCCCCGGAGCCGGCCTTGAGATGGAAATCACCCGCCTGCTCGTCAACGAACACCGGGTCGGCATCGATA
Source organism: uncultured Pirellulales bacterium (assembly GCA_964354365.1). Lineage (GTDB taxonomy): Bacteria > Planctomycetota > Phycisphaerae > Sedimentisphaerales > Anaerobacaceae > CAYGZM01. The sequence goes on from CAYGZM010000325.1 coordinate 183, forward strand.
TTTCCCTGCCCAAGATAGTGCCACTGAACCGGGAGGATCGATTTGTGAACGGCCACTTCGTCCGGGCCATACGTGGGATTCGGCTCCTGGAAGAAATGCTCAAACATTGCAGCGTTGTTCCAGAAGATGTTGCCTTCCATATATGCACCCTTGCCGGGTGTCCTGGGCGGGTCCCTGTACGGTTCACCAAAACTCACGACAGCAATGTTGGTGTCAACAAAGACATTGTTCTGGGCGTAGAGGAAGCAGTCTTCCTTGAGCAGAACGGCGTGGTCGTTGCCTACAAAGATGTTCCTGGCCAAATAGATTTCGGAGGGGGCGCCGCCTTCAACTCCGGTGGATACGGCGTTGGATGTACCGTCGCCTCCGCCCCCGTGAAAATTCATAAACAGGTTGCCCTCGATGTGGGCGTCAACACTGTCAAGGTCTATTCCGTCGTCGCCTCCGCCGAAGAAAATGCTGTTGTACATCTGGAGGACCGGGCCGGGGCGGTGGGCACCAGTGAAGTCGATTATGTCGTTATAGCCGGCCGCGGTGCCAAACACGCAGCCGTCGAAAATCAGGTATTCGGCGCCACTAAGGCCGACGCCGTGAAGAGGCTCTGTGCTGGTAATGGACGGGAAGACTGAATTCCGACAGATTACGCTCGGGTGGTCCACGTTGAGGATTTCCGTGTTTGTGCCCGACCAGACGACGTGGTCGATTGTGACCCGCGAGTATTGAACGTCGGTTGACTTGCCCTGGCCGTCGCCGAATTCGTGGTCAACATAAGTCAGCTGGTTGTCTGCAAGTGTATGGTCGAACTTCACGCCGTCCCAATGCGCCCCGCCCGGCACGGACGTCAGTCGTATGCGCCCGAACTGCGTGCCCTCCGCGACAAGCCGCCCGCCTGCCGTCACGGTGATGCCGGCGCCAGCGTTGAAGAACAAGGTCGTCCCCGGCTGGATTGTAAGCGTCACTCCGGTCGGAACGCTGATGTCCCCCGTCACGCGCCACGGGCCCGAAACGGCATCCAGAGTCCTGTTGACGGCAACCGTGCCGGAAATATCCGAGACGTTCCCGTCGTTGTACCAGATGTCGATGTGCTCGTTCCGCACTTCCCTGCCCGTTCCGTTGGGCCCGTCAAACATCCGAACGAATATACGGTTGATGCCCGGCTTGAGCGTGATAGTCTCGTTGAGCACCCAAGTCCCATATCTCTGCGACCAGGTTGCTGGTTTATCGTTCACCAGAACAGACCGGGTCTCAATCGCATTGGCCGCACCGTGGATAGTGCCGCCGGCGACAACACTGCCGGTGGTCTGGTAAAAGCCGCTGTTGCTGTCCACGGTCAAATCACATGCGACAGTGAACTGCTGTGGTATCTGGGGACCATCGGTAGCCAATGGATACCCGCCGTACAATATGCTTCTGGCTCGCTCCGGGATGAATTGCTTGATGCCGTTTGTCCCTTCGATTTCCGAGGCAGGAACCCAGCTCGCCAGCAATTGATCAACCAAGGGATTAAACTTCTCGGGCGCAAAAACGGTTTCGGCAAGGTCCTTGTACTGGCTGTAGTAGGCCTTCCACGCATCAGCCTGACCGAACAAACGCTTTAACCCGTTCACGTTGGTGTAACTAAGTATCTCCCACTGTGGCCTGTAATTATGGTCTCCCTGACCGAGCAGCGTATCCAGGTCATGCGGCAGAAGCCAGAATCGCGGGTCTTCAATCCCGCGGTACATAGCGTAGTCATCGCCTTCGCCCTCGTACAGCCCGCCCTCGCGATTGCCGGCAAAAGCATCGGTTGCCATGTATCTCATCCACTTCTCAAGATTGACAACCTGGCCGACCTCGGCAAGGAAGCTGGACTGGGGAATACTCGTGTTATTGAGTTTGTCTATCAGATTGAATATATCCGAGAAATCATCCTGAGAACCATTGGTCTGCTTGGAATAGTTGTCACGGTAATCATCGGGGTCAGGAGTCGTGCCGGGAGTTTCTTTGTAATAAAGGTCCGCAAACGTCTGGCCGCCCCCCACTAACATAACGTAGGTGCAGCGGTACAGATTGCCGGCATCGTCATCGGGAAAATGATTTGCCGCCCAATCGCTGTCATACGCCTCCAGGGCAACATACGAGCCGTACATACGGTTGTAGTCGCTCGCCGCCAGGTTTTGCCCGTTGACCCTGAGCTGCACAGCCGTCGCATCGGGCGCAGGTATGCCCGCCAGCCTGAACAACGCGCTGCCCATCAACTGAAGGTGCGGGTACTTGCTGTTGATATTGAGCGCCGTGACGTCCTTCCACGGGTCGTCGTTCACGAAGTTTACGCGATAGTTGTTCGGCGGGTCCACGCGGGTCCGGTTGCCTCTATTGCGGACGCCAACCCTGTACCGCAGCTTCGTGTCCACACCATCCACGCTGATAAACGTTGCGTTCATCTGGGCACTGCTGGCACCTTCGCCAAAGAAAGGATCGCCTCCGTCGCCGATATCCGCCAGCTCCGCCCGCTCGGCCTCAGTCATAATGACGTAGTATATCGGCTGGCTGCCGGGCGCCCACGGCGCATTGGCGTCGTACGAATTATCCACCTGGTAAAGCGCATTGGCCACCTGCTGCGGCGCGCCGTCAACAACGCTCGCCGCAGGCCAGGTGCGGGAATGCGCCCCGACATCACTCGCTGCGACATAGAACTCAACGATTGCCTTGTCCGCCTTGGCCGGTATTGCGCCGCCATAGACACCGTCGTCCGCATCGCCGTCGCCGCTCGCTCCGTTGTCAAGCATTGTCACGGCATTAAAAGTCGCTTCGCCGTCAACGCGGTAATGCAGTGTTACTGCGATACCGGCTGCCGCCTCGTCCATTATCCGGGCAGTCACAGTTACAGTGTCACTCGGCCCGGGAATAATCGAATTATGCTGCACATCCAGAATCAACGGAGCAATATCGCTACTATTAACCGAATTGGCCCTGCCCGGCGTACCACTGTTAATGTTGCTTGCCGACCAGTTCTGGCCGTACTCGTTGGATACAGCAGGATTGATCAATTCC
>CAYGZM010000326.1:0-3158 GCA_964354365.1 uncultured Pirellulales bacterium
ACACAAGCGCCTTGTGCGAGCGCACCGGCGTCAGGCCGGCCAGGATATAAACCTTCTTGTGCAGCCCCTCGGCCACAACAAGCCCCATCCAGCGCGCGAACTTCTCCACGTCAAAGACGCACTGCGTCTGGATAAAATCAGCCCCCGCCTCGATCTTCTTGGCCAATCGCAGCACCCTGTATTCGAACGGGTCCGCAAACGGATTTTCGACGGCCCCTATGAACAATCTCGGCTCGTGCTCCTTTATCGGGTCGCCCGAGAGAAACTGTTTTTCGTCCCTCATCTTCTTCACCATCGCTATCAACTGCACCGAGTCGATATCGAAAACATTCGCCGCCTGCGGATGATTGCCGAATTTCTGATGATCGCCGGAAAGGCACAGCAGGTTCTTCACCCCCAAAGCCGCGGCCCCGAGAATGTCACTCTGCATTGCGATCCTGTTTCTGTCTCTGCAGACCATTTGCACGACCGGCTCGACGCCGCAGGATATCGCTATCGCCGCCGCCGCTATACTGGACATCCTCACTATCGCCGTCTGGTTGTCGGTGATGTTGGCGCCATCGACGTTCCCGATGCAATACTGGGCCTTCTTCTTTATTGCTTCGGGGTCGGCGTTCTGCGGCGGCCCGAGCTCGGCCGTAACCGCGAACCTGCCCGCCGTCAGGACCTTTTCGAGTCTGCTGTCTGATTTCATAACATCGCCTCTTCGAACTTGATTCTTCGCTGCCCTGCGTTGGTGCTCGTCCGCCAGTCTTTCGGCTCTCTTATCTTCTTGAGATTATCGAGCTTGCCCAGCTTCTTGAGCCGGTCGTAAATCAACTGCCAGGCGCAATCGGTGTCCTTATCGACCTCGCACTTGCCGTTAGCCGAGCCGCCGCAAGGCCCGTTGAGCAGTTTCTTGGCGCATCGCGCGATAGGGCATATCCCGCCGGTCCATTCGAGCACGCAGTCTCCGCAGCCGGCGCATCGCTCGTCCCAAAGCGCATGCTCGATAGGATAGCCCATAAACTTGGTATTGAGGCCGGGAATCGTAATCGTATCGGGATGCCTTTGTGACATCGCCTGCACCCCCACGCCGCACGCTATGGACAAAACCGCATCGACGGACTCAAGGTCCTTCTTGAGCTCGTCGATGAACTCGTATTCACACTGCCTTTCCGGCGTACATTCAACAATCTCTATGTCCCGGCCTTCCTTCTTTCCGGCCATTTTTATCTGCGATGCCAGCAGCTCCACGGCTTTGGCGCCTCCGGAGAAGCATATAGTCACGCAGCCCCCGCACCCGGCCAGCATTATCTTCTTATAATCCTTTATCGAATTGAGTATCTCTTCGAGAGGCTTCCTGTCGGCGACAATCATATCAGCGCCCTTTCTTTGAGAAAATTGTCAACCTCGGTGATATGCTTGAATATGCCCAAATCCTTCGCTTCGATTCCCATCGCCAGGCCCATAAGCTCGGTGAAATAGAATATGGGCGTGTGGAAATTCGTGTCGAATTTGCTGTTAATCTGCGCCTGCCTGCCGTCGAGATTCGCGTGGCATAGCGGACAGCCGACCGAGATAACATCGGCCCCGACCGATTCGGCGTCGGCCAGAATCCTGCGGGTCAGCTCAAGCACCACGTCGCTCTGTGTCAACGCAAACGCCGCCCCGCAGCAAGACGTCTTCATATTCCAATCAACCCCTTCGGCGCCCAGAGCCTCCATCAACGATTCCATTTGAATCGGATTCTCGAACTGCCGCTTGCCGGTTACTTTCGGTGGCCTGGTCATAAGACAGCCGTAGTAGCAGGCCACCTTCAAGCCCTCAAGACTTCTGACGACCTTTTCCTTAACAGCTTCGACCCCGACCTTCTCGGTAATCACATCGAGCGCGTGCAGGACCTCGATATCGTCCGGGTATTTCGAGTCGATAACCATCTCGACGTCTTTTCTAAGGTTCTCATCCTCCAATCGCCGCTGGGCGGCCTTCAATCTCGAATAGCACGATGCGCACGGCGCACATACCTCTTTCAAGCCGCCGCTCTCGCGGACCAGGGCCAGATTCTTCGCCGGCAGCGCAACCGACATCAACTCATCGCACTGATGCGCCGGCGACGACCCGCAGCAAATCCAGTCTTCAACCTCAACAAGCTCCACTCCCAGCGCCGCGCAGACCTTCCTCGTTGAAATGTCGTACTCGATGCTGCTCGAATGCAGCGAACAGCCTGGATAATATGCCAACTTCATTTTTTCAGACCCTGTAGCCGCGCCCAGCTTGTCATTACGCGCATCCAACTTGTCATTTCGAGCGCCCAGCTTGTCATTACGCGCGCCCAGCTTGTCATTTCGAGCGCCCACCTTGTCATTACGCGCGTCCACCTTGTCATTTCGAGCGCAGTCGAGAAATCTATAAGAACAAGCCCGCGGATTGGTTCCCTGTTTTCAGATTACGTTTTGCCTGGAGTCTTCAGCTTTCTGGCCCTTGAGAACATCTTCATCGTTGCAAACGGTTTCCTGAACGAGGGCAGCAGCTTGAGCTTGCCCTTCTTCATCATCTTCATTCCCAGCACCATATCTTTGGTCGGCCTGCCGGTAAAGAAATTCAGCGAAGCCACAAGGCCGGCTTCGTACGCCCTTCCCATATACTTAATCATCGTCATCCACAGCCGGTTGAACAACGGCAGCTTGTTGTCGTCGGCCTTGATCTTCCTTTCCTGCACGATAATTCTCATCGTGTCAATGACGTGAGCTATGTCAATATCCTGCGGGCATCTCGTCGAGCAGGTCTGGCACGACAGGCAGTACCATATAGTATTTTTCTTCATCGCCTCATCGACCATCCCCAACTGCGCGTACCGCATCAGCTCGGTCGGCGTGCTGTCCATAAACATCCTGCTCGGACACCCCGAAGCGCACTTCCTGCACTGATAGCACAGAAAGACGTTCTCGCCGCTGCGCCGGGCGATCTCTTCCGCAAAGCTGCTGTCCAGTTTTATATCTTCCTGCTTGACCACTTTCATATATCTTCCGGCTCCTTTTGGCCGTCCTCGCACGCAGGGCCTAACTTCCTGACTCGTTCGGTCATCTCTTCGACGATCTCGGCAAACCGCCCGCCCATAGCGGAGGAAAGATTGAACATCTCGACTCTCTGCGGGTCCGTCCCGACCTCCGCCAGAA
>CAYGZM010000327.1:0-3158 GCA_964354365.1 uncultured Pirellulales bacterium
CAGAGGTCCAAATTACCCCCCTGGTTGCCCTAATTTGGCCCTCTGCCCAAACGATCTTTCTCTCCAGACAACTCCAAGGCCCTGACCTGCAACGGCCACCTTCTCATTAACCGGATGAACCGTATTTATCTGGGATCTGCGATTTATGTGTGCGCATAAGAGAGGGCTGGTGGCCTTCCTCATCCACCAGCCCAGGCTTTTTCATTGCCCCGCTTATGCGAAAGCAGCAGGCTCTCCTCTATCCCTTCAGCAAGCCTAAAATCTCGTTTATCAACTACTGAAAGGCAATCCCGACTCCTATTTCAGCGGTGTCGAGCACGTTCTTGCGCTCGATTCTGACCACTTTGCCCTTCCTTATGCGTGCGAATTGTCCTTTTTGCTCGGCCAAGGCAGCCGTGCGTGGAAAGTTGAGTTCCACGATATGCCCCAGCCGGACAGGCGCCGTCAGCGGAAGCCTGATGAAGACTCCTGTTTTGCTGACATTGCAGCTTCGGCCGTTAAAGAATCTACTTGCTTCCGGCAGCCACACGCTTACGGGCCACGCCAGAGCGTTGCGGCTTTCCTTACGCTGCTCTACTAATGCCTCCATAGTCGAAATCTCCATTAAAACGTCGTTCCATCAATGCTATCTCTTATCGGCAATGTTAAAATGGATAGATTAGTATAATTAGGTAAAATACTTGAGTTTTTTTGAAAACTTTCCGGCGTTCGGGTGGAGTGGGGTGTGTTTGTCTTTATTATCGGCCGTTGCTGTTCTGTCGGCGCGTTGTGCAGTTTCGCAGCCCCTCTCGGCTGAATCAGAGCTGACTTGGCCGCGGGCTGACTGGTTTCTTCAATGCGGCAGTATTATACGGTTCATAAGAAGTAACTGCCCTGTGGCGGCGGGCGCTATTGGGTTTAAGGGCATCCCGCACGCCAGTGCCCGCCTACGGTGGGGCAGGTCCTGTGGATTTGAGGATGGCACCCAGGCAGTGTACGCCAGTACAACATCTCTTAAATGGCGTGACTATGAGGCAAATAGACTGTAACTGTTTTGGGAGATTTCCGTTCCGGGCTCTGCGCTTCGCTACATGTCTCCACTCGCTTCCTCTTCGCTTTCGCTCAGGGCTGAAGGCTACCTTCGGTCGAAATGACAGGATAGTGATAGAACTTATGAAATGCGGCACCAAGGCGCATATATTCTTTCTGATTGTTATTATCTGTCTGGAGGTGCTTGAGCTTAGGCGCGCAAGGTATTTGGGAGGCGGTATTTATGGTTGTGGAGTAAGTTATCTTGCCATTGCGGGCGTTTTCTTGTATGGTTGTCGGGACAATGGGAACGGACATAATTAAACTCGATGCGGCCGATCTGGACTTGTCCAAGATCAGAAGGGCTGCGGAGGTGGTCGACGCCGGCGGGCTTGTGGCCTTTCCGACTGAAACCGTTTATGGAATAGCGGCTCGTGTCCGGAGCGACTCACTGGCCAGGCTGGATAGTGTAAAGGGCAGGGACCCCTCAAAGCCATACACGCTGCACATCGGCGAGAAGGTTGAGGTCGGCAGGTATGTGCCGAGCATCGGTCTGCGGGCCGAGCGATTGGTTGAAAATGCCTGGCCGGGGCCTTTGACGGTAGTATTTGAGCTGGACTCGAAGGATATGGACAGGCAGGAGAGGACTCTGGCGAGAGAAGTTTTCGAAGGTTTGTACCGAGACAACTCCATCGGCATTCGCTGCCCGGACAATGCGATTGCCGCGGCTCTGCTGGGGCATACGAGCAATCCTGTGGTTGCGCCAAGCGCAAATATGGCGGGTCAATCGGCTGCGGTGGATGCCGGTGCGGTTCTATCCGCATTCTCCGGCGAGATTGATTTGGTGCTGGATGGCGGCCGGTGCAAATACGGCATGAGCAGCACGGTTGCGAAGATAGGTAAGCACGGCCTGGAGATTCTGAGGGCCGGTGTTTATGCCGATGCCGAGGTGGAGATTATGTCGCAGGTTACGTTTCTGATACTCTGCACGGGCAATAGCTGTCGAAGTCCGATGGCCGAGGGAATTTTTCGAAAATATTTGGCGGAAAAATTGGGGTGTGAGGTTGACTGTCTTGGCCGGAAGGGTTATAAAGTGTCATCCGCCGGCGTGCTCGACATGGCGGGTTTATCGGCAAGCAGTGAAGCGGTGGCAGCGTGTGCGGCGAAGGGCGTGGACATAAGGGCGCATAGGAGCCAGACGTTGACCCGCAGGCTTGTCGAGGAAAGCAGCCGGGTGTTCGCGATGGAGCGAATGCACCAGGCAAGAGTTGCTGCTCTTAGTCCCGGGGCGGCTGCCAAGTGCGTGTTATTGGCTGGAGACAGTGAAATTCCTGACCCTATAGGGCAGCAACAGGCAGTGTACAATGGGTGTGCAGATCTGATCGAAGAAGCTGTGAGAAAGAGGATCAGCGAGCTTGTGATATGAAAATAGCGATTGGAAGCGACCATCGGGGCTTTGAATCGAAAGAGCAAATCAAGGCCATAGTCGCCGGGTTGGGGCACGAGTATATCGACTTTGGCGTGGGCGACAGCAGCCCGGTAGATTATCCCGACGTGGCATACGTTGTGGCCAAGGCAGTTTCGGAGGGACAGGCCGACAGGGCTATTCTGGCGTGCGCAACCGGGATCGGAATGTGCATAGCTGCAAACAAGATAAAGAAGATCAAAGCGGCGTTGTGCCACGACGAGCTAAGTGCGACGATTTCACGCGACCACAATGATGCGAATGTGCTTTGTTTGTCCGGGGACCAAATCGGAGACGTGCTCCTGCGGAAGATCGTTGAGGTGTGGCTGGATACGGAATTCAGCGGCGGAAGACACTTAAGAAGGGTGAAAAAAATAGACGCCATTGAGGAGGGCAAAGATCCACGAGAAGTCACCAACGGGTAGTGGACAGAGGCTCGAACCGGAGGCAGTGGGTGCTTTCCGTGTGGTAATCCTGGCGCAATGTGTGAAGCAATTTGTGGGGTGGGCAAGGAGGCCTGCCCCATTATTGTTCGCGGTTTCAGCGAACCTGCAAAAAGGGGGATGCTACCAGGAGGCGGCTGAGGCAACCTGCGGCGGCGTGACAGGCTGTGGCGTATGCAAGCTCTCGATCTCGAACGGCTGGCCCGGTCCGCAGCCTGCGACAAACACCAAGATTATCAAAA
>CAYGZM010000328.1:0-3143 GCA_964354365.1 uncultured Pirellulales bacterium
CTGTCGATCCTGTTGGCCAGGACCTGTTTTGCGACGTCGGTATCCCGCCAGCCCGGCGAGGCCGCATCGAGCAGGCTGTGTAACGGCTCAGCCTCCAATACGGCGCCCGAAAGATTGTGGTTGCCGAGGTCAGCCGCTTTATCTATTACGCAGACTTCCATATCCGGCTTGATGTTTTTCAGTTGTATCGCCGCTGCCAGACCCGCCGGCCCGGCGCCAACCACCAAAACCTGTACTCTATTGCGATCCGTTGCCTCTGCCACGTTCAGTGATACCCCTAAAGTAAACTCAAAACTCAGAACTCAAAACTTCAGACTTCTTTCATTGCCGCGGCCAGCTTCGGTACGACATCCTCGATCGCCGCGACAATGTAGTAATCACACTGTTTGAAAATCGGCGCGTTCGGGTCGCTGTTGACCGCTATGATCGTCTCGGTGTTGGCGACACCTATCATGTGCTGGATGGCGCCGGATATTCCCAGAGCGATGTACAGCTTCGGCGCGACGGACGTGCCGGTCTGCCCCACCTGGTGCGCACGTTCAATGAATCCCTGTTCCACTGCTGCCCGTGAAGCGCCTCTTTCAACCTTTGCCTTCAATTTTTCGCGCAGGCCCTCGCAGAGCGTCCCGACAAGCTGTTCATAGTTGTCCCTGCTCTGCATACCCTTGCCGCCGCTGACAATTACATCTGCGGCGAAGTTCACCCCGCCGCCGCCGCGCTCGGTCTTTATAATCTCCAGGCAGAGGTCGTCCTGCGTAAGTTCGACCTTGTGCCTGATGATCTGACCTTTTCTGGACAGGTCGGGCGGGAGCCTCTTCATCACTCCCGGCCTGGCCGTGGCCATTTGCGACCTCGAGTTCTTCGTGCGGATAGTGGCCATAACGTTGCCGCCGAGGGCCGGCCGCGTCTGCAGCAGAAGTCCAAATTCGCCTTTGCGAGAGCTGTCTTTGATAGCCAGCCCCGTGCAGTCCGCCGTTAAGCCGCAGCCAACCCGGTACGACACCATCGGCGCCAACATTCTGCCCTGTGGCGTGGCGGCATACAGAACTATCTGCGGCCAATAGGCGCCTACTGCATCGGCCACGGCCTTTCGCCAGGCCGTCGGGTCGAATTCGGCCAGAAGTCTATGTTCGATGGCATAGACGTTGTCTGCTCCGGCAGCTATCAGTTCCTTCGCCATCGGCTCTATGCCGAACCCTGCCAGGCAGACGCCAACCTTTGTCTCCAGTGAATCCGCCAGCTCGCGGGCTTTGCCGATAAGCTCGAATGTCGCAGGGTGCACCTGGCCATTGCTGTGCTCGGCCACGACCCAGACTTCGCCCTGGAAAGCTGGCGCGGTCAAGGTGTACCCTGCTATCATGTTATCCAGCACGGTTTTATGGAACTGCCCGCCAATCACCTCAAGTATCTTTTCCTTGTCGGCATCATTTATCCGGCTGACATCGGTGATGCCGAGTTTGCCGAGCTGTTCGCTGAGGATTTCATAGTCCTCCTGCTCCTTCTTCAGGCCCTCGAAGCGTCTGTCAAACAGGCTTGCCCTTTTCTTCGGCAGGACATACCGGTCGGCTCCGGTCTGTGCGGCCTGGCCCGGCTTGCCGTCGCCGCCCTTGAAGCTGTCTATAATGACCTGCGCGAGCGACTTCACATCGCTGATGTGTTTGCATTTTCGCGTGCTTTTGCCGGGCGGAAAGACCCTTATCACCGCCGTCTTGGAACCCTTTACACCGATGAGCGTGGCCTCGATGTCTTCGCTGCCCCACTGGGTGACTTTGGCCTTGTTGGCTCGCCGGGTCGCTCCAAATGCTGCAAACAGCGGGTACTCATATTTGGCTACGGTTATCACCGCCGGCAGCTTCCTCGCCGCGACGACCTGGCTGCCCCCGCTTATGATTCGCGTGAATTCAAATCGCCCGTTCCTGAACGCCGCGCCGGTAACGTATGCAATGCACGCCAGGCCGAGCTCCTCAGCCATTTGCGGCGGCACCTGGGCCGTATCCCCATCGACCGATTGCATCCCGCACACTACGTAATAGTTCTTTTCGTTCCTGAGAATATCCCTGGCTATTCTTTTTACCGCGTACGCCAGCGGATTTGCGGTGGCTACGGTATCGGCTCCTCCGAGGGCCTTGTCGGTCAGCAGGATGACCTCGTCGGCGCACCGAGCCAGGCTATACCGCAGCACTTCCTCGGCCATCGGAGGCCCCATAGTCAGCGCAATGACCCTCGCATCCGCATCGCCGCTGATACTCTTCATATATTGGGCAAACGCCAGCGCCTGTGCATCCAGCTCATTAATGACGTTGGCCAGACGGGTTCGCACGAGGGTGCCGCTCTCCGGGTCGAAGGCGTTGTCCGTAATTTGGGAAACATCGGGCACCTGTTTTACCAGGACTACGTAGTCACTCATATATTCATCTCAAAACGTAAAACTCAAGACCGTAACGAGCATCAAAACGCGGTATCTTATAGTAACGGACCGCATAATTCAAGGGCGAATTTGAGAATTTAGAATCGAAAATCTTGAAGGTTGCGGCAAATAAACACAGGCAGCCATTCTGAGCTGTCGTTCATCATTCCATATTCGCAGACTTGAATCCCCTGAAGCGGGCGTCCAGCTTGAATGTCTGCTTTGCGGGCAGATTCAAGACTTGTGAGCTTTCGAGGGCCAGTGCGGAGCGAATTTGCTCAAGAATACTCTCAATGTGCCGATCATCCTTTGCAATAATGGTGAACCAGATGTTGAATTCGTCGTCCCGCAGATAACTATGCGTCACTTCCGGATACCGACCTACGATTTCAGCCGCCTGCTCGACATTGTCGGCCTTGACGCTGACTGCCGCCAAAGTGCTGCAATAGCCTAACTTACGAGGGTCAAGGCTTGCCCCAATCCGCCGAATCACCCCCAGATCGAGCAGTCTTTCGATTCTCTGCCAAAGCTCATCGCAGCCAATCACCAGTTTCTCCGCGAGAATTTCGTAAGGTCTCTCGCTCAACGGAAAGTCGTCTTGCAGCGCCTCGAGTATTCGATGATCCAGTTCGTCCATTGCGCCGGCCTCCCCGCCTCTCCACAATCGTTTTGGTCGTTCCATTTCGTCTATAACACGTGTTTCGAGTCACGATTGAGTTAGTCGGTAATATTGGCT
>CAYGZM010000329.1:0-3139 GCA_964354365.1 uncultured Pirellulales bacterium
AATAAGTTTCTTGGTTCTCACGACCAAATATCCAAATTATACCAACGATATGATAGCACTGTGGGATATAAAGTCAACTCGGATTGAGCGAATCATAATAGCTGCTGATTCCTGAGAAATCCATTCTTCGAGCCGTTGGCGCCCGGCGTATGTTGCCTTTAACGCCCGGTTCCTTTACCTGATATAGTGGCCGGGTTCCGTCCGGCGTTACACATAGTCTGATAAATCTTCTCCGAAAGTTGTATCTTGTCAGTTCGTTCCGGCCCCCAGTTGGCGGATGACGTCGATCAGGGCGTGGGTTCCATCCTTGCCTCTGTCCCTGGCCTGGAGGACGGCGAGCAGTTGCTTGGCCAAGGCGACGCCGGGCAGGGGCTGTTTTAGCTGTTCGGCGTATTCGAGGACTAAGCGCAGGTCCTTTTGCTGCAGATCCACCATAAAGGCGGGCTTCAGGTCGCCGGCGATTATTTTGGGGCCGAGGGCCTTCAACGAATGGCTGCCGGCGGCCCCGGCAGAGGTCACTTTTAACGTGGTTTCGAGGTCGAGGCCCGCTTTTTCAGCAAATGCAAGTCCTTCGGCGATGCTCATAATCGTGTGAATGACCATAATCTGGTTGGCGAGCTTTGTCATCTGGCCTGCGCCGAGCGGGCCGCAATGGGTGACGGTTCGGCCCATGACTTCCATAATCGGGCGGACCTCCTCGATGGCTTCTTTCGGCCCGCCCATCATTATCGAGAGTTTGCCCTCTATCGCGCCGATTTCGCCGCCGCTGACGGGCGCGTCGATTAAGGTTATGCCTTTGGCCTGGAGAATATCGCCCATTTCCTTAGTGGCGGATGGTGAAATGGTGCTCATATCGACGCAGATAAGGCCTGGCCGAGCCTTTTCGATTACGCCGTTTTGGCCGAGCAGCACCGCTCTTACATCGGGGGTATCGGTAACGCAGGTGATCACAACGTCGCTGTTGGCTGCTACGTCGGCGGGAGTCGCCGCCCAAACAGCGCCTTGCGAGAGCAGATCCTGAGCCTTCGACTTGGTGCGATTATGGACAATTAACGGGTATCCTGCTTTTAGCAGGTTGCGGGCCATCGGCCTGCCCATAATGCCGGCGCCGATAAAGCCGACCCTCTTTTTGGCCATTTGTCTATACCACCTCGAGCCGGCGAAGAATTGCCCTTGTCCAACGGCAGGTGCGCATTTGTGAGAGTATGAGCAGCAGGAATATCAGGAACCAGTAGCCGCTGAAGCGCAGATAGAAAAGGACTTTGGCAAAGAGGTCCGCTTTTTCGGCGGAACAGGCCTTTGCCAGCTCGCAGGGGGCGTATATTGCCCCAGCGACCAGGCCGCCGAATACAGTCTGCCAGGGCAGCAGCAGGACGAACATAAACAGCGAGAGGAAAAACGCCCTGCCGATATGGTTGATGCCGCCGAGCCTGCCGGTCAGCGAGACCTTCAGGCTGAAAAGTACCGTCAGGAAGTAAATGGCGGCTGCGAGGATGAGTACGGCGTTGACGAAGGTAATGGTCCAGCTTAGCCACTCAAACGTCATATCGAATGGGAGGAGCTTCTTCAGGCCCGACTTGGTCGTTGCGGCTTCGGCTGGCTTGTTCGGGTCGGCGGCAGCGGCTGTCGCGGCGTTGGAGTCCCTGGTCGCCGGGGCCGATACCATGACCTTGTCGCCGGCTTCGGCCTTTGGGCCGAGCTTTACGGAGCCTGTATTAACGAGCCAGAAAGCCCCCTGCACAATCAACAGGCAGAGCAGCACGATTAGAAACATAAAGTTCTTCCATCCACGGAACACGCCAACCGCTTCAAGGGCGTCGGTAGTATCGAGCAGGCTGCCCGGTCCGATTTGATCGTTCATTCGAGAATCTCCTAAACTGAATATTTTACACTTAGCGCATAGCCGTTTCTTGCCGTGCGGTGAGTATTATGCGGGGTTCCGCCCACAAATGCAAGAAATTTATTTACTCGCTGTGGGTGCTCCACAGGCATATACCCGGGGATACGGGCCGGGAGGCCCGCTCACTTCAGGCGGATTCTCGATACTTGATGCTCGATGCTCGATGTCCACCGCCTTTGCAGGGAGGGGCAATGCTGTTCGAACCAGTGTAAGGCGATGAAGAAGAAGTCTTTGAAGTTGGCTGCGCTTCGCTTCGCTCGATGATAAACTCCGCGAAGAATCCGGCCCGCCGCGGCGGGCTTCTCATTCATAACCCAGATGCTTCGCCTTCGGCTCAGCGTGACACGAGGCGATTGGTTTGCCAGAAAATCCGGTCGTTCCTCCGAGGGATAATAGTCGGCGTTTCTCATACGGGCGTGGGGGTGGGGTGGGCCTTGGCCCAAGTTCGCCAGTTGGGAGCGTTTTTGTTTTTTTGGTTCAACTCCAAAGAAGTTGGTGAATTTTAAGGTTATTGCGTTCTAAGAGCCTATCCCAATAACCCAGTCTATTCCGGCTGGCTGCAAAGCCCGATGCCTGCGTTGTCGGCCAAAAACGGTCTCAGCGTGGAACAAACCACGCCTCCGAGCGTTTTTGGCCTGCCGTCTTGGCCTCGGGCTTTTCGCTCAGCCTCATGACGACCAAGTTATTCGGATAGGCTCTAAGTCTTTTGGATTTAACGCTTTAAGGCGACAGCATGTACGGGCATAATGTCATTGCTATCAACCACATATCGGATGGGAGCCCTATTTATTATATGTTGCGCAATTCTGCTTAAGTCGAATCGCAGATTTGACGCAGTCACTTGCGCATTTCTGCGTAGGGTCCTAAGCAGATATGCGTGGGGTGTTGTGTCTCGGTCGTCGTACTGTGCACGATGCCAGAAAGAGCCGAGGTCACAGAGGTTAATGCGGATGGACCGGAGCGTGAAAGGTGTTTGCAGGAGAAAAGTGACAAAAAAACAGTTGACAGACCCCGGTCATACGATTCTTGTTACCAGGAATTCGTAATCGACGGTCCTTAACCAGAGCTATCTAATGCAAGGAGATAGAAGCATGGCGCAGATGACGACGCTTCAAGCCGATAGTCTTGCCGAGAAACCCTGGTGGAAGCACATGAGCCGCTATCACTGGCTGGTTCTGATTATCGCGTCGATGAGCTGGATGTTTGACTGCATGGACCAGCGGTTCTTCAATATCGTCC
>CAYGZM010000330.1:0-3137 GCA_964354365.1 uncultured Pirellulales bacterium
GCCGGCGCCGGTTCAGCCTCCCGCCGGCTCAGCCGACGTCCTTGGAGTTGTGCCGGCCCAGAGCATAGCCTGCCTTAGGATCAGGAACTTCGAGTACACGATCAACCAGATAGACCAGTTCCTGGTCGGCATATCGCCGGTCCCTATGATGCTTTCGATGGGATTGCGGGCGCAGCTTGCCGGGGTATTAGGTAATCCGCAGTTGGCCGGGATTGATATGAACGGGACTTTCGGGTTCTTCGCCGTGCCTTTGCCCGGTTCTGCCGACCCTAATGCCGCCCCATTTGTTGGGGTGCTCGTTCCCGTCAGCGATTACAGTGTCTTTGTCGGCAGCAATCCGAATGTCGGACAGCCGGATGCGCAGGGCGTCTCTCAGATTGCCGCCCAAGTTCCCGGCCCAATGGTCGCCAAGCAGGCCGGCGCCTTCGCCCTGATAACAATGGCGCAGGGTTATGATGCGTTGCTGGCGACGGCGGACATGATGACCTCCGGGCGGTCCGCGCCGCTTTCCACCTCGATAGAGCCGGCGGACGCACAGTCCGCAGCGCCCGTCTGGGCGTACATAAATGCACGGGAGGCCGCGAAACTGCTGGCGCCGATTGTCTCGGCGCAGATGGGCCAGGCCGGTGCAATACCGGGCGGTATGCCCCCTGCCCAGCCGGGCACGGCGGCGCCGATGCCGATGATGCCAGGAATGATGAATTTCGATTTTGCGGGCCTGGCACAAAATATGGATGTCCAGTCGGTGACAGTCGGTTTGACCCCAACGCAGACTATGCTGACTGCGGCGGTGCGAGTCTCAACGATTCCGGGCACGAAGACGGCACAAATGTTCGTTCGCGGTTCGGCGGAGTTGAGCGCCCTGTTGGATAGTATGGGGGCCAAGGCGCCGGGTCTTATGGGGCCGCAGATGTCGATGGTATCGGCCATGCTTCCGCAGGCCGCGCAGGCTGATGCTGTTGGGACTTTTGATTTGATGCAGCTAATTGGGCTGGTGGCCGCTTCTTCACCCGTGCCGCTGCCTGTCCCTGATGTAAACGTCCCGAGCCGCAGCAGAATGGCCTACGCGATTACAGCGGATGCCGGTCGGATGGCGGTGGATATTGCGGTCCCCAAGGAGCACATCATTGAAATTATGGCGGGTCTGAAAAACGCAAAGCCGCAGGGGGAGATGGTCGAGACCACCCCTCCGACCACGACGGAAGAGGAGCCGGTTGTTGATGACGAGATTTCCACGATAACCCAGTCGCCTTTCGGCCCCAAGGCGCAAGGCAGTCCCCAGATCAGGCTGCCGGTTACACAGCCGGACAACAGTTTATTCCCCGGTACCGGCGATGCCGGCGTCGGCGCCGCCCCGAAATACGTGGCGGATGAGAATGTGCGGGTTGCCGGGGTGCGGCTGGTCAGATACGCGGACCTCGAATTGGGCGTATTGCCCTTGGGATATGCCGATGGATATACGCTGTCGTTGATTGCCGGCCTGCCCGCCCCTGCGGTCAAGGTCTCAGGCGGCCGCGTCGAAAAGGCCCTTACCAACACGGGCGCGAATCTCCTGCCCACGCGGGATTGGGACCGCAGAATTCGATTTGCCAGGCTCTCCAAGGATCGCCAGACCGCGGTTTTCGACGTCGAGCTGCTTTTGCCCGATGAGGGCGCGGCCGCTTTGGAGGAGTTGGCCGGGACGATAGAGTATCTGACCGCAAGCGGTGTGAAAAATGTGGATCTCGGCGTTATGACTCTCGAAGTTGGGGCCAAGGCTTCTGAGCTTGGAGCCAATATCTGCTCGATTGAAATTGATCCCTACAGGAACAACGCCGCTGTTGTCGGCCTCGCCCTCGACGCTGACCCCGAACAAATCGAAACGCTGGAGCTCTACGGCACGGACGGCGCCAAGTTGCAGGTCAATCAGCGCGGGCGTATGTCCGTGGGCGGCGCGACGACAATCAAATTCTCCGTGGATGGCCCGATGCCCCAAAAGGCAAGGATTGTGCTCCGCATCTTCGAGGGCCTCCGGGAGAACGAGCTTGCTTTCAGGATAATGGGCATCTCGTTGGCAGGGCTGCCCATCCGGTAGGTTGCGGATGCAACGGCATTGGCTTGATTGATTCGCTGCTGCTTCCTATTGTTGCTATGAGTTCTGCAAAATTGCAGGTAATCAACAAACGATTTTTTCTTTTCTAAGCAGGCCTAACCTGCAATTTTGCAGAAGCCTTATTGCTGGTGCGAGTTAGAAATTCTCGACAATCGTTGAGGTGTGTATCGCCAGGAGCATCAGGTAGTCCAGGTCGCTCAGGTTGTAAGGGGATCGGCCCGCCGCGTTGTCTATGTACAAGACGCCGAAGCAGCCCGTCGGATCCATAACGGGGGCTATGATTGCCGATTGCACGCCCCGGCTCTCACCCTGAGCTGAGACGTTCGGAAAGAGCAGAAACTGGCCCGTTTCCACCGCCTGGGTGATTCGCTCTTTGAGCATTATGTCGTTCAGCCCGATCTCTTTGCCGTCTATTGCTTTGCCCGTGTGCGACATCATCGGACCTCGCGGCTCAATTCTCAGCGCGCACCACACGTGAGCCGCGTCGAACTGCCTGAACATAATAGTCAGCAGCGTTCTAAGTACCTGGTCCAGCCCGGTAGCGTTGCAGATCTCCTCCGTTGCCTGAAGGAACTCCTTCGCCCTTTTTGCCGGGAACTTGATGTCGGGGGCATGCTCCGCGTTGAGGTCTCTTGCAATTACCTGGAGCTTGCGGGGGGCCGTTATTAGCGTGTCTTCGAGCTGGGTGGGCTTGTCGCCTTCCGTCTCGGCTTCCAGATCGATTTCAATCGTGAAGCCGGCGATGCGCAGGCGGTCGCCTGATTTGATTTTGGCTTTGTGGATTGCCTTGTCGTTTAGGTAGGTTTTGTTGGCCGAATCCAGGTCCTGCACCATCCAGTTGCCGTCGGGCGTGCTGAAGATTACGGCGTGCTGTCTCGAGATTTTTTTGTCCGGCAGGAACACCTGACTGTCCGGGCCGCGTCCGATATGAATAGGGCCCGTTGTGAATCGCGGCTCACCCACGGTTCGACCATTCTGTTTCACGACCAGTCGCATTGCCTTGCACTCTGCTCTTTCGTGATTGGCTTCTCTATCCTGATTATCG
>CAYGZM010000331.1:0-3136 GCA_964354365.1 uncultured Pirellulales bacterium
AAACGATTTTTTCTTTTCTAAGTAGGCCTAACCTGCAATTTTGCAGAAGCCTTAAGTGCTAACAGCATAAGGAGGTCATATTCGATGGGCACACAAAGAGCACGCATCCTGACGGTTGTTATTATTGCGGCTCTGGCCGCAGGTGCTGTCCCGGGCATCGAACTTAGTCAGCCGGCGAATACCTGGGTAAAGCGAAGCCCCCTAACCGATACACCGCCGTCGCCACGGCTCGGTTACGAAGGCGCGTGCGCGTGGGACAATTGGCGGAAGGTGCTGATCCGGTACGGCGGGCATAACCAGGGCGGCGGCGGGGCGCAGTATTCCGAGGTCTGGACCTTTGACCCCTTTACCGCGAAATGGACCCTGAAAGAGCCGGATACGTCGCCGCCGGGCGTATGCTGCGCCCAACAGAACATTTTCGACCCCATCCACAAACGCTATGTGCGGTTTCCGTCATTCAGCGGCAGTCACGGCTGGCAGTGGTTTCGGGAGATATACCTGAACGACTCCACGATATGGGTCTATGACCTCGATGAGAACCTGTGGCGCAATCTCAGTCCCGTCCCGGCGCCGCACGTCTCGCCGCTGCGCTGCGCATCGTGGGACAGCGATGCGCAGGTCATCGTGCTCTTCGGCGGGGAGGGCAGCCGGGAGGGGACGATTGTTTATGACCCGCACACTAATACCTGGACGCGCATGAAGCCGCAGATGGAGCCTGAATTCCGCAGCGGCGGCAATATGGTGTACGACTCGGCCCATAAGCTCCACATTCTGTTCGGCGCACAGTTCAGCGACGACCAGCACACGTGGGTCTACAGCCTCAGCGACAATAAGTGGCGAGATCTCAAACCGCCTGTGACGCCGCCGACCAATCAGAACGACGCCGTGCTCGCATACGATTCACTGAACCGGGTGGTCGTCGCAATCGTCAAGATTACCGCCGGGGAAGAGGAGAACGCCAAGCACCGCCTGGAGACGTGGATTTATGACGCCGGCAAGAATACGTGGACCAAAATGAATCCGCCGCAAGAGCCGGATGCAAGCGGCAACCGGTCGCGCGTGCTGGCCTTCGCGCCGGAAATCGGGCTGACTATCCTTGAAAACCGCACTCGGCCGGAGCCGGGACCGGAAGAGCAGCAGATATGGACGTACTGTTTCGGCAAGGCTGAGTCTGGCGGGCGGGCGTCATTACTGCCGCCGGCAAATCTGCAGGCGACAACGGCGGCCAACGCCGCTACGCTGGTATGGGAGCCGAGCGCGTCTTCAGGAGTGACGAATTACGTAATCTATCGCGGAACGGGCGAGCAGCCGTGGGGGGTGAGCTACGAACGGGTCGCCTCGGCGGATGCCGGGCAAAGGCAGTATGGGGATGCCGGCCTGCAGCGTGGAGTGGTTTATTACTACGCCGTCCGGGCGGCGGCTGATGGGCGATTGAGTGAGCCGAGTGTAAAGGTGCGCACACAGCCGCCCATAGTTGAGGACGCGGTCGTCTCGGTGCTTTCACAAAGCGAGGTGCAGTTGTTATGGACGCCGCCCAAGGCAGGTGACATAGCGGGATACTACGTGGAACGAGCCGACGTGGAGGTCTGGACCGAGGACCAGTTGAAACGGCTAAAGTCGCGCATCGAGCCGCCGGCCGAGCCCGCCGTCGGCGCGATACGGCGAATCGGCCCGTTCGAGCGAGTCTCCAGCGACCTGCTCAAGGGCGCATCTTTTAGTGACAGTGTTGACCTTGCCAAACCGCGTCCGGTTCAAGGCCCCGCTCTGCTGGAGCGAGATTTGTCCGACGAGCACCTGGATCGCAACGGCAAGTCGTACCGTTTTGCCGTTTTTGCATATCGAATTCGTGCGGTCAATGCGCTGGGCGTCGAGAGCGGCCCTTCGCCCTATTTTCTGACGATCCCATCGGCGCCGCGATGGGTCTCTGCTCAGGAGGACGGGACAACGTGCCGGCTGAAATGGACCGCGAACCCGCAAAGGAATCTAAAGGGATACCGCATCTACCGCTTAGACGGGCGCTGGGACAAGGACCCGATTTCACGGCTGACCGAAGAGCCGATTGACGAGCTGACATTTTCCGACGCGGCCGCGGGCGCCGAGTCCCGGCGCTACCACGTGGTGGCCGTCGATGCCCTCGGCCAGGAAGGTCTGCCGTCGGCCCCCGTATGGTACGACCGTGAATGGAAGAAATTCTACGAACCCTTCACCGGCCAGTGGCATCAGTAGTAATAACTCAAACTGACCGACAATCAGTTTGAGAATGCAAAAATCAAAGTGAAAAATGCAAAATTGCGGAATCCCGACGTTGTCGGGATGACTATTTTAATTGTGGTTTTGTGTTTCATAACTACTTATCATACAACGGTTTGTGTTGATTCTTGGCAATGGATCGGTCAGTTTGAGTAACAACACACTGAGAATTGCAGAGAGCTGTGTATGCCGAACATTGTATTTTCCGTATGGTGCGGTGAGTGAGCTGGTGAAGAGGCTGAAGCCGCCGGCCCGCTTCGAAGGATACGTGCCCGAATTCTCAGTCGAGAGACGAAAATTCAGCCTCGAATATCGCGTTATAGCAATAAATAAATCCGGTGAATGTCAGCCGAGCAATACGGTGATGGTGGTTTTTTAAATAGGAAATTGAATTTGCCGCAGATGAAGCGTGATATGTCGTGGATAACGCGTGATATGCCGCAGGTGAGGCGTTATATGAGGCGGATAAGGCGTGATATGCCGCAGATTAAACGGGCAAAAAGGCCGGCAAGTCGTTTATTTTAAGCTTGCCCTGAGCGTAGTCGAATGGGGCAGTTATGCGAAAAATCGCCAAAAAAGGCGAAAAATGATTTCACTGCGAAGACGTTTTTTAAGGCGGCGGATAGGAAGTATCCAAAATAAAAGGCAATTCGAGGAAGATTTTGGTATTGTTGTGGAATCGAAAGGCTTAGCGGCGTAGCTGAGCAAGGATATACAAGATTATATGTGAAATCCCGGTTAACAATTTTTCAAAGAAAGGCTCGTGGTGTATTATGTTAAGTTTAATCTTACACTTATTACCATGGATTGTGTTGGTATTTGTTTTGGCGGTTCTCATTTTCCCTTCAATTCGGATAATCGGGCCCACACAAGTAGGTTTAGTGAC
>CAYGZM010000332.1:0-3125 GCA_964354365.1 uncultured Pirellulales bacterium
GCGCCCCTTATCGTTGTTACGTAGGGCACCTGCCTGTCGAGCGCAGTCCTTCTTATTGCGAACGAATCGGTTATCGTTCTCTTGCCGACCGTGGTATTTATAATCAAATCCATCCTGCCGTTGATTATGTAATCGACGATGTTGGGCCTGCCCTCGGCCATCTTCAATACAAACTCCGATGGAATGTTATTGTTGATCAGCGAGATGCAGGTCCCTTTCGTCGCAAAAATCTTGAATCCCATCTCGTGCATTTTGCGGGCCACTTCAACCGCCCGCGCCTTGTCGTCATCCTTGACGCTGATAAACACGTTGCCGCTTGTCGGCAGCGTGTTGCCCGCCGCTATTTGCGACTTTGCAAACGCGATCCCGAAGTCATCCGATATGCCCATCACCTCGCCGGTGGAGAGCATCTCCGGCCCCAGGATCGTATCCGTGCCCGGAAATTTCAGAAACGGAAAGACCGCTTCCTTGACGCAATAGTGATCCGGATGCGCCTGACTGGTGAATCCCAGCTCGTTCAGCGTCATCCCGGTCATTATCTTGGCCGCGAGCTTTGCGAGGGGAACGCCTATGGCCTTGCTCACAAAGGGGATGGTCCGCGACGCCCGCGGGTTGACTTCGAGTATATAAAGCCGGCCGTCTTTGACCGCAAACTGAACATTCATAAGGCCTTTGACTTTCAACTCCAGTGCCAGCAGCTTAGTCTGCCTTGTAATCTCGGCCAGCATTTTCTTGTCGATCGAGACGGGCGGCAGGCTGCACGCGCTGTCGCCGGAATGGACCCCCGCCTCCTCGATATGCTCCATTACCCCGCCGATCACCACCTTTTTGCCGTCGCTTATCGCATCGACGTCAAGCTCAGTGGCGTCGTCGAGGAATTTATCCACGAGAATCGGATGCTTGCCCGACGCCTCGATAGCATTCATTACGCACGCCTTCAGCGACTGCTCGTCGTGGACAACCTCCATCGCCCTGCCGCCCAACACGAACGAAGGGCGAATCAGAAGCGGATAACCTAATTTCCGTGCAATCTTCAATGCCTCTTCATACGTCATCGCCGTGCCGCTGGAGGGCTGGAGGAGCTTGAGCTTTTTGACCAGCCGGTTGAAGCGCTTGCGGTCCTCGGCCTGGTCGATGCTGTCGGGGGAGGTCCCAATTATCCTGACGCCTGCCTGTTCGAGCGGCACGGCCAATTTCAGCGGGGTCTGGCCGCCAAACTGCACTATTACGCCGTCCGGATTTTCCTTCTCCACTATCGACATCACATCTTCAAACGTCAACGGCTCAAAGTACAGCCTGTCCGACGTGTCGTAATCCGTGCTGACCGTCTCGGGATTGCAGTTGACCATAATCGATTCGATGCCGATTTCGCGCAGCGCGAACGCCGCGTGGACACAGCAGTAATCAAACTCAATCCCCTGGCCGATTCTATTTGGCCCGCCGCCGAGGATAACAACCTTCCTTTGCGTGGTCGGGTTGGCCTCACATTCTATCTCAAAGGTTGAATAGAGGTAGGGCGTCGCGGCCTCAAATTCGGCGCCGCATGTATCAACGGTTTTGTACACGGCGTTTATGCCGAGGCTCTTTCGCCGAGCCTGCACAACCCGCTCGTCCACACGCCAAATATCGCCCAGGCGCACATCGCTGAAACCATATTCCTTGGCCTTGCGCATCAAATCAGCGGTGATTGTCCTGCAGCTCTTCGACCGGAGCTTATCCTCGAACCTGACAATGTCCTTGATGTTGTCGAGGAACCAGGGGTCGATCTTAGTAAGCTCGAAGATATCCTCGGTCGATAGTTTTCTCCTGAAGGCCTCGGCAATATACCATATCCTGTCCCAGCAGTTCGTGCGAAGCTTGTCTTTGAGGCGAGGGGTCGCCAACTCCCTGTTGATATGCCGCCCGCTCAGCGAGTATCTATCTATTTCGAGCGATCTTATGGCCTTCTGAAACGCCTCTTTGAACGTCCTGCCGATAGCCATCGCCTCGCCGACCGATTTCATCTGCACCGTCAGAAGAGGATCGGTCTTTGGGAATTTCTCAAACGTAAACCGCGGCCACTTTACAACGCAGTAATCAATCGTCGGCTCGAAACAGGCGGGCGTCTTTTTCGTAATGTCGTTGGGAATCTCATCGAGCGTGTATCCAACGGCGAGGAGCGA
Organism: uncultured Pirellulales bacterium; assembly: GCA_964354365.1. Classification (GTDB taxonomy): domain Bacteria; phylum Planctomycetota; class Phycisphaerae; order Sedimentisphaerales; family Anaerobacaceae; genus CAYGZM01. The sequence goes on from CAYGZM010000332.1 coordinate 2,163, forward strand.
GGCGATCTTCGCTATCGGGAATCCCGTCGCCTTGGAGGCAAGGGCCGAGCTTCGCGAGACCCTCGGATTCATCTCGATCACGTACAGTTTGCCGTTTTCCGGATTCACTGCGAACTGTATGTTCGAGCCGCCCGTCTCGACGCCGACGGCCCTTATTATCTTGATGGCCGCGTCGCGCATTATCTGATATTCCTTGTCGGTGAGCGTCTGGGCGGGCGCAACCGTAATGCTGTCACCGGTGTGAATGCCCATCGGGTCGAGGTTTTCAATGGAGCAGACGATAACGACGTTATCCTTCTTATCCCTCATCACCTCGAGCTCGAACTCTTTCCACCCGATTACAGATTCCTCCACGAGGACCTGTCCTTTAGGACTAAGGCCCAGTCCCCAGTGGATGTACTTCTCGTACTCCTGGCTGTTGTAGGCGACGTTTCCGCCGGTTCCTCCGAGCGTATATGATGGGCGGATGATGGCGGGGAAGCCGACGTATTCGACAATTCTCTGGGCCTCTTGCCACGTGTGGGCGTATCCGCTCTTGGGGACATCGAGTCCGCACTCTTGCATCGTCTTTTTGAAGCGGTCTCTCTCTTCGGCCTTTTTGATTGCCCGCAGGTTTGCGCCGAGCAGCCGGACGTGGTATTTCTTTAGTACGCCGCTCTCGGCCAGCTCCACCGCGGTATTCAAGCCGGTCTGCCCTCCCAATGTCGGCAACAGGCTGTCGGGCCGCTCCCGCCGGATTATCTTCTCGACCATCTCCGGCGTGATAGGCTCGATATACGTCCTGTCGGCCATTTCGGGGTCGGTCATAATCGTGGCGGGATTGCTGTTGACAAGGACTACTTTGTAGCCTTCCTGCCGCAGCACCTTGCACGCCTGGGCGCCGGAATAGTCAAATTCACACGCCTGCCCTATGACAATCGGGCCGGAGCCTATTATTAGTATCTTGCGAATGTCCTTGCGTTT
>CAYGZM010000333.1:0-3118 GCA_964354365.1 uncultured Pirellulales bacterium
CTGGCCTCGGGCTTTGTGATTTGGCTTGCAGGGGCAATCGCGTCCGTCACGGCCATCCGCAAGGCGAAACGAAGTCTTTCGCAGTCCCGTTACGCGTTATGTGTAGTACTGGTCGCTGTGAGCATCTCCGTCCTATGGCTGGCCCAGGGCCTCACGACGGACAAGCCGGTCCTGGCCGAAGAACCGAGGCCAAACGCCCCAATAGGAATCGCCAAAGGACTTTATCCGGGGCGGGTTGTCTGGGTGCACGACCCCAACGCAACCGATTGGAACGGGCCCGGTGACGGGCACTGGTGGGAAAGCAGCCACACAAACCAGGCGGCCGTGGACAAGATGATGGGCCGGGCCGTACAGGAGCTTGGCGGGCAGACAACAAGCGCTGCGGCGTGGGACAGGCTGTTCAAGCACTTTAACAAGACGCACGGCAGAGGTGATACAGGATACAAGGCGGGCGAGAAGATCATCATCAAGGTCAACTTCGTCGGCTGCATCAGGATATGGGACAGCCGCCCCGTGACAAAGATCGAAGATTACAACCTGCGAAGCCTGGATTATATGAATACATCTCCGCAGGTGATAAATGCGCTGTTGCGGCAGCTTGTCGATGAAGTGGGCGTCAAGCAGGCGGATATTACCGTGGGCGATCCCTTATGCTATTTTCCGAACGAGTACTACAATCTCTGCCACAACAAATTTCCGGACGTGCGGTACCTTGAGTATCTGGGCGAGTTCGGTCGAACGGCGGCGAAACTCTCCTCCGTTCCTTTGTATTGGAGCACGCCGGCCGCGGCCGGGAAGAAAACCGACTACCTGCCGACCTGTTATGTCGAAGCCGATTACCTCATTAACCTGGCCAACCTCAAGAGCCACAACGACATGGCCGGGGTAACACTCTGCGCCAAGAACCACTACGGATCATTGCTAAGATCGCCGCGCTCCTCCACACACTACGATATGCACAAGGACCTGCCGTACACAACGCCCGGCATGGGCCATTACAGGCCGCTGGTGGACCTGATGGGCCACAAGCAGTTGGGCGGCAAGACGCTTCTATACCTGATAGACGGACTCTACGCGGGCAAACATGCCAAGGAGAGCTCGCCGAGGAAATGGAACATGTCGCCTTTCAACGACGACTGGACTTCAAGCCTGCTTGCTTCTGAGGACCCGGTGGCGATCGATTCGGTCGGCTTCGATTTTCTGCGGACCGAGTGGGACGATGCGCCGCACAAATCGGGCACAAACGATTATTTGATCGAGGCCGCCCAGGCGGATAATCCACCTTCCGGAACGTTTTATGACCCGGACCATGAAGGCGATGTCACCCGTCTGCCGAGCCTGGGCGTCTATGAAAGCTGGAACAATCCGGCGGACAAGCAGTATTCCCGCAATCTGGGAACGATCGCAGGTATAGAATTGGTGAAGCTGACCGGCAAAACAGGCATCTCCAAGCCAAATACAAGGGACTTGCCGTAATGAGTATTTTGAGAGAAAGAAGGCCCAAAACTGTAATCGTAATGAAAACGGGACGTTAAGCACATGACGGCAAAAACGGGTTTTGACAATGAGAAGTACTTACAGGAACAGACGGAGGCAATCTTTGAGCGAGTCAATCGGTTCAACAACAAGCTGTATCTCGAATTCGGCGGGAAACTTCTGTTTGACTATCACGCGGCAAGGGTGCTTCCCGGCTTTGATCCGAACGTTAAGATGCGATTGCTGCAGAAAATGCGCGACGATATAGACGTTATTTTGTGTATTTACGCCGGGGACATTGAGAGAAAGAAGGTGCGGGCCGACTTCGGTATTACCTATGATTCAGACGCGATGAAAACGATCGACGACTTCAGGGAATGGGGCATCGACGTTACGGCCGTGGTCATTACACGGTACGCAAACCAGCCCTCAGCCAAGGCGTTCAAGAACAAGCTTGAGCGGAGGGGAATAAGCGTCTATACGCACGGGTTCACCAAGGGGTATCCTACGGATGTCGATACCATTGTGAGCAACGAAGGTTACGGTGAGAACGAACCGATACCCACCAAAAAACCGATCGTGGTTGTGACCGGGCCCGGGCCGGGAAGCGGCAAACTCGCCACATGCCTCTGCCATTTGTACCATGAATACAAAAACGGGAACGAGGCCGGGTATGCCAAGTTCGAGACATTTCCCATCTGGAACTTGCCGTTGAAACACAAGGTGAACGTTGCCTACGAGGCCGCGACGGTCGATCTCAAGGATGTAAACTGCATCGACTATCACCACTTGGAGGCATACAATGAAAAAACGGTCAACTACAATCGCGATATCGAAGCTTTTCCACTGCTGAAAAGAATCATAGAACAAATCACAGGCAAGGAATCCTTTTACAAATCCCCGACTGATATGGGGGTCAACCGTGCCGGTTTCGGAATCGTCGATGACGAGGCGGTCCAGGAAGCCGCGCACCAGGAGATCATCCGGCGATATTTCAGGTGTGCCTGCGAGTACGCAATGGGGCTCGTGGACAGAGAGATATTAGAGAGGTCGGAACTTATCATGAAAAACATTGGCGCCACGGTGGAAGACAGACCCGTGGTATTGCCGGCGCGACAAGCTGCACTAAAAGCACGGGAAAGCGGCAAGGGCAATGAGGGCATTTTTTGCGGGGCTGCCATCGAGCTGAGGGACGGAACTATTATTACGGGCAAGAATTCTCCGTTCATGCACGCGGCGTCGAGCCTTGTTATCAACGCCACGAAGCACCTTACCGGTTTGCCGAAAACAATGCACCTTTTGCCGCAGAATATTACCGATTCCATACAATTCCTGAAAAAGGAAGTCATGAACGGAAGAATGATTAGTCTTGACCTTGAAGAAACATTAATCGCACTGAGCATCAGTGGCATATCGAATCCTGCGGCCCAGATGGCTGTGGAGCATTTGAAGGAGTTCCGGGGGTGCGAAGCTCATATTACTCATATTCCCACAACCGGGGACGAGGCTGGGTTAAGAAAGCTGGGTGTCAATCTTACGTCAGATCCCGATTTTTCTTCGAAAAATCTTTTCATTAACTGAACGCCGTAGCGGTAATGTCTTCGTTGCAGGGAGATCCGTGTGCTGTCTCGCCGCCCAAGGC
>CAYGZM010000334.1:0-3111 GCA_964354365.1 uncultured Pirellulales bacterium
TGTAGTAACAGTACAAGACTTGCAGGCGAAGCCCCTTTAGGATTAGGGGGCTTCGCCGGGCAAGTTATGCATTTTGACGGCCTAATCAGCGGTTAGCCTACCTCGGTTTGACGAGTTCGGTGTAGCCGGTTTGAAGTTGCGTAAATTTGTGTAAAAGGCAGTGAATGATAAGAAAGCTCATCTTCATTACAATAGTCTGTGCGTTTGTCACACCGTCGGCCCGAGCAGACTTGTTTGGCTTTGCTCGTTTCACAAGCAACACACCAGATCCTGATGGAGCGAATATTTGGGCGCAGTTCGCCGTTGATGTTACCGACCCCGGAGGCGATCGGGTGCGTTTTACTTTCTACAACGACGGTCCCTCAGGTTCCATCTATGACGTTCTTTCGCCTATCGCTAGTTCCATTTGCGATGTGTATTTTGATGATGGTGCACTACTCGGGATAGCGAGCATTATTGATAATCCTCCCTCCGTGAGTTTTGACTACCCTGCTACCCCAGGAGACCTTCCAAGTGGTAACAATCTATACCCTCCATTTGTGACATATGAGGGTGAAAAGTTGAAGGGTGAGTTTCAACCGCCTTTTTTTTCGGCCGGCCCTGATGGATCACCCTCGGGCGTCAACCCCGGTGAGTATGTGGGGGTAATATTCGATCTCAAGCCGGGCAAGGATTTTGATGATGTCATTGCTGCAATTAACGTCGGTTTTCGTCCAGATCTGTATTATGATAGTACAACGGAGACTTGGACGGCAGATAAGTTACGAATCGGAATACACGTCCAGGCAATCGGGACTACAGGTGAGAGTGATTCGTTCATTATAACTCCGGTTCCGGGAGCCGTCCTGCTGGGCATGCTCGGCTTGGGTATAGCCGGCTTGAAATTGCGTAAATATGCGTGAAGAGGCCTGTAATTTAGGGAATTTTGTGCAGTAACAGTACAAGACGTGCAGGCGAAGCCCCTCATATATTTTAGGGGACTTGCCAGGCAGGTTTTTTTTATTTAGCGGAGGTGTGCTTTGTCCGTGGACTCCCTCTTTTTTCATCAGTGCTCGGCTGCTATTGCCTGTTTGCGGATTCGAGGCGGGCTTTGCTGGCCAAAATCGCGGTTTTCATGGGGGATTTTCGCACATAACTGGCTCGAATTTGCTTTGAGAACCTGGTAAAATCATTTTCCGCTGGAATAAACGGCGGTAAAATGCCGATAAAGAGTGAGTCTGCGATATTTCAAAGGAGATGGACCATGCTTAATTGGAACAGATGTGCGAAGATTAACGTTAAGGTCCTTATCATCCTGATCCTGGTCGCGGCAGCAGCCGGAGTGTGTTTGGTTGTCGCCCGTCAGACCCGAAGGAGTATTCTCTCAAAAAGGTCTTTGGCCGCAGGCGAGACCGCTTGGGGGAGCAAGGACTGGAAGGCAGCTGTCAAGAACTACAGAGATTACCTTCTTCGAAATCCCGACGACGTCGCAATCATCAGGAAGTATGCACAGGCCTGCCTATCCATCCGGCCGCTCGACGCCTCTGCGGTTGCCGGAGCAATCTCGGGCTATCGTCGTATCGTGCAACTGGCCCCTCTCGATGACGTCGCCTATGAGAAACTCGCCATGCTCTACGGCGCCGTGGGGAATTTCGAGGAGCTTGCCTCTGTTGCCCGAGTGCGACTCGAGCACGATCCGAACGAACTAAAGGCGCCGCTGTGGCTGGCGGACGCGCTAGCCCGGCTGAGCAAAACAGCGGATGCTCGACAGACACTCCAGACATTCATGGACAAGCTCGATGCCCTTCCCGATAAGCATGTTGAATACGTGCGGGCCTGCGTGCAGATGAGCCAGCTCGCGGCCAGCGATACTTCACCCCAGCGGCAGGTGACTGACGGCAGTGAAGACTCCGCGCAGACGCCAACGCCCTTGGACTGGCTCAACAAGGCTGTGGATTACGCGCCGGACTCTGCCGAGGCACTGGTGTGTCGCGCACAGTTCCGCCGCCAAATGGCCGGCGCTGCGGACGCGAACGAGCAGGACCGGTCGGTGTTTCTGGCACTCGCTCGCCAAGATCTCGAGGCCGCCGACGATAGGGGCACAGACAACCCACGGGTCCGCTTTCTATTAGCTACGGAATGGATGGCCCATGACGAGTTGGACCGGGCTACCGCTGAACTGCAGGCCGTTGACAAGCTGCCGCAGGAGAAGCTGGAGGAGCAATTCCTGGACGTCAGCGACTGGATCGTCGCGAGGTTCCTCCTCGCCTCGGAGTTGGCGACGCGACGGGGGGCCACAACTGAAGGCGCGTCTCTGGCCGATGAAACGCTGGCGGCGCTAACAGAGAAAAGACATAGATTTCAGGTCCTGCCGGCTGCTATCCCGCTTTACGTTGCAGCAGGCAAGGCTACGGAGGCGCGGCGCTGTCTGGACGAGTATCTTGATACCCTGCATGGGATGGAAGGGGCGGCAGAGTCCCCGTTCCAGCTTGCCTACCTTCAGGCCCTGGTGGCGAAAGCCGATGAAAGGCCCTATGCCGTCATCGATGCCCTGCAACCGCTTATTGTGACCGATGCGTCTCGTCCAATACTGTGGCGGCTGCTGGCAGAGGCCTTCATCCGAACAGGTCAGACCAAACGGGCAGTCGGCGCCCTGACAAGGTATCTTCGCTACTATCCGCAAGACCCGGAAATCACACTGCAACTGGCAAGAGAGTACTCTAAGCTGGCAGATTGGAACAAGGCATTTGAGACCTCGCGAGTCGCGGAGTCCCTGAATCCCACAGACATTATCGGCTGTAAGCTGCTTCGCATCGGGGCGGGCATTTACTTGGCGGCCGAACAAGGACCAAAGATAGATACAGCAAAGCTCGAAGAGCTGTCCGCCGAATTGGTGCAATTGCGACAGGAGAATCCTGATCGAGTTGATATTCGTACGTTGCAGGCAGTCATCGCTGGTTATCTTGGGCAGCCGGATAAGGCTGAGAGTGAGTTGAAGCAGGCTATTGCAGAGTGCAAGGAGTCACTGAGGGCTGAGATGCAACTTGCGGGACATTACGCCCGAACAAAACGCATAGCCGAAGCGATTAGCGTCTGCAAGAGCGCCTGCGAGCGCCATTCCGACGTGGCTGA
>CAYGZM010000335.1:0-3101 GCA_964354365.1 uncultured Pirellulales bacterium
GCGGGCTCAAGGACGAGTCAGTGGATATGGTGGCTTTCCGGCGGGCGATGGCGGCGCCCGCGGCCATGCCCGAGTTCAAGGGCAATGTCGTCGCCGTGCAAACCGCGCCGTTCTGGTCGGAGGAACTCGGTGCCATTGCCGACAAGTACGAAAAGGCTAGACAGATTCGCTACTTCCTCGACTCAAAGCACAAGGACCACCCGAACGCTGACGGCCACATGACCGAGGAGCAGAAGCAGGAGTATGTGAAATCGTTTGAGGCCAAACTCATCTCGCCTGAGGAGGCGGCCCTGTGGAAACGCGGCGCCTCCAACGCCGGTTACCACTACCTCGGCTGCGCGAAGACATTCGCGTTGATGGGCCAAGCCTTTGCCGAGGCGATGGTGAATCTCCAGAAGACCCAGCGGCAGGAGAAACAACGAACCATCGCAAAACCCCAAGAACTGAGCCGCAATCCGCCACGTGCTTCCGAAAGATAGTTCCAGAGGTTCCCCTGATGAAATTTAGAGTCTTTCTTTCCGGGGTTGTTGTAGGGGTTGGCGTTGTTAACTCTCTTTCAGCCGGTCCCGCCGCTAACGTCCTTTCACGGGAGCTTTTCATGGAGCCGCCCATCGAGGCGCGGCCAGGAGCTTATTGGGCCTGGCTCAACGGCAACGTGGATCTGCCGCAAATTACCCACGAACTGGAGGAGATGAAGGCCAAGGGGATGAGCGGGGCTGAGATTTGGGACGTGCTCTGCCTGAATAACAAATTGGGCGCTGTCCCAACCGGCCCGGCCTTCCTGGGGCCGGAGTCGGTCAAGGCCATCTCGTTTGCCATCGACGAAGCCAACCGTCTCGGGCTTCGCCTGGGACTGGTCGCTTCGAGTAGTTGGAACGCCGGCGGCAGTTGGGTCATGCCGGGTTAATGAATCATTTTGCGTTTCTACTTAGACAGACAACAACATGGAATGAAACCTTGAGTATTGAGTGTCGCGGTTATGCAAATAGACTGGATTGACCTGACAATTGTGGCTGGTTACTTAATAGGCATCACAGCAATCGGCGTATTTTCCGGCTGGCGCCAGACAGAAACGAGCACGGGCTATTTTCTCGCCGGCAGGTCATTAGGCTGGGTGACCGTAGGCCTTGCGCTGTTCGCCACGAACATATCAACGGTGCACCTGATAGGCCTTGCATCGTCCGGTTTCAGCGATGGGATGGTCATCGGCAATTTTGAATGGCTGGCGCCGTTTCTGCTAATTCTGCTTGGGCTTGTCTTTGCGCCGTTTTACTTCCGCACGAGGATATCGACCCTGCCGGAATATCTCGAAGGCCGCTATGGCCCCGCGCCGAGGACTTTTCTGGCGTTCATGGCGGTCATAGGCGCCCTGTTCATTCACATCGGCGTCACCCTCTATGCCGGGGCGGTGATGGTGAAGAACGTCGTTGATATTCCCATCACAACGTCCATCTTAGTTGTGTCGCTGTTGACGGTTATCTACACCGTGGTCGGGGGGTTGAAGGCCGTTGTTGTTACCGAATCGATTCAGGCTGTGCTTCTTCTGGCGGGGGCGGTTACCGTGACGGTTTTTGCGTTGGTTGCGCTGCCGGATGCGGGTATCCACAGCCTGGGCGAGCTTCGCCAGGCGGCCAGGCCGGGCCAACTGAGCATGATTCGCCACGGAGGTGATTTCGCGTGGTACTACCTGCTCATCGGCTATCCCGTACTCGGTATCTGGTACTGGTGCTCCGACCAGACAATTGTCCAGCGGGTGCTTGGGGCCAGGAGCGAGCGGGATGCTCAACTTGGGCCAATCTTTTGTGGATTCGTAAAGGTCCTGCCGACTTTAGTGATGGTGCTGCCCGGGGTTCTATGCTACGTTCTGTTCAGGGACAAGGTCGGCGACAACGCCGATTCAACACTTATCGTGCTGACCAGGGAGCTGCTGCCGACCGGCCTGCAGGGTTTGGTCATTGCGGGTCTGTTGGCGGCCCTGATGAGTACGGTCGCGGGCGCGCTCAACTCGACTGCCACGCTGGTCAGCATCGACATCGTCAAGCGCATACGACCCGCGACAGGCGAGCGGAGCTTGGTGCGAATCGGCCAGGTTACGGCCGTAATCGTGATGATTCTGGCGATACTCTGGTCAACGCAGGGCGAACGCTTCGGCGGGATTTTCAAGGGCATCAACCAGATGATTTCCGTGCTGGCGCCACCGATTAGCGTGGTATTTATATGGGGGATTTTCTGGCGTCGCGCGACCTCGGCGGCGGCCCTGGCAACGCTAATCTTTGGTTTTGTGCTCGGCGCGGCGGCCTTCGTGCTGGACTTCCCGGCTGTCTGTCGATTCGTGGTCGGCGTTGACGAAAGCGGCAACGCCAGGCAGCTCCTCACAGGGGCGATGCGGATGCCGTTTATGTTACAGGCAGGCGTCCTCTTCGGGCTGTGCAGCGTTGTGCTGGTGGTTGTGAGCCTGCTTACTCCGCCGCCGGAGAGCCAGCGTATTGAACGATACTGCTGGAAGAATCCGCTGGCGGTAATCACAGAGAAGCCGCTCTGCGGACTGCTGGATCCCCGCGTGTTGTCGGTGCTCTTAGTTGTCGTTATGGTCTTATGCTACTGTATCTTCGCATAAGACTGGAGGCTCGAAATGAAAACGGGAAGAATAATTCTTGGGCTCCTCATTGCAGGCGCGGTGCGAACCTGTGCGGAACAGGCCCCAATTGTACTCGAAAACTCGCACGTGCGGTATTCCATATCGCCTGAAGGGAAAAACCTCGGATTTGTCGATCGCGCCACCGGAGTCAACTACCTCAGAGGCGATGGCCCCTCGCCCTGCGCAATTGTACGACAGAATGGGCAGGAATACCCTGCCACTGCTGTCTCGTTTGCGGAGGGGCGTCTTACTATCTATGCGATTTGAAAAGGCGGGGGTCGAGGCAGTTATCCGTGTCGAGCCCAGCGACTCCTACATCCGCTTGGTGGTGGATTCGGTCTGATAAAAATTGCAGCAAAAGTTTTAAGGCATTCGAGATATGTGATATTCCAGATGGCAGAGGTGGCCGTGCCGAAGGCTTTGTTCTGTGAAACCCTTTGGCGGATAAGGCGGTTGCTTGTGA
>CAYGZM010000336.1:0-3100 GCA_964354365.1 uncultured Pirellulales bacterium
GGTTGAGCGGATGAGCCGGGCCTGCGGGGTAACGGACTATCGCATATTGGTTACGCAGAAGGAGCTTAAGAAGGTTCCGCCGATGTACATTATCGATGGCGGGGGCAATGAGGGACAAGGTTGAATATGTTTGATCTGCCATTACATGAAATGATCGTATTTGCTTTGGTGGTAGTGGTTTACGTTGCTGCTTCGATAGCGGGGGTCGTGCAGTTGCTTGCCGATGGTCGGAGATACAGACGTTTTGTTATTCCTCTTGTGGCGTTGGGTGCGGTTTTAGAGGCGGTTGTGCTGATATTCCGGGCGGTTGCGATAAGGGCGGTTCCTTTAACGGGGACATTCGAGTCTCTGATTGTCCTGACGATCGTTTTTGCGCTGGTGTATTTGTTCTTTAGCATCGCCATTCATCGCGTATGGTTCGGCTCGGTGATGGTCTGGGTGATTTTGGGCCTGATTATCCTATCTGCGCTGGTTGCCAAACCAGCCTCAGCGGCTCACGCGGCGGCCTCCACTCCCTGGGCGATTGCCCACGGTATTGCGATGATTCTCGCCGGTGCGGCGGCGATGTTGGCGGCCGCCAGCGCGGTGCTTTACCTCTTTGCCAGGCGCAAGCTCAAGCAGAAGAAGGTCTTACAGGTCTTAGGCAAGGTTCCGAATATCGAGAGGCTCGAGCGGATGAATATATTTGGCCTGAAGTCATGCTTTGTGCTGCTGACGTTCGGTCTGGCGGGTGGTATTGGCCTGGCGGCCACCTCGGCCTCCCTCAATATGACGGCGGCTGACTGGCTCACGGATGCGAAGATCGTCCTTATCGCAGTCGTATGGCTGCTGTTGGGGGCGATTTTAGTGCTCTGGCGGACGGTCGGATTAAGGGAGAAGGCGATTGCTTACGTGACGATTGTAGTTTTTGCCCTGATTCTATTTGCGGTCGTGGGGACCTCGCTTTTTTGCGGGACGGGGCACGATTTTCGTCGCAGCGACGTTGAGACCGCGGAACAAGCAAGATAAGAGCAAGAGATGAAGATCGTAGTATTGGGATTGAACCACAAGACCGCCCCGGTTGAGATTCGGCAGAAGCTGGCTTTCGACGCGGCCCGGACAACCGCTGCGCTATGTGAGCTGAAGAGGATGTATCCGCAGGCGGAGTTTGTGCTTATATCGACGTGCAATCGCGTTGAGCTGTACTGCGTCAGCGAGCGTGCCGGGGGGGCCGATGCGGACGACCTTGCCAAGTTCATCTCGGAGTTTCACAATGTTGAGCTGGGTAAGTTTCGGGAGTTCCTGTATGCGTACCGTGATGGGGACGCGGTGAGGCATTTGCTGACGGTGGCGTCGAGCTTGGACAGTATGGTGGTGGGGGAGGCGGAGATAATCGGCCAGGTCAAGGAGAGCTATCGGCTGGCCTGCGCCGCCAAAAGCACGGGCAAGGTGCTCAATCGGCTGTTTCACTGCGCCTTCGCCACGAGCAAGAAGGTATATACGAGCACTTCGATCTCGAGCGGGCGGGTGAGCGTTGCGGGCGTTGCGGTCGAGCTGGCCGGGCAGCTTTTTGCGGATATCTCATCGGCCAAGGTGGTCGTTATCGGGGCGGGCGAGACGGGCCAGTTGATCGTTCAGCATCTGCTTGCGGCCGGGGCAAGGGATATAACCGTTGTGAACCGGTCTTACGAAAAAGGGCTGAAGGTCGCCGAGCAGTATGGCATTGCAGCGCGAAAATGGGAGCAGCTTGAGGAGCAGCTGATTGGGGCGAATATAGCAATAACGTCGGCTTCGGTGCAGGATTGCCTCTTTGACAAGGAATCGTTCAAGGAGATAACAGTTCGGCGAAAGCAAGCCCGCCGGTGGTTGGGCGGGCAAGCCCCCATTTTGATAATCGATATTGCGGTGCCCCGGAATTTCGAGCCGGACGTCAATGAATTGGAGGACGTGTATCTTTACGGCATTGATGACCTGGCGCAGGTGGTGGAGCGGAATCGCAAGGCCCGCGAGCGGGATATTGCCAGGGGGATGGAGATTGTCCGGGACAATGAGGCCGATTTTATGGAGTGGTTCGGGGCCAAAGACATCGGGCCTTTGATAGGCCGGATGAAGGAGCAGTTCGCCCAAATCGGCAAAAATGAGTTAGAGCGGTTCTTTGTGGGGGCCAGGCAGGAGGCCTCGTGCAGGGAGGTTATGGAGGCGATGGTGGGCCGCGTTATCAACAAGCTGCTGCACTGCGTAATCAAGAACGTGGATATGGTGGCCAAGGAAAACGGTGCGGCTGAGGCTGCGAGGCTTCTGGACACTATCGTGCGGCAGGCGGAGCAGATATCGTCGGAACCGGACAATAACGACAGGAAAGAGGATACGCAGTCTTGAAGGAACATCCACGGTCAAATCGTATCTTGCGGCTGTTGTTCTGGGAGACAACGATAAGGTGCAATCTAAGCTGTGCGCACTGCAGGCGTTTGGAGTCCGATGAGGCGGCGGTAACGGACTTATCAACCGCGCAGGCGATTGACCTTGTGGAGCAACTGGCGGAATTGGGCCGGAATCAGCCTGTGATGCCGGTACTGGTGTTCTCCGGGGGTGAGCCGTTGTGCCGGGATGACCTGTTTGAACTGGTCGGCAAGGCAAGGTCTTTGGGCATACCGCCTGCGCTTGCCACCAACGGGACACTGATAAATTCAGGGGTGGCCGAGCAAATACGAGGTAGCGGTATCGTGAGGGTGGCGGTTAGCCTGGATGGCGCAACCGCCGAGGTTCATAACAAGTTACGACAGATGGAAACCTCTTTCGAGAGGGCGATTGAGGGTATCGGGCATCTTCGCGACAAAAACGTGCCTTTTCAGATAAATATCACGCTGACCAAGCATAACGCCCATCAATTGGAGCAGGTCTATGAGCTTGCCAAATCGCTTGGGGCGGTGGCGGTGCATGTATTTATGTTGGTGCCGGTTGGCTGCGGGCAGGTCCTGGCTCAGACCGACATGCTCTCGCCGCAGCAGTATGAGCGGATGCTGGTCGAGATATGCAGACTGGACGCCCGCGGCGAACTACAAATCAAAGTGACCTGCGGGCCGCATTATGAGAGGGTAATTCGAGAGCAGGGCCTTTACAA
>CAYGZM010000337.1:0-3093 GCA_964354365.1 uncultured Pirellulales bacterium
GTAACCGTATCACATCTTCGCTTCGGCAAGAGACCGATCAGGAGGCCCTACCTTATTAATAAGGCCGATTTTGTTGCGTGCCACAATCCGAGCTTCTTGGAGAAGTTTGATATGCTCTCACCGGCGCGGCAGGGCGGCACGTTCCTGCTGACCAGCCTGCACGGAAAGGACGAGGTATGGGACACACTGCCGCAGGAAGTCCAGAAGCAGATAATTGACAAGAAGCTGAAGTTCTACGTTATCGACGCGATCGGGATTGCGCAGGAGCTGGGCCTGGGCGCCCGTATCAATGTGATTATGCAGACGGCGTTTTTCAAGATCAGCAATGTCATACCTTTAGATACTGCTGTCAAGGCCATCAAGGACGCTATCCAAAAGAGCTACGGCAAGAAGGGCCAGAAGGTCGTTGATATGAACAATGCTGCGGTTGATGCAGCACTGGACAAGGTCTATGAGGTGAAGGTCCCGGGCAAGGTGACAAGCAGGGTCAAGATGCCGCCGGTGGTGCCGGACGATGCCCCGGGATTCGTCAGGCAGGTAACAGGCGAGCTTATGGCGTTTCACGGGGATAACCTGCCCGTCAGCAAGATGCCGGACGACGGCAAGTGGCCGACAGGGACGACGAAGTTCGAAAAGCGCAATATCGCGGTCAATATCCCGGTTTGGGAGCCGAACGTTTGCATACAGTGCGGGACGTGCTCGTTTGTGTGTCCGCACGCGGCGATAAGGATAAAGGCCTACGACCCCAAGCACCTGAAAGAGGCGCCCAAGACCTTCAAGAGCGTCGATGCCAAAGGCAAAGAGTTTGCGGGAATGAAGTTCACGGTCCAGGCGGCCCCGGAGGACTGCACCGGGTGCGGCGCGTGCGTGCAGAGCTGCCCGGCGCAGGAGAAGGACCAGAACAAGCAGCCGACCGGGCGGAAAGCTATCAATATGTCGCTGCAGGAGCCGCTGCGCGACCGGGAGCGCGAGAACTATGCGTATTTCCTGGCTGTTCCCAATACCGATCCTAAGCTGTTCAAGCCTGCAAGCGTAAAGGGCAGCCAGTTGATAGAGCCATTGTTTGAGTATTCAGGCGCGTGCGCCGGGTGCGGCGAGACACCATACGTCAAGCTGCTTACGCAGCTTTTTGGCGACAGGGCGTTTATTGGAAATGCGACCGGCTGCTCGTCGATTTACGGCGGCAATCTGCCGACCACGCCCTACACGAAGCGCGCGGACGGCAGGGGACCGACGTGGAGCAACAGCTTATTTGAGGATGCAGCGGAGTTTGCGATGGGCATGCGGCTGACGGTTGACAAGTTCAAGGAGCGCGGCCTTATGCTGCTGGATAAGGCCGCCGAGAGCGGGTGTGTCGATGCGGGTCTTGCAAAAGAGATACGCGAAGCCGCCCTCGGCGACGACCCGGCTCAAGAAGCGATTGAGCAACAGAGGGCCAGGGTGGAGGGCCTCAAGGAGCAGTGCGGCAAGAGCGACTGCGCGGATTGCAGAGGGCTCCTGAGCGTGGCTGATTACCTTGTTCGCAAATCCGTCTGGGCGCTGGGCGGCGACGGCTGGGCATACGATATCGGATACGGAGGCCTGGATCACGTTTTAGCCAGCGGGGCGAACGTCAACGTGCTTGTGCTGGATACGGAGGTCTATTCGAATACGGGCGGACAGATGTCGAAATCGACGCCGCGAGCCGCCGTGGCCAAGTTTGCGGCCGGCGGCAAGACTGCGCCGAAGAAAGACCTCGGTTTGCTGGCTATGACTTACGGAAATATCTACGTCGCCAAGGTTGCGATGGGCGCCAATACGAACCAGACGGTCAAGGCCTTTGCTGAGGCCGAGGCGTATCCGGGACCGTCGCTGATAATTGCTTATTCCCACTGTATCGCTCACGGAATCAATATGACGACTGGGTCTAAGGAACAGAAAAAGGCGGTGGCTTGCGGACACTGGCCATTGTACCGATTTGACCCGCGGCTCAAAGAGCAGGGCAAGAACCCTCTGCAACTCGATTCGAAGCCGCCCACGGTTGCTTTCGAGGAGTACGCTTATGGCGAGAACCGTTATAGCACGCTCAAGCAGTCGAAGCCGGAAGTGGCCGCCGCGTTGATGAAGCTCGCCAGCAGCGACGCGGTTAATCGATACGCGTTGATGGAGCAGCTCGCGGCTCTGCAATGCCCGGGCGAGCGCAAACAATAATGCTGGATGAAACAGACGAAATGTGAGGAGGCTTAGACTCTAATGACTAATCGATTTTGGAATACGATATGGCTGGCTGCGTTGGGGATGTTTGTTGTTGCGGGGTGCAGCCGGCAGAACGTGCAGAAAGTGGACACGCTGGCAACCGGTCCGGATATTGAGAAGCTTTCCGTGAAGTCGGAACAAGCGACCCTGGCGATTAAGGCCGCAGGCGGACTCGATGCCTGGGTGAAAACAAAGACGATAGAGTTTGATTGCGTTGCTACTTTTTATCAGCCGGACGGGACATATTACCTAACCGAGCAGCACTATGAGGCTTACCCCTGGTCGAGCTCACTTCGCGTGTCCGGTTACGAGCCGCAAGGCCGGTATTTGTGGCAATTGTCGAAGGGACATTTCGGAGCATTACAGGGCAGGAGTCAGTATGACGGCATGCGAGTCGGCGTTGACAACGGTTGTATTGCAGAGGGGATATTGAACATCATAACGGCGCCTGTGCGGCTGCTCGATGAGTCGGTTGAATTGCGGCCGGTCGGCGAGCCGGTCCGGCTGGATGGACAGTTCTACCAGCCGATGAAGAGGGCGGCCAGGCCCGGCGTCACAAGCGTCCCGCCTTTGCGAGATGCGGCGCTCTACCAGAGAAGGAGCGACGGGCGAGTGGATATGCTTCTGCTTGGATGTGAGGAGGCAGGCGGCGCGCTTATAGTTCGTGGTTATGACTACGCAGAGGCCGTGAAGGGAGGCGTTCTGTTTCCAACGAAGATAGAGGTATTCAAGGCTGACACGAGCGGCAGCGTGCTGCATCGCATGATTCAGATAGACGTGAAGTAACAGCGTCCCAGACTTGTATGAGTTCTGCAGAATTGCAGGTTAGACCTATATTGTTGAAGAAAATCTCTTTTA
>CAYGZM010000338.1:0-3090 GCA_964354365.1 uncultured Pirellulales bacterium
CCCCGTTTCTTGCGCATCTTCGGATCATACTCGGCAAGGAATGTCTCGTAAAAGTGCACGACCGGATCGCGCCTGCCCTTTCTTCTGGCAAAGTCCCTCAATATCACGTCCATTTTAGCTTCGCGCAAAAGCTCAACAACATCATCCACAAGCCACGCAATACGATCATCCAAATCCGGCCCTGCAATATGACCGAACATCTTCCGCAGGAACGGATTCGTCTTTGGCAACAGATAAGCCGCATCTCTCCGCGTGAACTCTTCTGGTTTCCCGTTGATCCCGTGAAATGCGGCGTACTTGTCCGGCCCGAATACCGTGATATCTTCAATATGACATCGAGCAGTGAAAAGCCCATAGCAAATCGTTTGCGCATACATATCCGCAAATTGTTCTGGCTTCAAATCATGTATCAGAACTTCACGAAAGCCCTCGTACTGGCTGTGCAGAGCGCCCACCTCCCCCTCCTGCTCGAATGTCCGCTTCGTAACATCTCTCAGCATCAACGCAATATGCCCCATCCGGACTGCCAACTCTTTCGCGCTTGATACCTTCTCCGGCTCATGCTCCAAGAAACCCCGCAGCAGTTCCCTGACCTCGTCTTTTCCCCCCTCCGTAGCTTTGAACGCACCCCCTTCGCTCTCACGCGCCAACGTCGCCGTCAGCCTGAGTTCCTCGTAGGTGTACCACCGAAAATTCACGTAGTCCGTCAAGATGAAATTGTGCAGGCTCGGCAAATACCGCTTCTTTATTTGCTCTGTCTTCTCCTCCTTTTTCAGATCAGTCCCAATGTCTTTACACTCGATATACCCGATCCTAAAGTCGAGCTTCCGCTTGCACTTCGAGACCAGAATATCAGGCGCCCCGCAGTCCGTCCTCCGCTTCGGCTCATTCGTCGCAGTAACCTTCTCCCCCAACGCCTCAATCAGCGCCTTCAGTGCAGGCCGATGAGTATGCTCCGTCGCATCCCCCCGCAGATACGCCTTATTTACTTCACTCAAATACTTATTGAACGCATCCCCTGCCATACTATCCTCTCAGCCATACTTACATCTTCCGTGCCAATCCGTGTAAACCTGTGCCCACCAAAGCGGGTATCTGTGTCTGTTTATTTCTCACCCCGGCTAAAATACCCCAATCCGCGCTCTCCCTCAATAAGAATCTTCGTCTCTCGTCCTTCGTCCATCGCGCCGCTCCACCAACCATTTATCCGCCCGTGCTGGACTCACCAATTAACCACTCACCAACATCTGTCGTGCCCTCGTGGCAAATCAAAATGCAGTGTTAATCTGCGCAATCTGTGGTTCCCTTCGTGTCTTTGTGCCTTCGTGGCAAGATTTTTTTGAAAATCTTCAGATTCTTCCCCTTGACTTTTCGACCCCCTCTTTTTGGCTCAAAAATGAAGATGGCCAAATTTTCCTCTAAAAACTCCAACTTTCGGCCATTTTCCGATCACTTTTCGCCAAAAAGTGAAAAAAAAGTGCAAAAACACGCTCATTTTTGAAAAACCCCATTTTTGAGCTAACTCTCGCTGCGTAAAAGACTTAACAAAAAGTCCCAAAAACCACGTGTCCGAAATCGTCCCTCACAAGCCGCCCTCAACCGGCGTTTTTCGCCCAGAATCCGCATTTTCAGCCATCGATGTTACTTCCTCCCCCTTCGTATGTGGCGTAAAAACCCCGATGTCACTCACTCGATGTCACCATCTCCAGACTCCCTATATTGCCGATTTTCACATCTCGGCGTGATGACCTGACTCTGATTCTCCGCCTGGCACTCCCTCAATCCGACATCCGCAACGGCACGCGGTCACACCTGCCCGATCATCCCGGTTTTGCTATTCTCGATCAGCCTCACCGTCAGCAAGTCGTTGTTGTGCAGGCGTTTACGTGTTTTTTCGAGATGCACCATGAAGTATCTTTCGCTGCGCCCACAGAGTTCTGCGTTGTCGCCTTCAAGCAGGATTTGGGCCGATTCGCCGACGAATTGATCTGCGAATCTTCTGCCCAATTCCATATTCAACTCGTGCAGGGTTCTCGACCGTTCTTTTATAAGCCTTGTATTTACAAGTGGTTGCATCTTTGCTGCTGCGGTACCTTCACGCGGCGAGAAGGGGAAGATATGCATCTTTGCAAACCCAACTTCCATAGCCAATTCCACCGTTTGCTCGAAGTCGGCATCAGTCTCACCCGGAAAACCGACGATTATATCGGTCGTTATAGCGGGCCTGTCCAGCCGGGATTTGATTGACTCAACTCTTTGCCGAAACTCATTTGCGCCGTACTGTCTGCACATCTTCTTCAGTATCGTGTCCGAACCCGACTGCAGCGACAAGTGCAGGTGCGGCATAATGTTACGGTGTTTGCAGAATGTGTCTAACAGCCTCGGCGTAACATCCGCCGGCTCCAGCGAGCTCAATCTTATCCGCGCCAGGCCGGGTATCTCCGCCAGCTTGTCGAGCAAGTCCGGCAGATTGTCATTCTGCGGGCTCGGCCAATTCCTCCGCCGCACACTGCTTAGACCGTAGGCGCCGAGAAATATACCCGTCACCACAATTTCCCTATGCCCGGCCCCAACAAGCGCCCGCGCCTCCTCCAGCACTATCTCGGTGGGCTTGCTATGAACAATCGGGCGTGTTTTGGGTACAATACAGTAGCTGCAGTATCCGTCACAGCCGTCCTGGACCTTCAGAAAGGCCCTCGTATGGCCTTTGAAAGAGTTCAAAGTCGGCAGGCCTGATGGATCGGCCCAAGGTGAGATTATGCGATTCATCCTTGCCATACCCGGTGCATTTATCAACGGTGGATCTGGTGGACCGGCCAACTCGCTTTTACACTTGATTTTAGGGCCGTTTTCTGGTCTAATAGTGCTGTTTGGGTGGCTTTGATAGTCTTTTGATTCGCATCTGCCGGCCTTATCGCCGGCGATCTGACGCAGTTGCGCAGCGAGGTCATCAAGATTTGCGGCCAGACGAACATTTATAGCAACGGCGCCTAATTCGCCGATTTGTACGGTAGGCAGGCAGCCGCAGACAACTATGACGGCGTCGCGATTTAGCCTTTGAGCTTTTCGGACGCATTGTCGGCTCTTGGC
>CAYGZM010000339.1:0-3052 GCA_964354365.1 uncultured Pirellulales bacterium
AAATCGAAGAGAAACCGAACATCGAGCTGCTGCGTATTACTTTGATGTCCGGAATTCCTAAAAGCGCGGTAGTCAAAGGATAAGTGACCTGGTTCTCAACGTCCTGCGGGGAGCGTCCGGGCCAGTCGGTAAAGACTATCTGCTGATTTTCGCCGATATCGGGAATCGCATCCACCGCAACGGGATTGCGAGGAAATGACTTGAACTCCCAGTCAAACGGCGCAACGTATATCCCCCAGCCGATGATAAAGAGCATTACAAGCCCAACTATCAGCTTGTTGTATATGCAGAATCCTAACAGCCTCCCGACCCATGACCTCTGTTCAGGCGTCTGCTCCCAACGGACTTGCTGCATCCTGTCCCCTTTTCTGGTTCAAATAGACAATATTCCTACACGCCGGTTCGAGATAGTGCCGTATTTCGTAAGTCCCGCCACTACGGTGTCATTTCGACCGGAGCGATGCGAAGCATCGCGCAGCCCCTGTCATTTCGACTGGAGCGATGCGAAGCATCGCGCAGCCCCTGTCATTTCGACTGGAGCGATGCGAAGCATCGCGCAGTGGAGAAATCTATTCTTCCAAAACAGCAACCTATTCGCACAGTCATCCTATGCGCGAAATGCGGCAATAGTTTCTTGTCCGTGATTAACGGGCCTTCTTGCGTTTTTTTGAGCAGGCGTTTCTTTCAAATCATTCTTTGAATTGCGGCAGCTTCGCTGCATACTTTTCGGGCTCGGCCTTGAATTTGGCGACGCAGTCCTGGCAGCAGAAATACACTTTTTTGCCCTTGTACTCGGTGAAGACGTTCTTATCGATGGGATTGCCGTCTATCACCGCGCAGGTGGTCTGTGCAATTGCCCCGACCGCAGTCACTGTGGCGGGAGTGCCGCCTGCAGTCTTGCCCGGCGTACCGGGCGAGGGCGCCGGTTCGGACTTTTTCTTGCAGCCGGGCAGGCCGAGGAGCAGCAGGCCAACCAGTACGACAATGATTGAGATTTGCATCCTTGCGTTGTTCATTTTCGTTCCCTTTCACAATGTATTCTCTGTTTCGATTTGGTGTTAATGCTGCTGATGACTTGTGGGCGTATTTTGATCCTGCGGATTCATCATACTTGGTTTTGCCTGGATTTGAAGGGCCGAGTCGATCTTGAAGCTGCCGTTGGTTACGACAAATTCGCCTTCCGCCAGGCCGGACTTGACTATGTAGTAATCGCCTGCCCGCGGACCGAGGACGACTTCGCGGCCCTCGAACGTGGGCCTTTCGGTGCCGGGCAGTTTCACATATACAATAGACCGTGTTCCGGTGATCAAAGCAGCCGACGCCGGGATGACTATAGGCGCCTCATTTGGCGTATCGACCTTCACGTATCCGAGAGATTCGGTGGTCACCAGGTCCATACCGCAGATGTCGCAGGCGCCTTTTTGCGTTTTGACGACGGAGGGATGCATGGGACAGATCCATTTACCCGCCATTTCGGGGTCCATTACGGTTCCTCCCTGTGCGACTTGTGCCCGCACAATTGCCCTGACGAACATTTCGGGCTTGAGTTTGCCGTCGGAGTTGGCAACGTTTACGCGGAGCTTGACCGTTCTGGTTTTTGCGCTGAGGACGGGGTCTATGAAACTTATTCTTCCCTTGAACACCTCGCCCGGGTATGCTTCGGTCGTGAATTCGACCTCCTGGCCGTACCTCAACCACACCATATCCGATTCGTAGGCGTCGAGCTTGACCCACAGCTCTGAGAAGTCGGCGATTGTAAAGATCGGCATCCCGGTATCGACCCAGCTGCCCTCTGTTTTGTGCTTGTCTATGACAATGCCGCCCATAGGCGCGTAAATCGTGATGTGGTCAACGGTCTTGCCTGCCTTTTCTATATCTGCAATCTGCTGGTCTGTCAGGCCGCGGAGCTGCAGCCTTTTTCTGACTGCGTCGGCATTTGCGAACTTCAGTTTGTCCAGAAAGCTGTTACTGTCAGGTTTTACGTTTCTCTCCGCTTCTACGGCTGCGAGCAGGGCCTGCTGGTCTTCGAGGAGCTGCTGGCTGTATAGATAGACCATGTGGTCGCCTTTGTTGACCCGTATGCCTTTGAAATCGACGTAGAGCCGGTCGATTCGGCCTGGAACCCAGGCGGTGATGTCCTTGACGCGCGTCTCGTCGTAATCTATTTTCCCGACCATCCGGATCTCGGCGGTGACGATTTTTCGCTCGACGGGGGAGGTTGCTATGTCCATAAGCCTGGCGGCTTCGTCGGACACGACTAATTGCCCCGGAGCACCCGTGACCGCGAGGTCGGAGGGCATTGGGATCAGGGCCATCCCGCAAAGCGGGCATTTTCCCGGTCCGTCTCTGATAATCTGGGGGTGCATTGAGCAGTACCACTTTTGGGGGATAGTCGGCTTATTGGCGTCGGCGGGGGCTGCGTGCACATGGTCTGCCTGCAAGCCGGATTTGAGCATATATCCTGCAAGAAACGCCACGAACAGCAGGATGACGACAATGGCCTTGCGGACAGCCGAGAGTATTTTATAGGACCTTGCCTTCATATCATTCACCCGTAGTATAATCTATACTAATCCCGTATGATTTCGGTTCAATCAAAATCGCGGTTTTTGTTGCTTTTTTCCGCCATTCTGGCGTGTCAACGTTGTCCCGCGCGCCGCGACGACAAACCGTTTCGCCGTGCCGGGGCGTATCCCATTTCCGCTAAACCCCCAAAGACCTCCACAAAGGTTTTGTACTACAATCCTTCATATTCTTGTTTTTTCTGCTTGATATGGGAATCCGGCTGCCATAACCACCGTCGAAATAAGACGTTATGCTTTGTTTCGAATTTTGAGTTTCGGTGATTCGGATTTGTTTCGGATTTCGGATTTCGTGCTTCGGATTTGGTTGCGGCCACAGGCCGCGCTAAGCTACTCATCGGCACTTTCTTTTTGCGTTTTCGTTTCTCCCAGTTTCTGCGAGCCGGCGCCACTGTCAACCGTTGGCAGCGACGTACCGGCCAGTCTTTCGAGCTTGGCCAGGTTCTGGGCGTTTTCTGCGGCGGCCCGCT
>CAYGZM010000340.1:0-3049 GCA_964354365.1 uncultured Pirellulales bacterium
ACCCGGCCACGATAGCGGCTATGGCCGCACCCATCATTATCGCCCAGTCCCGAACCGGCATGTGCCAACACACTTCTTTGGCCCTCGCGCCGAATTCGGTTGTGTACGACGCGATGAGCTTCGCACTTTGACTTGCGTCCAGAATAATAACCTGCGTCCCGCCGGCTGCCGCCGCTGCCGCGCTCGCCTCCCCTGCATAGGGGCGCGCCAGTATGGCAAAAGTAATAACCATCGCCACCGCCGCTGCCAGCATTGCGATAAACACCCTCTGGAGTAGTGCTGCGACAACCCCAATGATGCCCGCCAGCGCCACAGCCGAGAGGGCATTGCGTCCGATTACAAGGAAACCAAGGACGGCCCCGGTGGAAGCCCCTGCGACTGCGAGCAAATACTTTTTGAAACCGACCCCTCCGAGCCAGACAAACAATCCGAGCAGAACGCCTGCCAGCCCCGGACCAATGAGGATCAAAGGGCTTAGCCGTCTCGCTGCCTGTTCAAAATTCTGTAAGACTTCAACCATTGTGCCCCGTGTGTGCCCGCCGGTACCGGAAAACCCCCTGCGACAGCACCAGGCCCGATAACGGCCAAATGTTAACGAACGTACGCCAACAACCAAGGTATTTTATCGGCCTTTTTGCACGATTTCCGTTAAATAGCTCGCGCTTTCGCCGATAGAAGGCCAAAAAAAGCCCTTTCTTGCCCATTGAAACAGGGCTGCGGATGCAGATCGGGATGACGAGCCGGGCGGCTCTTAATGCGGATGAGAGGAGTCGAACCTCCACGGGCTAAGCCCACAGGCACCTGAAGCCTGCGCGTCTGCCAATTCCGCCACATCCGCGGCTAATATCACTATTACCACTTTTTCCGGCTAAGTCAAGACTCTTTACACAAATCTTTAGAAGCGGTCCTATAACCATATCCCGAAAGATCACAGCCGGAACTGGCTTGTGCTTCTCAGATGTTCACAAATAAGCACTTGGCTCACATCCGATAACCAGCTATACGCCGGATTGCAGCGTAGGGCGAAAAAACCCATCAACACTCTTGAAACGCCGGGATTTGACGAAAGCAGGGCGTCTGTTTCTCCGATAAACGGGTTATTGGGGGTGCTTATGCGTCCATAGGTTGGGCGCAAAGAAACTGGTTTTCGTTTGTGTTCAGTGGGTTTTGGTGTATAATTTAGGTAATATACAGTGCGAAAGAAGGAGAGCTCGGAGAACAGGGTGAATGGAGTGTACTCATCTCGGGCATCTCGCGGATAGCGGATAGCCGCAGCCGGAAACGCACGCCGGGTGTTTGCAATTTCAGGAGACAAAGAACAGATGGATGGCACTGTTCAAGGTGGACGTGAGCGGCTGAATTCCGCACGAGCTGTCCCCGGCGGTTCCGGGCCGGAGACCAACCTGCTTTTTGGCGAGCTGCTCGTCTCAAAGGGGCTCCTGACGCGTGATGAGCTGGCCGACGGGCTGAACGCACAAAAGCAGGAGGGTGGGCGGCTCGGAGAGACACTGCTGCGCTTGAATATACTCAACGACACAGATATCACTCACGCCCTGGCCGAGCACCTCTCCATCGACTACGTCACTCTCGATGACATAAGCAAGATCGACTTGAGCATTGCTCGCAACCTGCCCGAGAGTATCGCCAAACGATTCTGCCTTGTGGCCCTGGGGGAGGACGACGGCAAGGTTTCAATTGCGATGGCCGACCCGCTTGACGTTATCGCAATAGATACAGTCACCCTGAAGATGAAGCGTCCAATCAAGGCCGCCATCAGCTCGCCGCGGGAAATCCGCCGTGCAATAGGACTCGTTTATCACGGCTCCGACATTGAGGAGCAGCAGCTCAGGGACCTGGTCGATATCGAGGTCGGCAGCGACCTGGCTGAAAGTGACGCCATCCTCGAAGAAGACCTCAACGAGCCGGACATCAGCGGCGAGGCAGGCGCGTCAAAGGCGCCGGTGATTCGTTTCGTTGACCTGCTGCTCAGCCAGGCCGTTAAAAGCAGGGCAAGTGACATTCACATCGAGCCGCAGGAAAAATCGACCGTGGTGCGAATGCGAATTGACGGGGTCCTTCGAAACATGGTCCCCCCGGCCAAGAAGATGCAGGCCGCGGTAACCGCCAGGATCAAGATCCTCTCGCAGATGGACATAGCCGAACGCCGCCTGCCGCAGGACGGGCGATTCAAGATAAAAGCATCCGGCAGAGACATAGACGTCCGCGTTTCCGTGATCCCGACAATATACGGCGAGAAGGTCGTGATGCGAATCCTCGACTCCTCCGGCGTCAGCCACAGTCTCGACCAGCTTGGCTTTGAAGGCGAGGCGCTCGAAGAGTTCAAGTCTATGCTCGCGCGGCCCCACGGCATCATAATTGTCACCGGGCCGACCGGAAGCGGCAAGAGCACCACGCTGTACTCAGCCTTGAATTACCTCCGGGACCCGACAAAGAACATAACCACCGTCGAGGATCCCGTTGAGTATCGCCTTGCCGGCATCAACCAGATTCAGGTGAAGCCCGAAATCGAGCTCGACTTTGCAAAGTGTCTGCGGGCAATCCTCCGGCAGGACCCGGACATCGTCCTGATAGGCGAAATCCGGGACAAGGAAACCGTCGAAATCGCAATAAAGGCGTCGCTCACCGGACACTTGGTCCTCAGCACCTTCCACACAAACGATGCCCCCAGCGCCATAAGCAGGCTCGTACATATGGGAATCGAGCGGTACTTGCTTGCCTCCAGTCTGAATATGATTATTGCCCAGCGATTAGTCAGGAAGATATGTGATCGCTGCAAAGAGCCGACGGACTTAGGCGAGAAAGTCCTCAAACGCCTGAAGATCGGCCCCGAACAGGCCGCAGACGCGGTATTCTACCACGGCAAAGGCTGCAAGGCCTGTGGGGGCACGGGGTACTTCGGCAGGCTGCCCGTATTTGAGTTCCTGGTCGTGGATAATGATATGGCCGAGAAGATAGTTGCCGGCCAGAGCGAGGCCGAGATTAGGGCCGCGTCACGAAAAAAGGGGTATGGAGGCCTCCTTGAAAGCGG
>CAYGZM010000341.1:0-3047 GCA_964354365.1 uncultured Pirellulales bacterium
GCCGAGCTGGCCGGCCGGCCCGTCTGGGTGGCGGCCTACTGCAATGACGTTTTTGGATACCTGCCTTCGCTGCGCATCTTGCAGGAAGGAGGCTATGAAGGCGGCGATATGATGGTCTATACTCCGTTGCCCGGGCCGTTTGCGCCTTCGGTTGAGAAGCTCGTCGTGGATAAGGTGCACGAGTTAGTCCGCAAAGCTCGCTCCGCAGCCGGCTAAGGGCGATGGATTCCTGCCTTCGCAGGAATGACAACTAACAAGATCAACATTGACGGGCTACTACCTTCTCTGCCGAATCTGTTTGATGAGGTCCAGGGCCTCCTTTGTCATAATCTCCCCGGCCCCCTTCGCCAGGTTAGTTGCTGAACCCGGCTCATACCCTCCTTCTTCGTAGGCCCGGCTGTGGCAGACGTAGCCAATCGCATCGTTGCTAAGAGAGACAACGAAAAGCTTCTCTATGCCCGCCCTTTTCTTTATCTCCAAGCCGACCTCCGCCAGCACCTCACCGGGCAGCCCCAGGATATAAATATCGCCAAGTCGTAATATCTGTATCTCGGTGGTTATATACTCCGCGACCTTATCCGCCTTTTTTTCGTCATCAGCAGAAACGAGTTTCTTTACAGGAAATTTGATTTCCTTTTTGATGGCGTCTAATGTGACCTCGTCGGATGCGCCGACAAACTGGAGTCTGCGCAGAGCTTCGGCGCCAAGTGCTCTGCCGATCTGCTGATGAGCCTTTACTCCTCTCTGGTAAGGAACAATGTCGCCGGCTGTTCCAAGTGCGAAGAGACAAATACCGCCTTCTGTCTGTTCAACCATATCCGTAGCGTCCCCCGGAAAATCAGCCGATATGGCGGTTGGCAAATGGGGATACACACAGACCGGGTGACAGGCAAAATTGACAATCGCCCCGACAATATTGTTATTTGCGTCTTCCACGCGCAGCACCCAAACCTCCGGGTCGATGGGGCCAAACGTCAAATTCGGCTCATTAACGTCAAGCGTGAATGATACGGCAGTCGAACCGTCGGGGCGCGTCTCAATTTCTCTGGTTGCAGCGATTTCAGCAGGCACGCTCCAGGTCATCACGGCCGAGCCATCGGAAGCTTTGGGTCGGCGATTGAACACTATTTCCGGTATTCGCCCTTTTGCGGCGCCTATCTTGACTTCTCGCTTATGCTTATGAGCGAGAACCGCTGCATCCGCAATCTTTCTGATTAGTGTCTGCAGATAGGACTGGTCGATCTTGGACGCGGGAATCTCCTGGTCCGGCCTGAGCTTTGACCGCGTAAAGACCTCCGGCCCGGAATGGGTGTGAGTGGCGCAGATGAGAATATGTTCTTCGGGAATGTCCGTTTTCTCTTTGATGATCCGTCGCGCCGGATTGGTGATTTCATCCAAAGGCGTGTACAACAAATCAGCGGAGACGATTGCTATGGTATTGTTCCCGTCATTGAGGACCAGCGCCTTGGCATAAAGTTCATCGAGAATATCGTCGCTCGGCTTGCCATAAGAGCCGATAAGCGGAATCCCCAGAGGCGGAGTGATGTTGACCTTCGCGCAGCCGCCTTTAAGTGCCGCCTGACCTGCCGGGCAAAAGAAGTGACTGCACAATAAAATGGTCAAAACCGCCGCCGCCGACTTCAAACTGACATACCATCTCACAGTTGCCGACTCCTTGCTTAACCAAACGTTCTCAAGACATTCTAATTCATCGCCGCCATTCAAACCAGCACAATCGGCTAAACGCCACGGATGGGATGCCCGACAGGATTGTGGCGACTTCGCCCCAGATTCGAGGGTGGCAGCCTCAAGGCCCAAGGCCTTGGGGATGGCCCGGACCAATAGAGAGTCGTAGTATGGGCAAGACACTCGCCTTGCTTATACAGGCCGCCCTCGAACATTGCAGGACAATTCAATGGTCCTTTTTCAAGGTTTCTCTAAATTCCGCAAAAAAGCGTTACCTTTAACCCCCGACGCGCATCAAAACAACAGTGACGGTGGTAATCGGGGCATGAACCGATCGGTAAGGAGAGCGAAATGGATATCGCCAATGCTTTTAGGAGAAATCTCGTATTGCTTGCGGCCCTGACCGCTATTCTCTGCCTCTGCCCCGGCCGGGGACTTGCCGCCGCGGTCCGCGGCTGGGGAAGTTCGGCCATAGACAGCAGAGAACCTCGCCGAAAAGACTTCATCGCCGTCAGCGCAGGAGGGTACCACAGTCTTGCCCTCCAGCGCGTCTGCCAATACGTCCTTCCCGGTGACTTGAATGATGATTGCGAGGTCGATTTTGAGGATTTCGCGCAAATGGCCGCAAACTGGCTGACCGACTGCAACACAGAGCCGCCCAACCCCGCCTGCGTCCCCAAGTAGAACACCCACTCTCCAACACCGAAAAACAGTGTCAATCAGTACTACAATCCTTCATCTTCTTGTTTTTTCCGCACGTTTTTTACACCCGACATAACTAACTTGTTGAGGTTACGGTAGTTAGGATGATTTTGCTCCTCGGGAACTCTCCGATGAGTTCACCGCTTTGGGCCGCCGGCATGTTGTGCCGTAACGCCGCTGAGGAATATGCCGGCGGCTCCACATCATAATCACTCAACTGACTATTCTGCACGAGAGCCGGTCATTTGGAGAGTATAATGCTTTTTGGTTGCGGCTGAGCGAAGCGAAGCCGCGCCAAGTTAATCCGTGTCTAATTTTCTTTGAGTTTTTTGACGCTTGCCTTTTTTGGGTGTCTTCGTGGCAAACGACTCACCCCATAAGTATATACGCATACACTTATATACTCTTATAGCCAAATCCGTATAATCCGCGCAATCCGCGTAATCCGTGGTTAAAATTCACTTGACACCCAACTTCCCATCATGTACAATATACATCTAACAAATAGAGGATTCTTGATATGAAGAACGAACCTACAACTAAAACGCCCATCCCGACTCATCGGGAATCCCTCTTCTGGATTCTGTCTCCCGCCTTCTGTCTCCCGCCTTCTGTCTCCCGCCTTCTGTCTCCCGCCTTCTGTCTCCCGCCTTCTGTCT